>CALDUJ010000095.1 GCA_937923735.1 uncultured Flavobacteriaceae bacterium | reverse complement strand
CTTACCGAGTATGTCTTTGTGTATAGTCATTGCGAGCAGAGCGTGGCAATCTGTATAATTTTTACTTAATTTTGAATTTAAACCTCGAAACCTTGAACCTGAAATTAAAAATAGAACAGCTCCCAAAGCTCGCCAAAGATAAACATAAGGAAAACAAAACCTTTTTTGCTAAGCTTAAAAAAAAGCCGCCAAAACAATTAGATTACATTATGCAAGAACTGCATGAAGATGAGTTTAAGCAAACAAATTGTTTGGAGTGTGCAAACTGTTGTAAAACAACAGGACCTTTGTTTATGGACAAGGACATTCAGCGCATATCGAAGCATTTTAAGATGAAGGAACAACAGTTTATTAGTGAATATCTTAGAATTGACGAAGATAATGATTATGTGTTACAAAGCGTGCCATGTGCATTTCTGGGATTAGATAATTACTGTTCTATTTATGAAGTTCGACCGAAGGCTTGTCGTGAATTTCCGCATACCGATAGGAAGAAGTTTCAGCAAATTTCGAACTTGACCATGCAAAATGTTGCTATCTGTCCGGCAGCTTATAATATTGTGGAGGAAATGAAAAAAAGAATAAAATAATCTATGGTAATTGCCTATTCGGACTGATTTTTGTGGTCTAAACGAAACTCTATTCATGAAATGAGCGACAAAATTCTTTATGCCAATCGAAATCTTAAATTGCGAATTACATCTGACCTCTTAAAAGCAATAAAATTTAAACAGATGAAAAAAATACTTCTACTCCTAATTTTTTGCATCGCTTTTACTGGCACTTCTATTGGGCAAGAATGGTTTACGTCTTTTGATGTTGCCAAGAGGATGGCACTAGCGCAAAACAAAATGCTTTTTGTTGTTTGGGAAGACTCTTTTAAAACGCCATATTACGTGCAAGTGAAAGATGAAAATGGAAAGTCGATTTATGTCGATGTAACGCAGAATGATGAGGTAAATAATATCATTTGGGATTATTTTATACCTGTATTAATGCCGGAAGATGAATATGGCGACTTATATAATAAGGCTAAGGAGTTAAGAGGAGAATTGTATTTGAGTAAATTAGAGGATGCGAGCATTAAAATAATGGATGTGAATGGAAATATTTTGAACAAAAATTTTTCAGTTGAGGTTTTTGATGATTTGCCTTCTTTAATAAAATGGTATTCGTTCGACACAACATTTTTAAGTCCGTTTTTAAGAAATTATTTGAAAAAAGAAAATTTTAATACGACTTTCATTTTAGGCTCTAAATATTTGGATTATGCCTTGTTCAGTAAGAAAGAGATGCGAACCGAAATAGTTGAATTGGCTGGAGTTTACCTTAAAGAATCAAGAAATTACTTAGGGGATTTGGAGAATGAAAACGCTTTTTCGCAAAAACTAGACTTCTTTGAAATAAAAAAATTATTGGTCTTAAATAACCCTAAAAAGGCTAAGCGTTTATTAAAGAGAATTGAAGTATCTGAAGTTGATAAAATAAATAAACCACTATTAGTTTTCTTAAATTATACTACTTTTATAATGCTGAAAGATGAAGAAAATGTTGCTTTGTGGAGAGATAAAATCAGTGAAACAAATTTGAAGAAAGCAAGTTTAATTTTTAAAGCTTATAATTAATTTGGAAACCATCATAAACTATTTTGAAACCATCCCATCGTCTCATCGAGCTGCTATTGTAATTGGAGGGTTGACCTTTTTTTGGTTGTTAGAGGGTGCAGTACCATTGTTTAAATTTAATTATAAAAAGTGGAAGCATGCAGTCCCAAATATCTTTTTTACACTAACAACTATTATTATAAATTTTGCCTTAGCATTTTTATTATTAAATACTGCTGATTGGGTAGTTGCTAATGATTTTGGTATTATTAACTGGTTGCCAGAAATGCCACTTTGGTTATATGTTCTGCTAGCCGTATTATTATTAGATTTTATCGGAGCTTATTTAGCTCACTATGTTGAACATAAAGTGAAACCTTTGTGGATGGTACATTTGGTGCATCATACAGATCATAAAGTCGATACTACAACAGCTAATAGACATCATCCTTTGGAAAGTTTAATACGTTTTGGCTTTACGCTCGCAGGGGTTTTTATTATTGGGACGCCAATCGCCATAGTGATGTTATACCAAGCAATGTCGCTAATTGCTACGCAATTTAGTCATGCTAATATAAAGTTGCCTAAATCTGTTGATAATGCACTGAGTTGGGTTATTGTTTCTCCAGATATGCATAAAGTACACCATCATAATGTGTTGCCTTATACAGATAGTAACTACGGGAATATTTTTGCGATTTGGGATCGCTTATTTGGAACCTTTATGAAATTGGATACCGAGAAAATAGAATATGGTGTAGATGTTTTTCCCAATGAAGAAGAGAATGGGAGTATAAAAAATCTACTTGCGCAACCTTTTCAGAAGTATCAAAAGCCTACGGTGATACCAGAAGAAAATCTCTAGTTGTATATTAAATACTGTTTTCTCATTTCTTTATAGGTCTCCAAATCGTCTTGCCAAGTTGCAATGATGTCAGCTTCAGACATGCCTTCAATAATTTGTTGCTGAAGTTTAGCAGTGCCTGAATGTTTTGTAAAAGAGTCAGTGTTGAAAACAGCTTGTTTATCATTCGAATTATTATAGGCCTTTATTAGCCATTTCAAGGTCACTCTGTTTTTTAAATCATTATCAGCTAAATCCTCGCCATAGCAAATTTCGCCTTTGTGCTTTGGATACTTAGCACCAAAATTTGCTTCAGGTGTGTAGCTAAAAGTAAAAACTTTATCATCTAAAAAAGGCGCGCCGTATCTCTGAAATTGTAATTCGGTGCCTCGACCAGCATTAATCGTTGTGCCTTCAAAAAGACCAAGACTTGGATATAATTTGATGCTTTGGTCATTTGGTAAGTTAGGTGAAGGTCTTATTGGTAAGCTATATGGAGTTTGATGCGTATAATTCTTAGCAGGAATAATGCTAATATCACATTGTATCCCATTTGCTAACCACTTTTGTCCGTTGACCATCTTTGCATATTCACCAATCGTCATGCCATGCACTAACGGAATAGGATGCATCCCTAAGAAACTCCGATGGGTTTCTTTCATTGTAGGACCATCGATGTAATGTCCGTTAGGGTTTGGTCTATCAAGAATAAGTAATGGAATATTGTTTTCCGCACATGCTTCCATAACGTGATGCAAGGTGGATATATAGGTATAGAAACGTACACCCACATCCTGAATGTCGAATATCATAATATCTACATTCTCTAGTTGCGCTTTGCTAGGTTTTTTGCTTTTGCCGTGAAGAGAAAAAATAGGCAATCCAGTTTCAATGTCCTGGCCGTCAGAAACCAATTCCCCAGCATCAGCTTTTCCGCGAAAACCATGTTCAGGAGAAAACACTTTGGTGATATTCACATTCAAGGCTATCAAGGAATCCACAATATGTGTATAGTTGTCATTGCGAGGAGTTTTCAGCGACGTGGCAATCTCATTGTTGTTATCTATAAAAATAACCGATGTCTGATTCGCAACAACGCCAACCTTTTTTCCGTTAAGAAAAGGCAAGTATTTCTCAGTTTGATTAGCGCCCACTATAATTTCTAGATTCTTTTCAGGAGCGACTTCTAACTTCTTGCTTCCCGCTTCTAACTTGCTTTTATTTCCACAGGAAAATAAAAGCACAACAAATATTAAAACTGTATTTTTGATAAAATTTAAAACCATTATTTAACCTTGAATTTCGAGTACTTTCTTGCTAAACGTATTATAGGAACCCGTTCGTATAAAAGTAGTATTTCGGCACCAATAATAAAAATTGGTATCGTGGCTATTGCATTGGGTATAATCGTCATGCTTATTGCAATTGCAACAGGTATAGGGTTGCAAGAAAAAATAAGAGAAAAAGCAATTGCTTTCAATGGTCATGTAACCATTCAGAATTACGATAGTAACAATTCCAATGAGTCTATAAAACCAGTGTCGACCAAACAAGATTTTTATCCTGAGTTTAATGATGTCGAAGGCGTCGCCCATATACAGGCAGTCGCAAAGAAGTTTGGAGTTATTAAGACAGAAACAGATTTTGAAGGCATGGTTTTTAAAGGTGTCGGAGCAGATTATGATTGGCAATATTTGGAAGAATATTTGGTTGATGGAAAGCTTCCAAATTATTCCGAAGGCATTAGTAATGACGTTGCTATTTCCGAATATCTTGCAAAGCGGTTAAACTTCAAAGTGGGTGATTCTTTTGAAGCTAATTTCATGAAAGATAATATCTCAAAACCGCCTTTTATAAGAAAATTGAATGTCGTTGCCATTTATAATTCAGGTTTTCAAGAGTTAGACGAAACCTATTTTATTGGAGACATAAAACATGTGCAACGCATGAACAAATGGAAAGCTGATGAGGTTGGTAATTTTGAGGTGTTTATAGATGATTATGATGAATTGGAAACCAAAGGTATTGAGATATACCAAAGCACACCATCAACATTAAATACTACAACAGTATCACGTCAATATGCTACAATTTTTGAATGGATAAAGATATTCGACCAGAACATCTATGGTATTATTGGTATAATGATTATCGTTGCAGGTATTAATATGATTACCGCTTTGTTGGTTTTGATATTGGAACGTACGCAAATGATAGGGGCTTTAAAAGCCCTTGGAAGCTCCAATTGGAGTATCAGAAAGTTCTTTTTATATAATGCAACATATCTGATTTTGATTGGTTTATTTTGGGGCAATTTAATAGGCTTGACATTATTACTCGTTCAAAAGTATTTTAGGATTTTGGAATTTCCTAACCCTGAACATTATTACATGAAAACCATCCCTATATATTTAAATTGGGGGCATGTTATTCTGCTTAATATTGGCACATTCATACTCTGCTTGATTATGTTATTAGTACCCTCTTATATAATTACTAAAATATCGCCAGTAAAAGCAATGCGTTTTCAGTAGAAAAATGAAACTATGATTAGCTCCTTCTCTTAGATAAGGGAAGGTGTCACAGAGTGGCGGAAGGGATTGATTTTTTGTCGTCATCACCAATATTTCACCAGTAAGTCAAAACGTTTCCAATAAATCAAATGCATTATCGGTAGCGGCTCCTTCCCTTGGATAAGGGAAGGTGTCACGAAGTGACGGAAGGGATTGAAAATACAAACGTTAATCCAACCTCATAAATTGATGGTAAACTCTAACTTTTAACTATTTTTACACAAAATTTATACTGACACTAAAAGATTCCAGCCTCTGCTAGAAATACTATGGAATACGCAAAAAATATATTGGAAACTATAGGTAATACACCTTTAGTTCAAATCAATAAACTTACAGCTGATTTACCTTGTATGGTATTGGCAAAATACGAAACCTTCAACCCTGGTAATTCTGTAAAAGACCGTATGGCACTTAAGATGATTGAGGATGCGGAAGCAGATGGACGTCTAAAACCTGGAGGCACCATTATTGAGGGTACTTCTGGAAATACAGGTATGGGATTAGCATTAGCAGCTATAGTGAAAGGCTACAAGTGTATTTTTGTTATTTCAGACAAGCAGTCTAAAGAAAAGATGGATATATTGAGAGCTGTAGGGGCTGAGGTTGTTGTTTGTCCGACAGATGTAGAACCAACGGACCCTAGATCTTATTACTCTGTGTCTAAACGTTTAGGAAAAGAGACACCAAATTCTTGGTATGTTAATCAATATGATAATCCGAGTAATGCCAAGGCGCATTACGAAAGCACTGGCCCAGAAATCTGGAAACAAACTGATGGTAAGGTGACACATTTCGTAGTAGGAGTAGGAACTGGAGGAACAGTGTCTGGTGTTGGTAAATACTTAAAAGAACAAAACCCAGATATTAAAGTTTGGGGAATTGATACCTACGGAAGTGTATTTAAGAAATACCACGAGACAGGCATATTTGATGAAAAGGAAATATACCCTTATGTAACCGAAGGTATAGGCGAAGATATTCTACCAGAAAATGTGGATTTCGATATCATCGATGGCTTTACCAAAGTAACCGATAAAGATGCTGCGGTGTACACACAAGAACTGGCAAAGCAAGAAGGCATGTTTTTAGGGAATTCTGCGGGAGCAGCCATTAAGGGCGTATTACAATTACAAAAACATTTTACCGAAGATGATGTTGTTGTGGTCTTATTTCATGACCATGGCAGCCGTTATGTAGGGAAGATGTTTAATGACGATTGGATGCGTGAGATGGGTTATATTGATTAACCCTGTTTCTTTGGTGGTATTGTATATGGCGAATTACCATATTAATAGTTGTGTCTTATTCAGTTGTAGCTGAGTTTTATTAGTAAGGGAACGATTAAAATTAACCGTATTTTGGTAATGTTTTATATATTTAGTTAGTTGCTATTACAATTCTAATTGTTTAAACTTTTTGATTACCATAGTGTGGTAATTTTCTTTAAATTTTTCAGACAAGAAACTTGAATCGATTAAATCATGCCATTTGTCTTGTTGTCTTGCAAATTTTTTAAAGACATTTTCAATAGACTTATTGTTCATTCCACTTGTACTCATTGCAATAAGGAAGTCTTTTTTCTTTAACTTTTTCTTTTTTCCATTAAGATTAAGAGCTAATTCTTCATCGTCATCTTCAACTACAAGTTCAGAAGCCACTAAATCATACGCAGGGCATAAGTTATAATTTGTTTCAATATCTTTTAATAATGAGAAATTTTTAAGATGCATATCGTTGTTACCAGTTAGAAAACAGAATAACACCAATTCATAAAAGTTTACAATGTCAAATCCTGGATTTTCGGAATATAATTTTATGGTTTTTGCGATCTGTTCGTGTGAGCCCTTGTATTTATGTTCAGTTAGTCTTTCTGTTAACTGGCACATGTCTTCCATATGTAACTTTCTGTCCTTTATTCTATCAATTCTCTTGGTCATATAAGCTAATTCACCTGATTTTAACCTAATTAAAGAATGTTTAACTGTTTTTATTTTTGATAATTCTGCTAAATGCATCGTTAAATCCTCAATTTCAGGTAGTTGCTTGTAGAGTTTGGTTTGTGGTTTCAAAATGAATTTCCCCCATAGTCCAACGATTGTAAATCTTTCAATGGCCGAGTCTTCCGTCATTTTTTTTCTACTCAATGATAACTTTGGTTGCACTCCAGTGATGGTTCTTTGACTTTTGACAACCTTTTCGGCTAGCTCTAGCATTTCATCTTGTGTATAAGTTAATTTTGGAGGCGTATTTGTTCCAAAAAATTTTCTACTACATGATTTATGAAATTCATGTTCCATGAATTCCTCATCATTTATGTCTTTATAGCAAAATAGGCATTTACTCATCATCATTTAATTCAATAGGTTCAACAGAAACGGCTCCAATACAATCTTTGCAGGTTACTAATAAAATGCTCATTCTGTCTCTTGGGTTTAATTTCCAATTCTTTTCCGCAATATCTAACAACCACCCTTCAGGTATTAATCCGTCAAAAAAAGGAAATAGAATTTTACTTGAATATTTTTTTGATGTAAGGGGAAGTATCAAACTAATCGGTTCTGGATTACCCATGTTTAGATATTCTTGCTCATAATTGAAATGAAAACCATCTTCATCTTCTATGAGTGTACCAGCCCAATTTTTATACATATATATTTTAGCTTTCTTCATGTTCTCTTTGCATTTCTATTGGTCCTAATTGATGTCCAAATAAGCTTAATACTTGATTTATTTTGTCCATTTTCAGTGTTTGTTTTCCTTTTTCAAGTTCTCTAATGAACCTTATTCCAACGCCTGATTTTTCGGACATTTCTTTTTGTGTCATTTTCAATGACTTTCTTTTCGAGCGAACGAATTTATTTAATGGCATTTGTTTCATATTATACCTTTTAGGGTATAAATATACAATATCATTTTAAAAATAAGCCCTATCGGGTATTAAAATTATTTTTGAATTAAAATTGTACCCAAAAAGGTATAATAAAGTAGTTAAATTTATAAAGACTCCCTACCGGGTATAATTATGGGAATTTAGTATTAAGGTTCTAATTTGGTACTAGCGCTTAAACATGGATTGTTAAAATAAGCTATAGCGGAAGTTAGCAAAGTTCAATCATTCTTTAATAAAGTCAAGACTTATTATAGGTTGAATTTTCCAAATAAATTCGTAATTTCAGAGGCTATGCAGGAAGACTTTATTCATTACCTCTGGAAACATAAAAAGTTTGAGTTATCGGGTTTAAAAACTACTCAAGGAAAGACCATTCAGATTGTTGTTTCTGGAGAGCATAATCATAATGCTGGCCCAGATTTCTTTAATGCGCAACTAAAAATTGACAATCAGCTTTGGGCTGGTAATGTAGAGATACATTTAAAATCGTCCGATTGGTTTGGGCATCATCACGAAACAGATAAAGCTTATGATAATGTGATTTTGCATGTCGTTTGGGAGCATGATACTGAGATCTTTAGAAAAGACAATACGGAGATAGATACGTTAGAACTTAAACATTATGTCTCTAAAGAAGCTTTAAATAATTACCAAAAACTATTCAGTAAGCAACAAAAATGGATTAATTGCGAGAACGATTTTGCAGACGCAAACGATTTTCTATTATCCAATTGGTTGGAACGATTATATTTTGAGCGCCTCGAAAGAAAATCAGAAGACATTAATCAATTACTCAAAAACTCCAAAAATAATTGGGAAACGGTACTTTTCAAAATGCTCGCTAAGAGCTTTGGTTTAAAAGTAAATGGGGACGCTTTTTTAAGTATTGCAAATTCTATCGAGTTTTCAATACTAAGGAAAGAAAGCTCAAAAACGGAAAATTTGGAAGCATTGCTATTTGGGCAGGCGGGATTATTCAACGAGGAAAAGGAGGATACCTATTTTAATGAGTTAAAAGGCATCTACAAGTATCAAAAACATAAATATAACTTAAGTAATCAAGCCGTTACATCGCCTCAATTTTTTAGGCTACGACCACCAAATTTTCCAACCATCAGGTTATCGCAATTAGCGCAGTTATATCATCGGAATACAAACCTGTTTTCGGAGGTTATTGCTGCGACTTCAAAAGAGGAAATATATAAGATTTTCAATATGAAGACTTCTAAATATTGGGAAACCCATTTTACGTTTGGAAAGCAATCTAAGAAAAGCATAAAGCAAACTACAAAGGCTTTTATAAATCTTCTGCTTATTAATACAATTATACCGTTAAAGTTTAGCTATGCTAAGCATTTAGGAAAAACCATTGATGACGAAATCATCCAATGGATGACAGATTTAGAATCAGAAAAGAATAGTATTGTTGATAGATTTAATTCCCTGAAGCCCGTTTCTAACAATGCATTACATTCGCAGGCTTTAATTCAGCTTAAAACTAATTATTGCGACAAGAACAAATGCTTACAATGTGCGATTGGTAATAACATATTAACCAATTAATTGATTAATTTGCAGTATGAATGTTTTTTACAAACTCCTGTTATTTTTTCAGAAGCACGGTTACTATGTTTGCCAACGTATTGCGGATAGATTAGGTATGCGAGCTAGAGTTGTAAGAACCTCATTTATTTACCTAACGTTCGTTACTGTTGGGTTCGGTTTTGCCTTGTATCTGTTCTTAGCATTTTGGATACGTATTAAGGATATTATATACACAAAACGATCATCTGTTTTTGATTTATAAGATATGAACCCTGTAATTAAGCTTTCCACTCTAAAATTTATATAACTGTCTGGTTGTTGTTGGTTTTATTACTAATTGGTATTATTGGATTTAAGCTCATGCTTGATATTTCATGGATAGATGTTTTGTATATGAAGGTGATAACAATTATTACTGTTGATTATTGAGGCTCATTTTAACAGGCAAATCTTTAAAAACTCAAATATTTTTAGCATCTTGCTAGCTGATAAACACTATTATCAAATATAAAAACTAACTAACTTTCTAATTATGAAGAGATTTCTTCTTTTAATTTTCACATTATTACTTCCTTTAATAAATTTTGCTCAAGAAGCAGAAAAAGGATTAGATCAGCGTATTGATGAAGCATTTCAACCTGTGGCTGATGGTTTTTTTAATGCTATTTTTTTTCCGATATATAAAAGTGATACAATAACAATCCCATTTGTACTTGTTCTTCTTGTCGGTAGTGCGTTGTTTTTTACAATTTATTTTAAATTTCCAAACATCTTTCGTTTCAAAACAGCAATCAATGTTGTTAGAGGAAAATATGATGATATAGATCATGCAGTAGTAGAACCGGCTTATGGAGATGTAACTCCAGGAGGAGATTCTATAGAGACAATCAGAGATGAAAGTGAGGAAGGAGAGGTTTCGCATTTTCAGGCATTAGCAACAGCAGTATCGGGAACTGTTGGTAATGGAAACATTGCAGGTGTTGCCTTAGCTATTGCTTTAGGTGGACCTGGAGCAACATTTTGGATGATAATTTGCGGATTACTTGGTATGTCAACCAAATTTGTGGAATGTACATTAGGTGTTCAATACAGGGATGTAGACGAAAATGGTACTGTTTACGGAGGACCAATGTACTATATTAGTAAGGGTTTAAAAGAAAGGGGTTTTGAAGTAATTGGTAAAATTGCAGCTATAATATTCGCTATTTTCTGTATCGGAGGGTCTTTTGGAGGTGGTAATGCCGCGCAATCAAATCAGGCTACTATTGTTCTTAAAGAATTAATGGGGCTAGAAAGTACAAGTGCTGGGGCTGTTATTGGTTTGATACTTGCTGTTTTAGTTGGAATTATTATAATAGGTGGAATTAAGAGAATTGCTCAAGTAACTGAAAAAGTTGTGCCATTTATGGCATTAATGTATTTGATAGCTTGTTTGTATATTATAGGGTCTAACTTTTCCTTTATAGACGATGCTTTTGGATTAATATTCAGAGAAGCATTTAACCCTACTGCATTTGGTGTAGGTAGTATTATTGGTGTTTTATTAGTAGGTTTTCAAAGAGCAGCATTCTCTAATGAAGCAGGTGCAGGTTCGGCGTCCATTGCACATTCAGCCGTAAAAACTAAGTATTCAGCTTCTGAAGGTTTGGTGGCGTTGTTAGAGCCATTTATAGATACTGTTGTTATATGTACAATGACAGCGCTGGTAATAATCATTTTTAACTTTGGTGGAGGTGATGGTGCTATTTTCCAATATGGTGGTGATGGTTCTGGAGCAGTACTGATTGATGGTATAGCATATGAAGGGGCAGGAATTACTTCTCAGGCATTTGCAGCTTATATTCCTTATTCAAATGTATTTTTAACAATTGCAGTAGTGTTATTTGCTGTATCGACTATGATATCCTGGTCTTACTACGGATTACAATCATGGAAATTCTTGTTTGGTAGAGGCAAAACAGCAGATTTAACATACAAGTTGTTATTTCTTTTGTTTGTAATAATTGGAGCCGCAGCAAGTATGGGTTCCATATGGAAATTCTCGGACGCAATGATTTTTGCAATGATATTCCCTAATATGATTGGATTGTTCTTCTTGTTTCCTGTTGTCAAGAAGCAACTCAAGAGGTATATGGATGCTATTAAGGAAGCCAAAGCCTAATAGATTTTAACATAATGAAATCCCACTTCAAGTTTACTAAAAGTCAACGAAGTGGGATTTTTTTGTTGCTACTATTCATTGTGATAGCGCAATGTATTTATTTCTTTGTTGATTTTTCTTCGGATGAAATTCCCTTTGAATCTGAAGAAATAGAAGTATTCAGAAAAGAAGTGGATTCACTTCGGTTAGTGGAAATAGAAAATAACAAACCAAAAATTTACCCATTCAATCCAAATTATATTACAGACTATAAAGGATACACTCTTGGGATGTCGGTTGAAGAAATAGATAGACTTCATAAATACAGAGCTCAAAACAAATGGGTGAATTCAGCCAAGGAGTTTCAGAATATTACTAAAGTGTCCGATTCGCTACTGGATACGATGGCATCCCATTTCAAATTTCCTGAATGGGTTACCAATCCTAAGCCAAAAACCTTTCAGAATAATTATAACAACTATAATAAGATTTTGACTTATGAGCAGAAAGCAGACCTTAACGAAGCGACTGCTGAGCAACTTCAAAAGGTTAATGGAATTGGAGAGAAACTATCGGAAAGAATCATAAAATTCAGGAATAAGTTTGTTGGAGGATTCATTGCAGATATACAACTACAAGATGTTTATGGTTTAACGCCCGAAGTTATAGGAAGGGTAACTAACCAATTCACGGTAAAGACACCAAGAACAATAACCAAGTTTAATTTGAATGCGGCTACTGTGGAAGAGTTAGTAACTATTCAGCATATAGATTATGATTTGGCTTACGAAATAGTAGATCAAAGAACACTTAGAAGTGGTTTCTCTTCGTTTACTGAATTAACAAAAGTTAAAGGATTTCCTATAGACAAAATAGAGATAATTAAACTATATTTGACCCTCGATTAAAACACCTAAACCACGCCTTAAGCCTTAAATATTTTACAAGTATGTATTTTACGGAAGAGCATGATTTTTTTAGAAAAAGTTTTCAAGATTTCTTGAAAAAAGAAGTTGTTCCTCACATAAATAAATGGGAGGAAACTGGGCAAATCGAAAGGTTTATCTGGAAGAAAATGGGAGAGATGGGATATTTCGGTATCAATTACCCAGAAGCTTATGGTGGTCTTGAATTGGATTTGTTCTACACAGTTATCTTTCTCGAAGAATTACAGAGAGTAAATTCTGGAGGATTTGCAGCTGCCATGTGGGCGCATGCCTACTTAGCAATGACGCATGTTAATGCTGAAGGTAGTGACGCAATAAAAGAAAAATATCTTACTAAAAGTATCACTGGAGAAATGATAGGTTGTATGGCAGTTACTGAGCCTTTTGGCGGTAGTGATGTCGCTGGTATGAGAAGTACAGCAATTAAGAAAGGAGATACTTATGTTCTTAATGGATCCAAGACATTTATTACCAATGGTGTGTATTGCGATTATATGGTAGTTGCTGCAAAAACTAATCCCGAATTAGGTAGTAAAGGTATTAGCATATTTATAGTTGACAAAGACACGCCAGGAGTGTCTGCAACCAAATTGGATAAATTAGGTTGGAGAGCATCCGATACAGGAGAAATTGCTTTCGATAATGTCGTTATTCCTGCAAGTAATCTTATGGGTGAAGAAGGAAAGGGATTCCCTTACATTATGCAGCATTTCGCATTAGAGCGTTTAATTATGGGTGTTAATGCACATGCCAGAGCAGAGTATGCTTTAGAGTATGCACTGCAATACATGTCCGAGAGAACTACTTTTGGTAAAACCATAGATAAGTATCAAGCATTGCGCCATCGTTTTTCAGATTTATATGCTGATATGGAAGTAAACAAACAATATAATTACCACGTCACATCTAGGTTAGATAAAGGAGAATATGTTGTAAAAGAAGCAACTATTTCTAAGCTAAAATCAACTAAGATGGCAGATGAGGTCATCTACGATTGTCTTCAATTTTTAGGAGGCTATGGTTACATGGAAGAATATCCAATGGCAAGACTATTAAGAGATAGTAGGTTAGGGCCGATTGGAGGAGGAACAAGTGAGATACTTCGTGAAATTATTGCCAAGATGGTAATAGATAAGAAGGAGTATAAAAAAGCGACTTAAAATTTCTTTTTTTTGATTTAATTGCGTGCTTTATAATTAACTTATAATAAGGAGTTTACATTTTTTATCTTTTGTAATTTACGGTAAAACCATAATTACCCGTAAGTGAATTACTTCACGTTTAACAAAATTTTAACAATTATTCTCTCTCTCTGTCTCTCTCTCTCTCTCTCTCTTAGTTTTATGTTGCCGAAGTTCAATGATTTCATAGCCTGAAAATTATTGGATGTAAGCAATGTACATTAAATAGTCACGTGACTTATTTATCCCAACCCTTTAACGTGATTAATAGCATTTTTTTATCAGGCAAATTCAGGCATTTTTAACTAAAACTATTCAGGCTGATTTTTTATTAACCTGTCAGAACAATAATGTTGTGACACTTAAAACTTTATTTAAAAATGAAACATTTAAAACTAATTAAAAAGCAAGTTGCTTATTTTTTGACGATTGTACTTATAGTGCCTTTGTTTAATAGCTGTAGTGCAGAGAAATCAATAGAAAATGATTCCGCATTAAGATATCAAGAATCTGCAGAAAAAATTCTTGAAGTAGTGAGTAATTTCAGGAATAATACATCGACCACTAGTGTCTACAGAAGTACAAGTGAAGGAATCACTCAAGAAATGGTAGATGAGTATGCAGAAATGCTTGGCTATAATGCTGGAGATTTTAGCTTGTCTAGTGTTGAAAATATTATTAATAAGCAATCTGAGGGTAAAACTTACGAAGAACTAATGGAAGAATATAATTTATCTAGTTTTGCAAGATTAACTCTTCAGGAAATAAAAGATGGTGACTGGAAAGAAGATTTAGAAAATAATCAACAGTACCAAAGTTTAAATGCCAATGAAAAGGAAATATTATCCATGTCCAATGCATATATGAGAGCAGTTTTTACTCAGGCCGACGATGGTCACACTATTGAAGAAGCTACTGGCGCTTTAGTAGGTTTATTGATAGGAGGCGCATGTTGTGGAGTGGTTGGAGCTATTGGAGGAGCAATTATTGGAGCATTGATAGGAGGCGGATGTTAATACGATAGATAGTTGTAAATTATTATATTATGAGAATATCATTTTTTTGTTTTGCATTATTTTTTTGTAGTATTTGTTGTTTTTCACAGACAAGTAATCAAATAAATAAAAATAATTGGGATTGGTTCTTTGCTAATTCTATTGGCTTTACAACTATAGAGGCCAAAAATAGCTTTAAGGTCAATGCGACAGTATATGGTGGAATCATTGGTAAGGAGTTTAAATTAGGACGTAATTCGGCTATAGTTACTGGTGTTGAAATCTTAAGAATAAAAGCCGATTTTAATGATTCTGATAATCAGCAACATTATCTAAATAATAATTATATCAATGTTCCACTCACTTTTCAGTTTTCGTATTTAAAAGAACAAAAGGTATCAGTATATGGAGGGATTGGTATTTATGGTTCATATTTATACAAATCTGTAACTGAGAATATTGTTGACGATACAGATGATACTGTGAAAGGTGTTGGTGCTAATTTTGGACTTCAAGCTAATATAGGTTCAAGGTTTGTCCTCAGTGATAGATTTAATTTCAGATTAGGTATTCAGTCTAAAACAGACATATTAACCTATAGTGACAGTTCAGTCCAGGAATTTAAGTTAATTGATTTTTATGCTTTTCAATTTGGAATAGGATTCAAGCTTTGATTCTATGGAGTTAAAGTTTTTAAGGCTATTGTTGTCATTTACATTCATATACCTTATGGGTTGTAATGATAGCAATAGCACTTTTTTAGAGGAATTGAAATCTGATGATTCGCAAGTATACTTAATATATCGTGGAACAAATTCAAAAGAAGGTTTTTTCGCAAAAGAATTCAATATTTCTGATACATTAAGTACTCATGTAGGTTTGCTTATTTATGATAAAGGGAATTCGATTGTGCATCACGTTGTAGATACTAAGAGTTTACCTTCTGATTATAAAGTAGAGACCATCGACGACTTTCTAAATATTGAGAAAGAAGATATATATTATACAAGTATTTGGCAAATAAACCATTTAGATACTTTTAATTTTAAATCAATCAAAAGAAACCTAGAAAAGTTCAATAAACTTAAAATTAAATTCGATAAATCTTTTTCGTCAAAGGATTCAACAAAGCTCTATTGCTCCGAGTTTATTTTTAAAGTCTTGAATAATATTGACTCTGAAAAATTTAATATTAAAACACGCAAACGAAAATTATCAGGTATATATAAGACTTATTTTAGGAAGGATACTTTGGAATATTACCCTGTTGATGTTTTTCAGTTTAATGGCAATATAGTCAAGGTAAAAGAATGGCATTTCAAATAATATTATAATAATAATTGTAGATAAAAAAGATTGCTCTATATTTGCACCCCGTTAAATATTAAACGGAGATTCTAAAAGAGAGGAGGTTACGCGATATGTTAATAATACCAATAAAAGAAGGAGAAAATATCGATAGAGCGCTAAAGCGTTTTAAGAGAAAGTTTGATAGAACTGGTACAATGCGTCAACTTCGTTCACGTAAACAATTTACAAAGCCTTCAGTTAAGCGTAGAGCACAAATCCAAAAAGCACAATACGTTCAAGGATTAAGAGACGCTGAAGAAATTTAGTAAGTCAAATTAATTCTCTTTCTCGAATTGAGAATTATTCTAAATACAAACCATTAAGAATTCAAAAGTTCGTTAACTTTGATACTTAATGGTTTTTTTATGCCCTTCAAAGCCTTCACAGATTATTTATTACTGGAGAAAAATTATTCTCTTCATACAGTAAATGCATATGATAAGGATCTTCAGGAGTTCTCTTTATTTGCTAAATCCGAATATGGCGATAGTAACATTGATGCTGTTAATTATTCACAAATAAGGAGTTGGATAGTTAAGTTGGTTGAATCAAAAATCTCTAATAGAAGTATTAATAGAAAAATTGCTTCACTAAAGGCCTATTATAAATTTTTGTTGAAGACAAGTCAGATTGAATTCAACCCTTTGTTAAAGCACAAAGCGTTAAGGACTTCAAAAAAAGTAGAAGTGCCATTTTCTGAAAACGAAATGGCGATGGTACTTAATGAATTTCACTTTGATGATACATTCGAAGGCATTCGTGATTATGTCATCATAGAGCTTTTTTATTCGACAGGTATTAGGAGGAGCGAACTCATTAATATAAAGCTTCAGGATATTGAAACATCTAACAGGACGTTAAAAGTAGTTGGTAAGCGAAATAAGGAACGTGTTATTCCGTTGTTGGAGAGTGTTCACGATAATTTAAGTTCTTATCTAAATAAACGAAATGAATTGATGAAGATAGATGATAAGGAGTATTTATTTCTAACCAAAAAAGGAGTTAAAATATATGAAACACTTGTTTACAGAATAATAAATGAGTATTTTAGTAAGGCATCTAATAAGGTAAAAAAGAGTCCTCATATATTGAGGCATACTTTTGCAACTCACTTATTAAATCAAGGTGCGAATCTAAATGCGGTAAAAGAATTGCTCGGACATAGCTCTTTAGCTTCTACACAAGTATACACTCACAATAGTATATCGGAGTTAAAGAAAGTATATGTAAAATCTCATCCGCGAAGCAAAAAATAATGTCTAACCTAAAAATCGAAGAAATGAAAGTAAATGCGCAATCAGTAAACTTTAATGCAGATGTTAAGTTGTTAGATTTCATTCAGAAAAGAATGGATAAGCTTGATCAGTTTTATGATAAAGTGATTCAAGCAGATGTGTATCTTAAAGTCGAAAACACTAGTGATAAAGAGAATAAGATTTTTGAAGCAAGACTAAGTGTGCCAGGCGATAGACTTATTGTAAAAAAGCAATGTAAGACATTTGAAGAATGTACAGATATGGCAGTTAGTTCCTTGGAGAGACAGCTTAAAAAGCGAAAGGAAAAATTAAGAGCATATTTATAGTCAAAAATGTTTAAAAAATGTTTTGATTAAAAAAATAAATATCTACATTTGCAGTCCGTTAGAAATAGCGGACTTTTTTATGCGTCAATTTTGAGCGCAAAAAGAGGCAAAAGCCGATGTAGCTCAGCTGGCTAGAGCAGCTGATTTGTAATCAGCAGGTCGTGGGTTCGAGTCCCTCCATCGGCTCAAGTTCTTTAAAAGATTGAATACGTTTTTTTGGGGAGATACTCAAGCGGCCAACGAGGGCAGACTGTAAATCTGCTGACTATGTCTTCGCAGGTTCGAATCCTGCTCTCCCCACATTAAAATTTCGAAGAGAAGTCGTCAAAAGCATGCTTTTGTAAGACGTGGACGAGAAATTTTATGTTCGGGGTCACCCGAACAGGATGCACGAGCAAAGCGAGTGAATCCCATAGAAAACTTAAAATTGCGGGAGTAGCTCAGTTGGTAGAGCGTCAGCCTTCCAAGCTGAATGTCGCCGGTTCGAACCCGGTCTCCCGCTCAAAAGTGGAATGTCGTCACGCCGAAAGCGTGATGTCCCGCTCAAAAATTCCTGCGAAGGCAGGAATCTCAATCTTTATTGGTTGGGGAAGTAAACACTTTACGCCGGTGTAGCTCAGGGGTAGAGCGTTTCCTTGGTAAGGAAGAGGTCACGAGTTCAAATCTCGTCATTGGCTCTTTTACTGAAAAATATTGAACACTAATATTATTATATAACTAAGATTAAAATAAATTAAACATGGCAAAGGCAACTTTCGATCGTTCAAAACCACACTTAAACATTGGTACTATTGGACACGTAGATCACGGTAAAACAACTTTAACTGCTGCTATTACTAAAGTATTAGCTGATGCAGGTTTATCTGAAGCAAGAGATTTCGATACTATCGATAACGCTCCAGAAGAAAAAGAAAGAGGTATAACAATTAATACATCTCACGTAGAATATCAAACAGCTAACCGTCACTACGCTCACGTTGACTGTCCAGGTCACGCCGATTACGTAAAGAACATGGTTACTGGTGCTGCACAAATGGATGGAGCAATACTTGTTGTTGCTGCTACAGATGGACCAATGCCACAAACAAGAGAGCATATCCTTTTAGGACGTCAGGTTGGTATTCCTCGTATCGTTGTATTCATGAATAAAGTGGATATGGTTGATGATGAAGAATTGTTAGAGTTAGTTGAAATGGAAGTAAGAGATTTACTTTCTTTCTACGAGTATGATGGAGATAACGGACCAGTTATTGCTGGATCTGCTTTAGGTGCACTTAATGGTGAGCAAAAGTGGGTTGACACAGTTATGTCTCTTATGGAAGCTGTTGATACTTGGATTGAAGAGCCAGTACGTGATATGGACAAGCCTTTCTTGATGCCTATCGAAGACGTATTCTCTAT
>CALDUJ010000094.1 GCA_937923735.1 uncultured Flavobacteriaceae bacterium | reverse complement strand
CAAGATGCACTACTTTGGTTCTGCGAAAATTGTACAACCAAGTTATATGAAGAGGATTTCACTCTAGATAATATAGAGACTGATATGCCAAAGATTTTTGATAATTACTACAGCGACTCAGATAAACGTAGTTGTCCAAACTGTGGTGAAGTTATGCAACCTCCAAAAAAAGTTCAATTAGATTAATTTTTAAAGATTCCTGATCTCTCAGGACCTGTATATGAAACGCAAATTGCGCATTAACGGTCATTCACACTTACTACCTTATCCAGAAGAGATTCCTCAGTTTATGAAAGACAAAGGGATTTTCTGGGTAGATAAGGATCGTAAGTTCATGCTTCAAAAAGATTGGAGTCGTCCCGTAACAGATTCAAGTTTCTTTTTGAATGAGAAGCTAGAATGGATGGAACGTTTCAAGATTGACCATGCTGTTGTCTTGAATCTTTCACAACTTTATGGAAATGGTCTTAGAGTTGAGGAAATGAAGCAAGCTCTTCGTTTCCAAAATGATTTTAACGCCAAAATACAAAAAGAAAATCCAAGCAAATTTACATGCGGATTTGTTGTACATCCAGGATTTGTAAAAGGTGCTTGTTGGGAAATTGAACGCTGTGTTGAAGAATTGGGTATGCAACTTCTGTGCTTACCAACTCATTATATGGATACTATCGGGACGTGGCGCTGTATTTTTGATGAAGAAAACGAACCTATTTTTGAGCTAGCTAGTAAATATAACTGGGCCGTAGAAGTACATCCTTATGATGGCGAAAAATTCATAAAATTACAGAATACCGCCTGGCGATTCCATTTAATATGGATGCTAGCGCAATGTGCTGATGCCTATCATTTTTTAACATTAAACGGTTTTCAAGACAAATATCCCAATATGCGAACATGTTTTGCGCATGGCGGGCAATTAGCCCAAATTAATCTAGGAAGACGTATACAAGGATTTGATGGTCGTCCAGATTTATTTGAAGGAAAGAGTCACCCAAGAAAAGCGGTAGGACACAAAAACATTTTCTTTGACACACTAGTACATGATACTGGAGGTTTGGAATTACTCATTAAAAATCAAGGATCTAACCAAGTACTTATGGGGCTTGATGACCCCTACCCGCTTGGCGAAATGGAAAGCGAAAAACAATCATCCTATCCAGGAAAAATATTAGACCTGGCCATGGAAGAAAGTATTGTTACCCAAGAACAATGTGATGCTATTTGGGAAGATAATGTGATACAATGGCTTTGTGGAGATGATGAGAATGCAAAGAAAAAATTAATTGATAGAATCTTATCCTAAAATTTTATGTCATTTCGAGCGGAGTCGAGAAATCTAGCAAAATATGAAAAAAGACTTCTCGACTCGGCTCGAAGTGACAGTGATAAAGTAAAACAATGGAATTCATTTCACAAAAATTAGATAATTATATAGTCGCTTACTCTGAAGATGAACCAGAATTATTACAGCAACTTAATCGCGAGACACATCAAAAGATATTGCAACCACGAATGCTAAGTGGACATTACCAAGGACGAGTCTTAAGTATGCTATCAAAACTCATTACCCCCAAAACCATTCTAGAAATTGGCACTTATACTGGTTACTCTGCCATTTGTTTAGCTGAAGGCATTCACCCTGAAGGTGAATTGCATACTATAGACATCAATGAAGAACTTCATGACTTTCAACGGAAGTATTTTAACAAGTCTGGTTATGGGAAACAAATAATTCAACATACTGGGGATGCCATGGATATTATTCCTAAACTAAATTTGACTTTCGATTTAGTTTTTATGGATGCTGACAAAGAGAACTATACAAATTACTTTCACGCTGTTATAGATAAGCTTAATGCCGGAGGTGTAATTCTATCAGATAATGTACTTTGGAGCGGTAAGGTTTTAGAGGAAATAAAAGAAGAAGACACTTCAACTAAAGGCATTGTCGAATACAACTCACTTTTAAAAGAAGATAAACAAATAGAAACTGTTATTCTGCCAATAAGAGATGGATTGACCATAAGCCGAAAATTATAAATGCAGGTTTCCCTTAAAAAAATGATTCTTTTTGCCGTTCTAGTTGAACTGTTTATTTTTTTAGTGACATACTACATGAGTGCTTCATTGGGTGAAACGTTTAAATATTCTGCTAGATATTCCGGACGATTGTCACTAATTATTTTCCTCATAACGTTCTATGTATATAGCACCTCTGAGAAGTCTATTTCTGAGAATGTGGCGCTAAAAAACCTTCTTAGGATTTTTGCAATAGTTCATGTTATTCATTTTGGTTTCTTAGCAACTAACATATATCTAAATGATATTCCATTGGAAATATCTAGATTACTGGGAGGTTTATTAGCATATTTAATGATAGTTATAGCACCTTTTAAATTAGATAAAATATCCCCTAAATTGCAATGGGTGTATTTTTACTACGTATGCTTTGTAATGATAATGACTTATCTCGCAAGAATCAACGGCGGTTTTGAAGGAGCAGAACCATTTTGGTTTCATTATTTGGCCCTAATAACTTTAGTTAGCTGCTGTCTCATATTTGGATGGCTTAAAATGAAGCATTCTAAAACACCCTAGGATTATATACAACACTATAGTTTTCTTTTAACCGAGCCAGTAAAGTCATCCAGCCCCTCTTTTACCTTCTTGATTTCTTGATCAATTTCTTTAGTAACGCTAGTATCTATACCATGAGTCTCGGCACTTTTGGAGATTTCACTCTTGATATCATTAGTAGCATCTTTTAAAACTCGCATACCCTTACCCAAGCCACGAGCTACTTCTGGAATTTTATCGGCACCAAATACCATGACTACAATAAATAGAATGAGGAAAATTTCTCCTCCACTAATAAATAACAAGTAGTTAGATAGTATCACAAGACAAATATAATCACTTGAGATTAAAGAGTAAGTTAGAAATGCGTTAAAAAGAAACGGAGTCGAAATGTCTTA
>CALDUJ010000093.1 GCA_937923735.1 uncultured Flavobacteriaceae bacterium | reverse complement strand
GGTGTATAATCAAAAGAAGCATAACCTTTTGAAACGGTTTTTAAGCGATCATAAAAATCGAAAACAATTTCTGCCAAAGGCATGTCAAAAGTTAATTCTACACGCTCAGTAGTTAAATAGGTCTGATTAGTGATGATGCCACGTTTTTCAATACACAGCGACATAACATTACCAACAAAATCGGATTTTGTGATTATTGTCGCTTTTATATAAGGCTCTTCAACACGATTTATAGTTGAAGGGTCTGGCAAATCGGATGGATTGTTTACAACAAAAGCATCATCAGGATTTTTATTTGTGTATGCATGGTAAGATACGTTAGGTACAGTCGTAATAACAGTCATATCGAACTCGCGCTCTAAACGTTCTTGAATGATTTCCATGTGAAGCATCCCTAAGAACCCACAACGAAAACCAAAACCTAAAGCAGCTGAGCTTTCAGGTTGGAATACTAAAGAAGCATCATTGAGTTGTAGCTTTTCCATAGAAGCTCGAAGCTCTTCATAATCTTCTGTGTCCACAGGATAAATACCTGCAAATACCATGGGTTTGACATCTTCAAAACCTTCAACTATATTGGTTGTCGGGTTTGCAAAATCGGTGATAGTGTCACCAACTTTTACTTCTTTGGCTGTTTTAATTCCTGTGATTAAATATCCAACATCTCCAGCTTTAACACTTTTTTTAACGACCTGATTAAGTTTTAAGGTCCCAACTTCGTCTGCAAAGTATTCTTTATCTGTGGCAACGAATTTAATTTTTTGCCCCTTTTTTATTTCACCGTTAAAAACTCTAAAATAGGTTTCTATGCCTCTAAAGGTATTGTAAACGGAATCAAAAATTAGAGCCTGTAATGGCGCATTTGGGTCACCTTCTGGCGCAGGAATACGCTCTATGATTGCTTTTAAAATATTATCTACGCCAAAACCTGTTTTACCACTTGCATGAATAACCTCTTCTGGGTCACAACCCAAAAGATCTACAATATCATCAGTAACTTCTTCTGGATTAGCACTTGGTAAATCTACCTTATTAAGTACAGGAATGATTTCTAAATCATTTTCTAATGCTAAATACAGGTTAGAAATTGTTTGAGCTTGAATACTTTGGGCAGCATCTACGATAAGTAAGGCGCCTTCACAAGCAGCAATAGACCGAGAAACTTCATAGCTAAAATCAACGTGGCCAGGAGTATCAATTAAGTTTAATACATATTCTTGCCCTTCAAATGTATATTCCATTTGAATAGCGTGCGATTTTATGGTAATACCACGCTCACGCTCAAGATCCATATTGTCCAAGAGCTGATCTTGTTTCTCTCGATCTGTCACAGAACCTGTAAAATCTAACAAACGGTCAGCAAGCGTACTTTTGCCGTGGTCGATATGAGCGATAATACAGAAGTTCCTAATGTTTTTCATAACATGCCTTAAATGCGACTGCAAATATAAATTATTGTAGGGTTTTTATTGAATAAATAAAGACTTAAAAGATTTTTGGAGCGGTTTAACGATTATCAAAACTAATAATTTGGATGTTGGTTTTAATATCATACTTTTATAATGTAACTAAAACTAATTAATAGCTAATCCCAATAATTAATTAATTCGTGAATTCGCAAAAAATTATATTTGCCTTTTGCGCTTTATTGCTATTCCCTTATATAATGTTCTCCCAGAATTATTCTGTTTCAGGACATATATTAAACGAAAACAATGAGGCGGTCTCTTATGCTAATGTTATATTACTTAAAGCTAGCGATTCAACCACTGTTTCAGGAACCATATCCAACGATCTAGGTAAGTTTGAAATCGGTAACCTTAATCAAGACAATTATCTTATGGAAGTGTCTTTTATTGGGTTTAAAAAAATCTCGAAGGCATTTACTCTAGAATCAGATATAGACATGGGCAATATTGTGTTAGAAGAAGAGGCGCAATCTTTATCTGAGGTTGAGTTAGTTTTAAAAAAACCTACTCTAAAGCGTGAAAATGACCGCTTGGTTTTTAATGTTGAAAACACCTCACTCACCGAAGGCAGTGTTTGGAATATTTTAAAAAGCACTCCAGGAATCCTTATGATTAATGATGAAATCTCTGTACGGAACGCTTCAAATATTATTTATCTTATAAACGATAAGCGCGTTTACCTTTCAGGAGAAGAGCTACAGCAGTTGTTGTCTGGAACCAATGCAAGCAGTGTACAGTCTGTGGAGGTAATTACAAATCCACCTGCAAAATACGATGCCGAAGGAGGTGCTGTTATCAACATTAAAATGAGCAAAAACCTAATTGCCGGTTATAACGGGAGTATTTATGGAAATTATACGCAAGGAATTTATCCTAGAGCTTCAGGTGGAACCAATCATTTTTTTAAAGGAAAGAAAACAAGCTTGTACTTGGGGTATGCTTATAACACTGAAAAGCAAAATCGAATTAATGATGAGCGTATTGTTTTTATTCGGCGAAATCAACCAGTTGGGAGTTGGGAAACCGATGTAGATCGTAATACATCTACAAAGTCACACACACTCAATATGAATTTTGATTACGATATAAACGATAAGAACACAGTTTCCATCTCTGGAAACGCACTATTAACACCATTTTGGCAGCGCGACACCAAATCCTTTACACAAGCTATTGATTCTACATTTACAGCAATTAACAAAACTGAAGACGATATACTAAATATAGGAGCTAATGCCGATTATATTTACCAATCTAATAACGGAACTAAACTGTCGTTTAATGTGCATCATACCAATTATGATTATGATAGATTTCAGGATGTTGGCACTATTTATCAAGACGCTTCCAATCAATTTATAAGAAGCAATAATTTTAATACCACCTCGCTTCAAGAAATTAAAATCTACTCGGGTCAGGCTGATTTATCTATTCCTTTTAAAAATGATGGGACTTTCGAGATTGGTGTAAAATCAGCTAAAATAGATTCCAATAGTGATATTCAGCAAATTATTGCGAACAATAATACCGTTGTTTCTGACCCTGAAAACTCAGGAATTTTCAATTACGATGAAACTATTCATGCGGCTTATATTAGTATGAGTAAGGAATGGGAGCATTGGAGTTTGGCCGCAGGAGTAAGAACTGAGTATACGGACGGACTTGGAGTGCTCGAGTCGGGTGTTGAGAATGAAGAAAATGATTTCGACTATTTTAAAACCTTTCCTACCGCAAGCCTTACGCATAGGTTTAACGACAATCATAGCTTAGGATTATCCTACAGCAAAAGGATTGAAAGACCCACATATTCTAATCTTAATCCGTTTAAATTCTTTTTTAACGACAATTCTTTTTTTAGTGGAAACCCTAGATTACAGCCTGCAATTAGACAATTGTTAACCCTATCTTACTCTATAAACGACACCTATACATTTGAGGTTTATTATAGAGATGAAGACAACACCTTTAGCGAGTTAAGCTTTCAAGACAACGAATTGAATCAGATATTTTATAGGCCAAGCAATCTTAGGAGCGAAGTTGACTACGGCTTTGATTTTATACTATACAAGAACTTTACAAAACATTGGACGGCTTATGTCGTGACGTCTATTTTTAATGATAAAGCAGAATTTTTTGCCGAACAGAACGATAATATCATCCAAACCAACGAGCGCTGGTCGTTTTATGGAAACGCCATCAATTATTTTACGTTTTTAAAAGATCAAAGTTTAACAGCTAATCTTTCTTTATTATATATCTCCCCAGTTGTTGAGGGGTCTTCGGAAGTATCTACGAGAACACAGGTTGATATTGGCCTAAAAAAGTCATTTAATCAAGGTAAATGGATTTTGTCACTTTCTGCAAACGATATATTCTTAGGAAGCGATTTTACTGTAAAGAATAATTATCTCGACCAGAACAACCAATACTATACTCGATTAGACAATCGATGGGTAAGATTGGGCTTACGTTATAATTTCGGAAACACCAGACTTTCAACCAATGAGAGTATTAAAGAACTGGAGGAACGTGATCGTTTAAACAAGACTAATTAATCCTGCCATACTTAACACAGCTACCTCTTTCGAGTTACTGTTTCAGAATGTCAATCTTGCCATTCTGCAACGAAGAGATTTGTGTCTCTCGTACCGCCATTATTTCTGTTTGAAGAAAACAGCAAGTGTTTTCCGTCATTCGAAAACACAGGAAAAGCATCAAAAGTTTCGCCGTGAGTGATGCGTTTTAGGTTCTTCCCGTCAATATCAATCATATAGAGATTAAAAGGAAACCCTTTTTCGGCTTCAAAGTTAGAAGAGAATAAAATCTTTTTACCTGAAGGATGGAAGAATGGGCTCCAATTAGCATTCCCTAAAAAAGTTAATTGCTTTAAGTTGCTTCCATCAGCATTACATATAAATAACTCCATGTCTGTTGGCATAACCAAACCTTGAGCCAACAAATCTTTATAATCTTTTATTTCCTGTTCGGTTTTAGGGCGAGATGATCTAAAAATCAGTTTTGTTCCATCAGGCGAAAAGAAAGCACCGCCATCATAGCCTAATTCATCCGTTATTTGCTTAACATCAGTGCCGTCAATATTCATGGTGTACAATTCTAAATCACCGCTTCTCATAGAGGTAAAAACAATTTTATCACCTTTAGGAGACACTGTTGCTTCTGCATCATATCCAGTTTCTTTTGTGAGTTGAGCGGTAATGTTACCTTCTAAGTCTGCAACAAAAATGTCGAAGCTATCATAAACGGGCCATACGTATTTTCCGTTTTTACGAAGCGGTACTTCTGGGCATTCTTCATCCACGAGATGGGTTGAACCATATACAAAATGCTTATTGTCAGGTAAAAAATAAGCACAAGTTGTTCTTCCTTTACCGGTGCTTATCATAGGGGGTATAATACTGTCAAATGTTTCATCACGATTCATTAAAAACATTTGATCACATTTCATTCCCCATTTTTCATTGTTAGATTGAAAAACAATTTGTTTGTCATCAAAACTCCAGTATGCTTCGGCATTATCGCCACCAAAAGTAACTTGGCGCAAAGACTTAAAATGCGTTTCTTCAGGGTAGATTAAATCACTGTTTGTTTTAACAAGTTCTTGAGCCTTTGTAGTTGCGTAACCAGCCTGTTCTTCTTTACAAGAGAAAATAGCAATAGCAATAAGAAGTATATAAAATCGATTTTTCATAAGCAATACTAATATGGCTTTTAATGCCTAATTTTGTACAAAATTAATCTGTATTTGTGATGAAACAACTATTTGCCCTTGTATTTTTTTTATTGATTTTTTCCTGTAAAAAAGAACATGTTTTAGAAAACCTGATTCTAGAAGATATTTCTTACCTCGCTAGTGACGAATTAAAAGGTCGTGCTACGGGAACTGAAGGCGAGATGAAAGCTGCGAAGCACATAGCAAAACGTTTTAAAAGCTTAGGGCTTGATGCAAAAGGGACAGAAGGATATTTACAGAAGTTTACCTTTCTTCCTAAAACAGACCCGCATAAAGACACTGAATATGTCACTATTAATTCCGACAGCACAATCACAGGTACCAATGTTATTGGTTTTATGGATAATAGAGCGAACAAAACAATTGTTATTGGGGCGCATTACGACCATTTAGGTTTGGGAGGTGATGGTTCTTTACATCGTGGAGACACTGAAATACATAATGGCGCAGATGATAATGCCAGCGGAGTTTCGGTAATGCTGAATTTAGCAAATAAGCTAAAGGGTAAGAACCTAAACAACAACTATTTATTTATTGCTTTTTCTGGAGAAGAAATGGGTTTATTGGGCTCTAATTACTTTGTGAAAAACCCAACTATTGACACGAAGGCTGTGAATTACATGATTAACATGGACATGGTTGGCAGACTAAAGGAAGACAAGACTTTGGCAGTATATGGCACGGGAACATCTCCTAGATTTTCTCAAACTTTGAATACTTTAAAAGGAGATTTTAAATTGGTGGAGAGAGAATCTGGTGTAGGCCCTTCAGATCACACATCTTTTTATTTAGCAGATATTCCAGTGCTGCATTTTTTTACTGGACAGCATGAAGATTATCACAAACCTTCAGACGATTCAGATAAATTGAATTATGAAGGCATGTACGCTATTTCCGATTACATATTTTCTATTATTTCTGATTTAAATGAAAGCGACAAACTCACTTTTAGAAAAACGAAAAACGAAAGCGACGAGGTACCAAGGTTTAAAGTTGGACTTGGTGTAGTGCCTGATTATTTATTTGACGGAAAAGGTATGCGCATTGATGGCACTCGTGAAGATACACCAGCAGTAAGAGCAGGGCTTCAAAAAGGTGATGTGGTAATTAAATTGGGGGATAGTTTA
>CALDUJ010000092.1 GCA_937923735.1 uncultured Flavobacteriaceae bacterium | reverse complement strand
TAGATAGTATACCTATGAATAGTAATAATGACTTTTTCATATACAGTTTTATTAAATGCTAAAGTTTGATTGCGTGATTAATTTCCACGTCTTCCGCCACCTCTTGATCCTCCTGAGCTTCTTCCAGAAGATGATCTACTGCTAGACGATCTTGACATACTTGAGCTACTTCTAGAAGAACTACTTCTCGACATGTTACCAGAAGACCTGCTTGGTGAGCTTCGTCTTATAGTACTGTTGGAGCTTCTTCTAGATGTGTTAGATCTAACGCTTTTCTGAGAAGAACTTCTTCTTGGAATAACTCTTGGTCTTCCTTCGCCATTAGAGTTTCTTCTAGGTGTATTTAGTCTAACACCATCTCCGCTAGTATTTCTTCTAGATCTAGTAACACCAGATCTGTTAGAACTTGTGGAATTTCTTCTACTCAAGTTATAGTTTGAATTTCTTGTAGTAGCATTATTTCTTCTAGTTATGGAATATCCATTTCTATTTGTAGTAGATAGGGTTCTATTGCTTAAACTACCTCGACGTCCAGTGTTGTAAGCTACACCTCTTCCATATCGGTTATTAAATCCTCCTCTATAGAAACCTCTGTTCCAGAAAGGGCTTCCGTAAGCATATCCGTAACCAAAACCACCGTAAGGAGGGCACCAGAATGGGTCAAAACCTCCCCAACCCCAGTTGTTCCAGCCATAGCCATAACCCCAGCGATTCCATCGGTTCCATCCCCAATTGTTCCAACCCCAGTTGTTCCATCCCCAACCCCAGTTTTGCCAAGGACCCCAGCCCCAGTCATTAAAACCACGGTTATAAACATTAACAACAACTTGGTCATTAGATTGACCCCAGCCAGCAAAGCCTTGAGGATTGAATTGAAGAGAGTCATTTTCAGTTTCAGAATAGCTACCTTCGTATGAGTCTATATCTGTAAAAATCTCATTCTGTTCAGCTAAAGCATCAAGTTCCTGAGATTTCTCTGAAAAATAATTTTTGTAGTAAGTATTGTTGGATTGTTCTACATCTCTATCTGTAGTTGTAGGTCGCTCTGTGTATTCAACACGGCGTTCTGATGAACCATAAATATCATCATCGTATCCTGCATATTGGTAGGACCCGCAAGATGAAAGTCCGAATAAAACGCCTAAAGCTGCAACTAATGGCATTTTTTGTTGTAAGTAATTGTAAAGTTGCATATCTCTTCAATTTAATTGTTGAACATAACAAAAATAGTTAGTTTTGCTGAACTATTTTTTTATTTAACACAGTCACAACATTTGTGCCAAAAAACCTAATATGGGCAAAAATCTCACCAGTAGAGCAGAAGATTATTCAAAATGGTACAACGAACTGGTTGTAAAGGCTGACTTAGCCGAGAACTCAGCAGTTCGTGGGTGCATGGTTATCAAACCTTATGGTTATGCTATCTGGGAGAAAATGCAGACGGAATTGGATCGAATGTTTAAAGAAACTGGGCATCAAAATGCCTATTTTCCACTTTTTGTACCAAAAAGCCTGTTTGAAGCTGAGGAGAAAAATGCGGAAGGTTTTGCTAAAGAATGTGCTATAGTAACACATTATAGATTAGAGAACGACCCAGATAAGGAAGGTAAGCTAAGAGTTGATCCTAATGCTAAACTTGAAGAGGAACTTATTGTAAGACCAACAAGTGAAGCTATTATCTGGAATACGTATAAAGGATGGATTCAATCTTACAGAGATTTACCTTTATTAATTAATCAATGGGCTAATGTGGTGCGTTGGGAAATGCGTACACGTTTGTTCTTGAGAACTGCAGAATTCCTCTGGCAAGAAGGGCATACGGCTCATGAGACTAGGCAAGAGGCGTTAGATGAAGCTGAGTTAATGAATAATGTCTATGCAGATTTTGCTGAAAATTTTATGGCAATCCCAGTCATTAAAGGGGTGAAAACTGAAAGTGAGCGTTTTGCTGGTGCCGAAGAGACTTTTTGTATAGAAGCTTTAATGCAAGATGGAAAAGCATTGCAGGCAGGAACCTCTCATTTCTTAGGACAAAATTTTGCAAAAGCATTTGATGTCAAGTTTACTTCTAAAGAAGGTAAACAAGATTATGTATGGGCTACTTCATGGGGAGTGTCTACAAGATTAATGGGAGCATTAATCATGACTCATAGTGATGATAGTGGATTGGTATTGCCTCCAAATTTAGCGCCATTTCAAGTAGTGATTGTGCCTATATATAAGACGGATGAGCAATTAGAAAGTATCAGAGAATTGGCAAAAGGGTTGATGGCTGATTTCAGGAATAAAGGAATTTCTGTAAAATTAGATGACAGAACTACTCATAGACCCGGCGCAAAATTTGCTGAACATGAATTAAAGGGTGTGCCATTAAGAATCGCTATCGGACCAAAAGACATGGAAAATGGAACTGTTGAATTAGCCCGACGCGATACATTTGAAAAAATATCGGTTGCCGTTGAGGATATTACAGGCACTGTTGAATCTCTTTTAACTGAAATGCAAGAAATGTTATTTAATAAGGCATTGGATTTCAGAAATGCACATGTCACTGAAGTAAATGATTTTGAGGAGTTCAAGAAAGTTCTAGAAACTAAAACTGGTTTTATTTCAGCACATTGGGATGGCACGGCAGAAACAGAAAATAAAATCAAAGAGCTTACAAAAGCGACAATCAGATGTATCCCAATGGATGCCAAAGAGGAGTCTGGAAAATGTATTTATACAGGCAACCCATCTAATAAAAGAGTATTATTTGCAAAAGCCTATTAATTTTTTTTAATAAGGTGTTGCAAGAGTTGAAAATAGTTGTATTTTTGCATCCGCTAAAGATCCATAATGGGTTTTTATTGAAATAATGGCCCGTTCGTCTATCGGCTAGGACGCCAGGTTTTCATCCTGGTAAGAGGGGTTCGATTCCCCTACGGGCTACAAGTTTAAATAAACAAAGAAAATGGCAAATCATAAGTCAGCATTAAAAAGAATTAGAAGCAACGAAACTAAGAGACTTAGAAATAGGTATCAGCATAAGACTACTCGTAATGCAATTAAGAAATTACGTGATTTAGAAAAAAAGAAGGATGCTGAGAAACTATTTCCTGAAGTTGTATCTATGATTGATAGATTAGCTAAGAATAATATTATTCACGATAATAAGGCTGCTAACTTAAAATCTAAATTAGCTAAGCACGTCGCTGCACTATAAGAATTAAGATTACTTTTTTTAAGTAATTACTAAAGACTTCTCAAATGAGAGGTCTTTTTTTTACCCTTGAGTTTGCCCTTTAGTAAAAAAAATAGGCTTCTAAATTTAGAAGCCTATTTTTACATTTTTTCTTTCCTTTGGAGAGGTGTCGCTTGCGACAGAGAAGATTAACTATTCATCGAAATCAAAAACTCTTCATTGTTTTTGGTTTGCTTGAAACGGTCGTTAATAAATTCCATAGCTTCAACAGGGTTCATGTCGGCTAAATACTTACGCATCACCCACATTCTCTGAATCGTAGCTTCATCCAATAATATATCATCACGACGTGTACTCGACGAAGTAAGGTCAATTGCAGGGAAAATTCTACGGTTAGATATTTTTCTATCTAATTGTAGCTCCATGTTTCCTGTACCTTTAAATTCTTCAAAGATAACTTCATCCATTTTAGATCCAGTTTCAGTCAGTGCTGTAGCAATGATAGTTAAAGAACCACCATTTTCAATATTTCTGGCTGCACCAAAGAAACGCTTTGGTTTGTGCAATGCATTAGCATCTACACCACCACTTAATATCTTTCCAGATGCAGGTTGTACCGTATTGTAGGCTCTTGCCAAACGTGTAATAGAATCCAAAAGAATCACGACATCATGTCCACACTCTACTAAACGTTTTGCTTTTTCTAAAACGATATCAGCGATTTTTACATGTTCATGCGCTTCCTTGTCGAACGTAGATGCAATTACTTCACCACGAACATTACGTTGCATATCGGTAACCTCTTCTGGACGCTCATCAATTAGTAATATCATCTGATATACCTCAGGATGATTTGCTGCGATAGCATTTGCAACATCCTTAAGTAACATCGTCTTACCAGTTTTTGGTTGTGACACAATCATTCCACGTTGACCTTTACCTATAGGTGCGAACAAGTCCATGATTCTAGAAGAAATTGTAGCCTGTTTTTCAGCAATATTAAATTTCTCCTGAGGGAATAATGGCGTTAAGTGCTCAAAAGCCACTCTATCTCTAACCACTTCTGGTTTCTGACCATTAATTTTACTAACCTTAATTAAAGGAAAATATTTTTCGCCTTCTTTTGGAGGTCTTACATGACCTAAAACAGTATCGCCTTTCTTTAATCCGAATAAACGAATCTGAGATTGTGATACATAAATATCATCTGGAGAGGATAGGTAATTGTAATCCGAAGACCTTAAGAAACCATACCCATCTTGCATGATGTCGAGAACACCTTCACTTTCAATAATGGCATCAAATTCAAAATCAGGTTCTTTATATCTGTTGCGGCTATCTTTATTACCGTTAGGGCCTTGTTTTTGGTTTCTGTTATTATTGTTGTTCCTGTTATCGTTGCGTTTGTTATTGTCGTTACGCTGACGATTATGGTTATTATCTTTCTGGTTGTTATTACTATTTTGCTGTTTTGGCTGTTCCTTAGCTTCTTTCTGTGCATTGTCAGAACTTCTATTTTGGTCTTGCTTCTGGTTGCCCGGTTGCTTCTGAGGTTCCTGCACTTGTTGCTGTTTTGGCTGAGGTTTTTCCTCTTGACTTTTTGGTCTTTCAACACGTTTACGCTCTCGTTTTTGAGGAGTTTCCTTGGTTTCAGGTTTTTCAACTGCTTTAGGATTAGCCGCCTGATAGTCAAGAATTTTATAGACAAGGTCTAGTTTCTTTTGCGTTCGATACTTAGGGATATTGAGTTCTTTAGCAATATCCTGTAATTCAGGAAGCTTTTTTTCCTTTAACTGTGCAATTTCAAACATTGAATGTTTTTTATGTTATAAATCTGAAAAATTGATTATTCCGAAGAAATTTTGATTTGAAATCTAAGAAGATTCACAATTCAAACGGGTAATTTGCTGAATTGTTATTGCAATTATACGACATTATTTTAAATTCTAACCTATGTTTTTTTAAAAGAAACATCTATTTTTGTAACCGAAATTGTTAAAAATGATACAGCGTATACAAACTATTTATTTATTGTTGTCTGCAGGGATTTCTGCAGGGCTGATATATGTGTTTCATTTATGGACTAATAAAGAAGGTCTTAAAATCTTTGCCGACGACATCAATTATGTGTTTGCCTTGTTTTTGGTGTCTGCTTTTTTCTCCATAGCAGCGGTTTTTATTTATAAAAACAGACAGACTCAATTTGTATTGGGTCGCCTAAATATCTTATTAAACTTTATTTTACTAGGATTTTTCGTCTATCAATCTCTAAATGTATCTGGAGAGGCTGATGTCTCTGAGAAAGGTATTGGGATCCTGCTTCCTATTTTATCTATCGTGTTATTGGTATTAGCCAATAAGGCCATAAAAAAGGATGAAGATCTCGTAAAATCTGTAGATAGATTACGATAAACCTAACATCTTAGTAGTATTAGTGCGTGAATCCCGACAGGCTTAGCTTCGTCGGGATTTTTTTGTGAGACTCTGTTTTGCTGAGAAAAAATAGCTAGTCGAACTAATCCCGTCTATAGCGATAGTATCTTATGTTTAATATGATGAGCATTTTTTTGATGTAAAAAGTGCTTTTAAAATATGAAAAGTGACTAAGGAATACGATTTTTGTTACTAATGACTAAACTAAAACTATTTTTAATACTTATTTTTCTATTGGCTGCTAATGTAGTTTCAAGTCAAGATGCTATTCAACAAAAGATAAATTACTATATCTCCCAAGCTAAATTAGATTCTGCAAAGACATACATTCAAACTAATTTAGATAAGCTGAGCCAAAAGAAAGATAGGAGCGCGCTTAATTACCAATTGGTGAAAGTGTTATTTATGCAGTCTGCATATGATGAAGCCTTACAACAAGCATTCAATTCATTAGATACCATTGATGATAATAAGCTAAGAGTAAAATTTAATTTTATGATTGGTGTTATTTATTCGGCTATTTCAGACTACGACAAATCCATCGAGTATTTTGATTTAGTTGTTAAGAATAATCAAGATGCTTCTTTAACAGTACAAACACATCTTTTATTATCTGACCTTCATTTAGGCAGAAAAGACTCAATAAGTGCAGGAAAATCTTTAACTGAAGCTTATAAAATAACAAGTACTTCAGATTTAGACGCTAGAGTAACAGACCATGTTACAATGCAGTATAATTTTTTCAATAAAAATTATGAGCTATGTAAAGAACAAAACTTTAAAACTATAAGGGACTCCACTAGCTTTTTAAACTCAAAAAGCTATGCCTATTCCATGATAGGAGAGTGTTTGATAAAACAAGATTCCTTAAGAACATCTACTACATATTTTGAAGAGTTTTTAAAACTAACTTTTGAAACCAAAGACCCAGAACAAATTAAGGTTGCTGCAAATAAACTCATTGAGGTTTATGAAAAACTTGGAGAACAAGAAAAGGCAAATGCCTATCATAAAATTTACAATGAGGCAGAAAGTGATTCTTTAAGTTTTTCGATTGAAAAATATAGAGATTTATACGACATAGAAAAAAAGAGAGAGCTAAATAATGTGAAAGCTAAAAGCAGGAGAAACTATCTAATTTTTGGTTTGATTGTTCTCCTTTTAATTTTATTTGGAGTTTACTACGTATTAAAAAGCAAGCAGAAGTATAAGGAGGCATTTAGTTCTCTTGTAAAAACACCTGGCAAAAAAATAGTTATCAACGATAGCGAAATTGAAAAAATAGAAACAGCTATCAATAAACTTAAAGCGCAACAGTTGTTTTTAACGTCTAACATTACTCGAAAGTCCTTTTGTAATGATAATCAGATAACATCTGAGCGCTATTTAAGTCAATACATTAATGAAAATTATAAGAAGTCATTTTCAGTTTTTATTAATGATTTAAGGGTTGAGTATACTTATAACCGTATTCAAAACGACAGTAAATTTAGACACTACAAAATTGAAGAGATAGCAAAAGCATCTGGGTTTGGATCTAAAAAAAGTTTTGAGCGCGCCTTCCTAGCAAAATATAATGAGACGCCCTACAAGCTCATTTCTCGCCTAATAGCTTAATTAGCGTATTCTTACTGAAGGTCAATTCGCGAAATGTCGCAACATCTTAAGTAATCACTTGCCTTAATTACAAATCTGGATAAAACTTTGCAGTAAGTTTGTTTTAAACAAAACGAGTTACTAATTGTTTTAAATCCCCTTTATTCTTAAATCTAAAATTCCCTAAAATGAAAAAGACAACTCTATTTCTCACCTTCATGCTATGTTTTGCAGGAACTGCAAATGCGCAATTCTTTAAAAAACTTAAAAAGAAAGCTGAGCAAGCTGCAGAAAAAGCAGTAGAAAGAAAAGTAGAACAAAAAACAACTAAAGAAACCGAGAAGGCTTTCGATTCTACTTTTAATAAACAGAAAACAAATAAAAGAAATAGTAAAAAAGGTGGTATGAGCACGCCGGTTCTTTCTAAAGTAGATCCAGCAGAAAGCTATGTGTTTAATCACAAAGCAGTCATGTATATGAAATCTGGAAAAGAGGAAATGGACATTGATTATTACCTACCTAAGTCTGACGATTTTTTTGGGATGTCAATTAAGGATGAAAGGATTCAGGATGATTTTATTATGGTTTACGATGCTGGTCGTGAGGCAATGTTTACCTATATGGAAAATGGTGGCCAGAAAATGAAGATGGGTATCTCATTTAAAACAGATTATACTAATAACGAAGCTCCTGTGTTTGATATTAAGGCTACAGGCAATACCAAGACGATATTAGGTTATAGTTGTAAAGAATATAAAATGACAGGCGAAGATATGACGGCCACCATTTGGGTAACCAAGGACGTAGATATTCGTTTTCCAAGCACTTTATACAGCGACAAGAAGAATAAAAGCAATAATCAAGAATGGATGAAAGATTTAGATGGCTGGGCTATGGAGATGGAAATGATAGACACTTCTAGAAGAAAACCACATGTTATTATTATGAAATGCTTATTGATTGAAACATCCGACTTCAAAATCAACTCGAACGAGTATCAAAACATGGGATATTAATATGCTTAAAAAACTAATTGCTGTAATTGTATTGCCACTATTTTTAATAAACTGTAGTGCTATAACTGGTGAAGAAATAGGAAGGCTAGAAATTAATAATGTAAGTACAGGAGGGACAAACATCTTTGATGATGAAATTACTTTAGACTTAAAGAGAGACGATAAAATTGCATTCTGGTCTGATATGGATATGGAATATGAAGACGATGTTAAACTCAGATTTAGAGTGAAAGTTTTTAAAAATGGCACCAAAATTTCTGAATTTGAAATTGACCCAACCAACAAGAACATAACCTTAGGCGAATTGAAGTCTGATATCATGGGTAAAACAAAATGGAGCTTTTCAGGTAAAAATCACGAACTCAAAATAGAAGAAGATGGTGCTTATACCATCAAAGGAATTTTAATTGCCTCAAAAAACCCAAGCCTTAAAATAACTAAGGCAGAACTAGTTATAAAAATATAAACCTATGAAATCATACTTGCACGGAGTATCTGTTTTGTTAGTGATGTTATTAATAAGTTGTAACGGTGCTACTACTAAAACCGAATCAGATTTAAAGAGTTTATTCGAAATGGAAGTTAAAAAAGCTTCTAAGGATATGCTAAAGGTTAAAGATGTTCGGGAAATAAATAAACCGACGGGAAGTAGTTCTTCAACCAATGGAGAGTTGGTGAACATCGATTATGAAGTTACTGTTGAATTAACCGAAGACGCATGGCGATTAGTAGATGCTAACAAGAAAGGAAGCAGTAATTATAATCTCCATAAAAATAAACCGAAGCCTGCGGATTATTATGGTAGAGGTCAAACGCCAATACTTTTAAAAAAGGGAGATACTTATAAAATAATTAGAACCCTAAAGCGATAAGAAACATGAAAAACACATTTTTATACTGCCTAATACTATGTCTATCATTAAGCTCTTGTGGTAAAGACACAAAGGCTGAAACAAAAACCGAAGCCAAAACTGAGAACATAGATAAAGTAACGAGTAGCGATACCCCTAAAAAAGAGAATGAAGTAACTTATGTTAAAAAAGGGAATTGTGACGATTTTATTGCAGGTATCGATTTCTCATCGTTTTGTTTTACAGCAAAAAAGACACCCAAATATAGATTAGTACGAGATACCGAAACAAATTGCCAGTTTCAGATTTATGATGAAAATGGTTATCAAAATATCGATTTTAGTATAGCCTTTGCAGATTTCCAAAAACCATTTGGCGAAGAACCACAACCAGAATTAGCTAAAAACATTTTTAAAAAAACGTTTACCAGAACAAAGAGTAGGAGACTAGGCGGTTCAGAAGCTAAAGACATTTCTGGGTTGGGCGATGAGGCCTATATAGGGTACAATACAAGTCAGGATTACAGGGAGCAATACCTTGGTGTTAGAGTTGGAAATGTGACTTTTACGTTTGTTTTTCACCATGGAAAGCAAAAATCTCAGCAATCATGTATGGAAGCTGAAGAAGATTTAATTAAAGCTGGAAGATTAGTTATTGAGAACTTAACCAAATAATCTGCAAATGAAAAACTACGCCATAGTTTTAGTGATGCTATTAGTTTTTAATTCTTGTAAAGAAGATTCTAAAAGACCCAAATCTACTATTCCAGAAACTCAAGAAGCACTGGAGTCACAAAAACAGCAAGAGGATACAGAGACAACAGAACAAATTAAAGACGTTATAAACGACTTCAATAAAGTCTTAAATAAAGATTCTGAGGCAAAACCTACCACATCTCAATCCATAGATAAAACGGAAATCGAAAAGCTGTTTCAATTAAGTCATATACCTAAAGAAGAATATCAAGAGAAACTAAATAACTCAGACACGCTAAAGAGGCTCATAAAACAAGTCGCTTTAAATAATAAAAAGCGAGAGCCTAAACGCAAGTTCCCATTAAAAGGTGATATTACTTTAGAGCAACTCAGGTCTAAAAATACACCTACAGGTGTTTCAATAGAAGAAGCATTATTAATGTTTCAAGACGAGTTAAAACGTGACATTACACCAGAAAAATTACAAAAAGTAGACGCACTGTCTGGCACAGATTTGGTTTCTAATTTAAGCGAGAAAGACATTAAATACCTTAATCGATATGTTAATATCCATGAAGGTTATAGATTAAGAGTGCTATCTAATAAATCGACTAATCTTCATAGTAAAAAAGAAGCTCAAGAATTTATAGATGCTATAGAGAAACAGCTTGAGGCCTACAATTCGGGAACACTTAAAGCAAGCCCCAAATACAAATCCAGACTAGAGCGTTTTATAAAATCAGGAAATCTTACCTTAAGACAAATGGCGAAAAAAGCTAAGGTAGCCCAAAACGATTTTAAAAAATTGAACCCAGACCTATACTTCGGAGACGACGTAGGCGAAACCTTTTTTAGTAGTAGAGTGCGGTCGGCAGTCTATTTGCCTTTAGGCAGATTATCTTTTGCTGATAAAGTAATAAAAGCCAACCATCCAGATTTAAATGTGCTGAACCTAAACAACGTTATCGGCACACCCGATGTTATCGAAGATAATGGCGCGATGACTGTAACAGGCGAATACAGTATAGGCAAAGCAGGAACCCTAGTCGTACAATTTACAGATAATGCCCTAACCGATGTTAACGGACCTGATTTGTACATTTTCGAAATAGGAAAAGTAGAGCCCACAAACCTCGAAATTTCCAAAGACGGCATCACTTGGATAAAAGTTGGCAAGATAGATGGCGGCGTATCCGAAGTCGATATTGCGAAGTTTGTGCAACCAGGAGATTTGTTTTACTATGTACGTCTTACGGACCTCAAGCAACATAGTGCCTTACCAGGCGCGGATGTCGATGCTATTGCGGCAATAGGCGCAGCCATGCGTTTAAAGCTAGATAGTAAAGTGTTGTTTGAGACCGGGAAGTCCGAATTAAAACCAGAAGGTCTAGACGCACTCAAGGAGTTGGCAGAAAGCATTGTGGTGTTAAAGAAAGGAAACGTAATTGTCGAAGGCCACACGGATGATGTCGGCGATGCTAGCTTTAATAAAAAACTATCCCTTGCCCGATCTAAAAGTGTGGTCGCAGAACTGAAAAAACTAATCCCTAGCAACAAGTTTAAGTGGTTAGAAAAAGGTTTAGGCGAATCCAAACCCATCGTTAAAAACGACACAGACGAGAACAGAGCTAAAAATAGAAGAGTTGAGGTTTTGGTGGTTCCTAATTAACCAATTCCTGCGAAGGCAAGAATCTATGATGCCACTGCCCCCGAAGCTTCGCGGGTTTTCGTGATAATTGTTGATAATTTATTGGTTAAGAATAGTTTAACGATAGACTTTTTAAATCTAAAAAACTAACTTCGCTTAACGTTCGATATAGACAATTTAAACTGTCTATATTTAAACATTAGCTGTAATGCCGGAAAATCGTAAAACCATTGAACATCGAGCTAAAAAGCCACCACTAAAACAGCACATTTATTTTTCCAAAGCTTCAGCCAACGCTCAAAAATAAAAGAGCCGTTTCTGCCTTTGCGCTTAAAATAAAGTTGACAAATTTGTTAAAAAACAAACTACGAACTTGTTAAACTAACTGCAAAAATTGGTTTCTTTACTCATTAATATGGCAAAAAAATATTCCGACATAAAAGATACTCTTCAAATTGAAGTAGAAAGAGAAAATGAAAATCAATTAGCTCATTTGACTCATTACTTCCATAACCACAAAAATGGTGTTTCTCAACATTTTAGAGAAAATGCAAAATACTGTTTAGAGGATTTACACGAGCAGTATAACATTGTGGAAGAACCAGATTTTCAATATTATTTACCAATTGATTGGGATGTTCCTTTTCCGCCACCAAAAGACGTTTCATTTAAGTTTATTGACCTTTTTGCAGGAATTGGCGGATTTAGAATTCCTATGCAAGAAGTTGGTGGTAAATGTGTGTTTTCATCAGAATTCAACCATCACGCACAAAGAGCTTACGAACTTAACTTTGGCGAAATCCCTTTTGGCGACATTACAGATTTAGATTTGGCAATTGTTCCCAAACACGATGTTTTGTGCGCAGGCTTTCCTTGTCAACCTTTTAGTATTTCAGGTAAAATGAAAGGTTTTGAAGATACGAGAGGCACACTAATTTATCACGTTTTCAAAATTATTGAAAAACGACAACCCAAAGTTGTACTATTAGAAAATGTAAAACATTTAGTTTATCACGATAAAAAGCGAACACTCGCAACTATTATCAAACATTTAGAAGAATTAGGCTATAAAGTATCAAAAAAAGTCTTGAACGCGTCTGATTTCGGTGTTCCTCAAAATCGAGAGCGAATTATTATTATTGGACATCTTGATAAAAAGTTCAATTTTGAAAAGTTAGAAACATTGCCGAAACCAGTTCTTAAAGATTTTCTTGATAAAAAAAATGACTTTGAATTTTTAGATGAACCCTACACAATTCTGAAAGAAAAGAAAAAGCAGATTTCAGGTCTTATTTTCGCTGGCTACAGAAATAAAGCAATTAGAAAAGCAGGTGTTAGACCAGATACTGAACATCTTTCACGAGTTCATAAACAACCTAATAGAATATATTCTACAGAAGGAGTTCATCCAGCCTTGCCATCGCAAGAATCTTCTGGAAGATTTTGGATTTGGCACGAAAACAAAGTTAGAAAACTAACTATTGAAGAATGTTATAAGATTATGGGTTTTCCAAGTGAATTTAAATTCATAAATAGCAAATCTGAACTTTATAGACAAGTTGGAAATTCCGTTGCTGTACCTATGATTAGGGAAGTCGCAAAACAAATTAAAAAACAGCTATTAACTAATACTACAATACTTAATGGAGCCGAAAGAATATCTTGAAAAGCTATATAATGAATCTTTAGCTTTAGTTGGCTCTGGAAATGAAATTAAGACTGGCTTACCTAAATCAATTACAGACAATTTGGATATTATTTTAGAATATTCAGAGAAAAGAAAAGGAGTTATTACCGTGCTTTTCACTTCAATGATTTACAAATCATTGTTTCCAGAACAAGACGTTAGAAAACACCAATCCCAAATGGAAGACGGTTATTCCGGTAGAACCTTTGACACAAAATTTATTACACCATTTCTTCAAAATAAAAATTTTCCTGCACCATCAGAAACTGGTTGGTTGACGAGAAGTCTTGAAACAAATAGTCCGTATTTTCTAGATTATAAACCCAACATTACACCAAAGACATTAAAAACTGCATTTCTAAAGATTTTAGACCAAGCAAACACTAAAGATTTAGCAAAAGACTGTTCTTATTATTTAATTCAAGGTTTAATTGTGCAGAGAAACAGTCAAGAAATTGATTTGGCAAAACCTGCCGACTTACCTATTTCAGTAATTATTAGATTGCTAAAAGCTCATTTTGACTCATCATATACATCAGAAGGCGCATCAAGACTTCCAGTTTTAGCATTGTACGCAGTTTACCAATGCTTAATGAACGAAGCCAAAAGATTTGAAGGTAAAAAATTACTTGACATTGAAAGTCACACATCTGCCGATTCAAGAAGTGGTAGAATTGGCGATGTTGATATTGTTGATGAAAATGATAAGGAGTTTGAGGCAGTTGAGGTCAAGTTTGGTATTCCAATAACGGCTCAACTAATTCGTGGCTCATTTGAAAAGTTTAAGACTACTCAAGTTAAACGCTATTATTTGTTATCAACTGCAAACATTGACGAAAACGATAAAGAAAACATAGACAACGAAATTGAGCGTATTAAGAATATTCACGGCTGTAATGTTATTGCCAACGGATTGGTACACTCGTTGAATTATTACTTGAGATTAGTATCTGATACTTCCGAGTTCATATCGAATTATGTTGATTTGGTCGAACAAGATGGCGCATTGAAATTTGAGCATAAACAGCAATGGAACGTGATAATTTCAAGCCGATAAGCCAACGCTGAAAGCCATACACATTTACAGTCGCGCCATCCACGCTTCACCAAAACTGTAAAGGAGTATGTCTTCGCCAACTCTACAAGCTAAGCGTGAAAGCACTACAGGTAACAATGTATATAAAAAATAGCGCAAGTCGTTGCTAACACTAAGATTTGGGCGTTTTTGGAAAGTAGCCAAATTTTTAAATTTGACCATTTCCAATAAAAAAGATAAATAGTAAAATATAAAAATTCGGCTTGTATTTAAACCGAAAAGTTATCGCTTATTTACTGCACTACTTTTCATATACGGAGCCGTTAAGCGTAACTCCAAAATCCTCATCGCTTACTAAATTCCACAACCTCCAAATCTTTAATATCTTTAACATCTATAGTAAAACGCAACATGGTTCGCACTTTATGAAACCCATGTTTACCAACCGCACCAGGATTCATGTGTAGTAAGTTTAGTTTTTTGTCCGACATTACTTTTAAAATATGTGAGTGTCCACAAATAAAAAGCTTTGGTGGATTTGCTGTGATTTCTTCTTTAATTTTTGGGTTATAGCGATAAGGATAACCACCAATATGGGTAATCCATACATCAACATCCTCACACATAAAACGATTGTTTAAAGGAAATTCGCGTCGAGCTTTAGCGTCATCTATGTTTCCGTAAACGGCTTTTAAAGGTTTTAATTTAGCAATAGCATCGGTTACTTTTAAATCACCAATATCCCCAGCATGCCAGACTTCGTCTGCTTGTTTGACATATTTTAAGATGTCATCATCGATGTAGCTGTGGGTGTCAGAAAGTAGGAGTATCTTTTTCATCTTCAGCCCTCGCGAAAGCGGGGATCTTATTATTTGTTAAATAGGGTTACTATTCTTATCATATTCTACACCCCTAAAGTCCCTCAAGGGGACAGTACTCTCTATTGAATTAAACAATTGTCCCCTTGAGGGGACTTTAGGGGTGTTTTCAATATCTAGCGGGATTTGTTTCTTATCTTTGCACCTGCTAACAAAAATAGCAATTACACTTGAGATATTTCATTGAATTTTCATACAACGGAAAGGGCTATCACGGCTGGCAGAAACAGCCTGATGTGGTTACAGTACAAGCCGTTTTGGAGGATGCTATGTCAACGGTACTTCAACAAAATATCGAAGTCGTTGGTGCAGGGAGAACGGATACTGGCGTGCATGCTAAGCAGATGTATGCACATTTCGATATGCAAGAAAGGATTTCCGATTCGCAAATAGTATTTAAATTCAATCAACTATTACCAAGAGATATTGCAGTCATTAACCTTCATCAAGTTAAAGACGATGCACACGCGCGGTTTGATGCCTTAAGCAGAACTTATCAGTATTTTATTTCAGAAAAAAAGAACCCTTTCACGACTGAAAGTGCTCATTTCCTGAAAAATACTTTGGATATAGAAGCTATGAATGAAGCTTCTAAGTCTTTATTTAATTATAAAAACTTTAAGGCTTTTAGTAAGGTGCATACGGACGTAAAAACGTATAATTGTATGATGATGGTAGCGGAGTGGGAGAGACGTGATGGCAATTTGTTGTTTACTATTAAAGCGGACCGTTTTTTACGTAACATGGTAAGGGCGATTGTAGGAACTATGATTGATGTGGGCACCAGAAAGTTACAATTAAAAGACTTTACGGATATTATTAAATCTCAAAATAGGTCGAATGCAGGAACGTCTGTTCCAGCACATGGGCTTTACTTAATAAAAATTGATTATCCAGAGGATACATTTATAAATGACTGAAACTAAACCAGAAAAAGAAAAGTTATTTAACGTATCGCTTTTTAAGCGTCTTCTTGGGTTTTTAAAACCTTATAAGAAAGTGTTTTTTGGTGTGTTGATTTCTGTGATTTTGATTGCTTCTGCCAGTGCTTTAAGACCTTATATCTTGCAGCAAGCTATCGACAACAATATTGTTACTAAAGAATTTGAAGGCTTTTTACCATACATTCTATTGATGGGTGGATTGCTTTTAGTGGCGACGGTCTGTCAGCTGATATTCATTTTTTATGCAGGTTGGTTAGGACAATCTATCGTGAAAGATGTCCGTGTGAAGCTCTTTGAGCATATGCTTAACTTTAAGATGAAGTATTTTGATAATTCATCAGTTGGGGTTTTGATTACACGTTCTGTAACCGATATGGAACGTATTGCTGATATTTTCGGGCAAGGTCTGTTTATGATTTCACGAGATTTATTGACCATGTTCGTTGTATCCATGATGATGCTATTCATGAACTGGAAGTTGAGTTTAATCGTCTTCGCGATGATGCCAGTTATTTTGTATGCAACTAGATTGTTTCAGAAGTACATGAAAAAGGCTTTTGAAGAAGTACGAACTGAAATTTCAAATTTAAATTCTTTTGTACAAGAGCGTGTTACTGGAATGAAAATTTTACAACTGTTTACACGTGAAGAAACAGAATACAAGAAATTTGAAGCCATAAACGAGCGCCATAAAAAAGGCTGGCTAAAAACGGTTTGGTACAATTCGATTTTCTTTCCGATTGCGGAATTGTCTTCATCTATAACCATTGGTTTGATAGCTTGGTATGGAGGTTTGGATACGGTTTTAGACAAAACATCATCACTTGGGGATTTAACAGCATTTATCATGATGATTCCTATGTTATTCCGACCGTTACGACAAATAGCGGACCAGTTTAATACGCTTCAAATGGGTATGGTGGCTGCTAAACGCGTGTTTGGTATATTAGATACAGAATCTAGAATCGATAATTCTGGAACCACAGATATTCCTAAACTAAATGGTGATATCGCTTTTAAAGATGTGCATTTCTCTTATGTTAAAGATGAAGAAGTATTAAAGGGAATATCATTTAATGTAAATGCAGGGGAAACTGTTGCTATTGTTGGAGCTACAGGTGCGGGCAAATCGACAATTATTAATTTATTAAGTCGATTTTATGATATTGATAAAGGAACGATTTGCGTCGATGGTATCGACATAAAAGATGCGACTCTCGAATCACTTCGTCAAGAAATTGCTGTGGTATTACAAGATGTGTTTTTGTTTGCTGATACGATTTTGTCTAACATTACATTGAATCATCCAGAGATTACAGAAACACAAGTTATTGATGCTGCAAAGGAAATAGGGATTCACGAATTTATTTCGAGCCTTCCTGGCGATTATCATTACAACGTAAAAGAACGCGGGGTGATGCTGAGTTCAGGGCAACGGCAGTTGATTTCATTCTTGCGAGCATATGTTACGAATCCAAGTATTTTGGTATTGGATGAAGCAACCTCTTCTGTCGATTCGTATTCGGAGCAACTCATCCAAGATGCGACGGATAAAATCACTCAAGGAAGAACATCTATCGTCATTGCGCATAGATTAGCAACAATACAGAAAGCCGACAAAATCATTGTAATGGATGCTGGAGAAATCGTTGAGCAAGGCACACACGAAGAGCTTCTTAAAAAGAAAGATGGTTATTACAAGAATCTTTATGAAGTACAGTTTTTAAAGAAAGAAGTGGCTTAACATGCCCGCTGCTTTTCTAGCTTCTCGTGCTTGTTTTTGAGCTTCAATCATTTCATCAAACATACCCGATTGGTACATAAAATATGATGCCGCTGCAGTTATAATTACGAATATGATGCCCAATATGATTAAAAAAATCAACGTCTTTAATAATATCTGAGCAAAGCTTAAATTGTAAACCCTTTTCAAACAATAAGCAAAATAAAGGATTTGAATTGGTACTATAGCTAAACCAAAGAACATCATAGAAACACCTATTGGGACAATGATAATCGTCAATATAGCCAGAACAATCGATATCTGTGCTTGAGCATACATAAACAATACCATTGTTTCTGTATAGTTGAGAGTTTTATTCTTTAAAAAAATCAACCTCGCAAGCAAGGCATAAAAAGGCATGTAGAGCATCATTATTAAAGATTGATACTCGCTTACCGTCTTAAAAATGGACTCATTCATCTCTTGCTGGATTTTAGCAAGATTAGGATCCGGATTTAGATAATTACCCATATCCATAGGAAACTTTTGCATCACATAAATCTGTAAACCAGAAAGTGTAATTGCGATAGCAAAATAACTGATGACGTTAACGTATTTTTTTCTAACACCATTTATATAACCATTTATAACTTCTTCGGGTCTTTTAAAAAGTGTAATAAATGTTTGTAGGAGCTTATTGTCGTAATTCAAGAATTGAGCAACAAAACTCCCAAATAGATTTTTTATAGTTAACCTATTTCTTATAATTTTAGCTCCACAGTTTGGACAGTAACTAATGCTAAGTGAAATAAGACCATCACAGTTTTTACATTCCATATTTAAACAGTTTTAGCGGGTATTTGTCCAGTAGCTCCTAAATATATTCCTACTGCAATTGCTATTATCATTACGGTTATTATCACGACAAAAAATGAAAGGAGCGCATATGCAATTGTTCTTAGTGTTATACTTATGGTGGACAAACCATATAGTTTTTTAAAAACAAATGCCATGTATACATAGAGTGGGATAATTAGAAACTGAGAGAATAAATTATAATTAAGTCCTATTGGTATGGTTATAATGACAATAAAAAACCAAGCTATAAATGTTTGAGCTGTTACAT
>CALDUJ010000091.1 GCA_937923735.1 uncultured Flavobacteriaceae bacterium | reverse complement strand
AATAAACGAAGGTGTAACTGATGCAGATTTCGATTAATCTCCTTTAGTTAAGCATAAAAAAACCCGAAGTATACTTCGGGTTTTTTTATGCTTAACTAAAGGAGATTAATCGAAATCTGCATCAGTTACACCTTCGTTTATTTTCACTTCTTTTAATTTAAAAGTAACAGATTGCCCCATCATGGTGGCTTCTCTAGTTTCTGGGAATTTAAGTCCGTCATAATCTTTGTAATCTGTTAAAATTGCATCTTGACTTTGGGTTTGTCCGTTCATACTTGTGTTTTGAACTTCCTTAACTTTAAGACCAGTCTCAACATCATAATAAAGTACAAAAGACACAACTTCTCCTGAAACCTCAATGACGTAAGCATCGCTACCATTTACACTTTCGATACCAGCAAGTTTTGCCTTTGGGGAATCGACTAGGTTTAATTCCATAAACAAACCTGCATTTGGTTTTATATCATTAGCCATATTTTCTGGCAATGGTTGCTTATTGGCTGTTGCTTTATCATTAGTCATGATCATGCTCATCATTCGATTACCACCCATGTAAACACCTTGAGCTGTTTTTCCGTCTAAACGCTTCTCTTCTAGCATAACTGCTCCCATTGGTGTGGTAGCTTCGTATTGAGTCATTATAGAGCTAACATTGGCAGCTTTGCTCTTTATGCCAACAGCTTTTAGATAGTTTTCCATTACAGATTTTACTGTTACGCCTTCTGGAATGGCACTATTATAATCTGGCTTTTCTGTCGCATTGGCGTAAGTATCAAAGTATTTGATAGGAATGCCTGTTTTTTCAAGATTTTCCAATACGTCAGCACCTTTACCAACTACAATGACTTTTGCATTATCTGTCTTAAAATATTTGTTAGCAACACGCTTAACATCCTCTTTAGTTACTGCATTTATATTTGCTAAATACTTCGTGTAGAAGTCTTCAGGAAGGTTGTTTAATTTGATATTCAGCGCATAGTTAGCAATTGTTTGCGGACGCTCTAATGCTAATACAAAATCGCCTACATACTTAGCTTTTGCATTCTTTAAATCATTAAAAGCAACGTCTTCAGTTTTAATTCTTTTTATTTCTTTCAATGCTTCTACAACAGCACTATCCGTTACAGCATTTCTTACTGAAGCACCAGCTGTAAAACGAGCTGCATTGTAACGACTTGTACCCACTCTTGATCTTGCGCCGTAAGTATAACCATGTTCTTCACGAAGATTCATGTTCAGATAACTACTAAAACCACCACCCAATATTTTGTTTGCTATCAACACTGAATGATAATCTGGATCCTTCATTTTCAGATCCACATTGTTGGTTATAGAAATGTTAGATTGAACAGCATTAGGCATATCCACAAAATTAATTTGCGTGTATTGTGCATTAGCATTTGGCACTGGGATATTTACTGCAACATCAATGGATTTTTTCCATTTACCAAATTGCTTTTTTACTTGTTTTTGAATGGCTTTAATATCTACATCTCCAACCACCACTAAATAAGCCTTATTTGGATTAAAGTACTTCTGATAGAAAGCACGAATATTATCAAGCGTTACATTATTGATGGTCTCTTCCGAAATGAATTCTCCTCTAGGGTGATGAGTACCATAGGATAATGCGCTACCAACACGTCCAGCCACTTGGTCAACACTTTTTTCTCCAGATTTAAGATTCTCAATAAGTTTTTCTTTTTCCTTCTGAAACTCTTCTTCCGTCAATAAAGGATTCATTGCAGCATCAGCCATTAATTCTAATACTCTGCTCGAATATTTAGATAAAGAGCTTGCAAATGCGTTTTGAGGGCCAAAGCTTAATCTTGCGCCAAGGAAATCTATTTCCTCATTAAAATTGTCTTTAGAAATTGTTGTAGTACCATTACCTAGCATGGCTCCTAATATTTCGGAAACACCAGCCTTATCTCCTTCTACAATAGGTGGGTTGTCGATTCTCAATGTGTAGGATACTCTTGGTAATTTATGGTTCTCCACCACAAGTACTTTCATACCATTTCTAAGTTCAAATTCTCCAGGAACCTCGAGGTTAATTGTCGGTGCTGGTCCTGGTTCGGGTTGTTTGCTTCTATCAATTTGCGCAGTGATGCTAATTGAAAGCAATAAAACCATTAATGTAATTATTCTGGTTTTCATAATATATAGTGTCTTCATTATTAGTTACTTTCTTTTTCTTTAGGTAAATACTCCAATTCTACCCTTTGGTTAGGATTCAAATATTTTTTTGCCACATTCTGAATCTCCTCACGGGTAATTGACCTATAAATATCAATTTCACTGTTTATTAGGTTAGTGTCACCGTAATAAGCATAATACTCCGCTAATGAGCTAGCAATACCAGCAATTGTAGAATTGGAATTAACGAATTGGTTCTCAAATTTGTTTTGAAGTTTCTGATAGTCTTTTTCAGAAATCAATTGATTCTGAAGTTTTACGACTTCTTCGTCCATCTCAGCCAATAGCGTTGATAAAGGAACATCTCCCAAAGGAAGTGCAAACAAGGCATAAAGCCCATAATCTTCCAAACTAAGGTTTACAGCTTGTACAGCTAAGGCTTGTTTTTGTTCGTCGACTAATTTTTTATAAAGTTTTGAGCTTTTTCCATCACTTAGATAACTTGATATCATATCTAAAACATAGGCATCTCTTTCTAGAAACGAAGGAGTTCTGTAAGCAGCTAATATAGCTGGAATCTGAATATTAGCATCGTAAGCCTTACCTTTTATAACTTCGGTGATAGGGTCTTCTTTTGGATAACTGCGAGGAATATCTTCACCTCTTGGAATTGGACCAAAGTAATCTTGTATCATTTTCTTTATGCTTGCCTTATCGATATCTCCAGCTACCACTAGAGTGGCATTGTTAGGCACGTAATATTTTTTGTTGAATGCCTGAAATTCTTCTAAAGTGGCGGCATCAAGGTGATCCATTTCACCAATAACGGTTCCTTTATAGGGATGGTTTTTAAAAAGCAGCTTAGTGACTTCAGCTACAATATTCCCATATGGCTGATTATCTACTCGTAATCTTTTTTCTTCTTTAACAACTTCATTTTGGGTATCAACACCTATTTGGTTGATAATTGGATGAAGCAGACGCTCAGATTCCATCCAAAGGCCTACTTCAACACTGTTAGAGGGAAAGATTTCATAATAATAAGTTCTGTCGTAATCCGTAGTAGCATTATTAGATCCTCCATTAGATGATACGATTTCGAACCATTTACCACGCTCAATGTTTTCTGTGCCTTCAAATAATAAATGCTCAAAGAAATGGGCAAAACCAGTTCGGTCTGGTTGTTCGTCTTTAGATCCGACATGGTAAAAAACAGACGTAATTGCTACAGGAGCTGTATTGTCTTGATGCAAAATAACATGCATACCATTATCAAGGTTGTATTCCTCGAATTCTACTTTTTGCGCATTTGCCGACATTCCTATGAATAGAGACAAAGCCAAAATAAATACTTTTTTCATGTGTGATTGTTTGTGTTAATATGTCTTGTTTGACTCATGTAACAGGCATTTGTTACAGCAAGACAAAAATAAAACTCAATAAGTTATTAATAGAACAACTGTTAAAAAATTAACATCGATTTAAAGGTGATGTTTAAGATTTTTCACGAACTTTAGTTGTTAACCATCAAAAAATCAGTTAATTATGAAAAAACTTAGTCTTCCTATTCGGTTAGGAGTTGCAATTAGTGGCTCTTTAATTGCTTATTTTTTGGTACTTGCATTATTTGGATGGCATACAAATCCAGTATTTAGTTTATTAAATGGCGTTATTACGGGTTTCGGTATTTATGAAGCTATCAAAGCATATAAATTAAGAGAAGGAGCAGACTTTTCATACACTAATGGATTCACCATCGGTATAGTCACTGGTTTTATTGCAACCTTGATATTTACTGCTTTCTTTTTGCTGTACGCCACAGAATTTGATTCTGAGTTCTTATCTAATTTGCTCACTATTTTTTCTAATAATATGCAATTAAGCATCGGTATAGTAGCGTTTGTAGTTGCCATTATGGGCTTTGCAACGACGGTGGTCTTAACCCTAAGTTTTATGCAATTATTTAAGACCAGTAGAAATATTCCTCAAAATAGCTAAAGCGTTTGTAAATTCAGGATATAGGTGTATATTTGCACTCATTTTTTGAACAAATTATTTAAACTAACGCTATGTACGCAATTGTAGAGATAGCAGGGCAACAATTTAAAGTTGAAAAAGACCAAAAAGTCTTTGTTAACCGTTTAGCCACAGATGAAGGAAAAAAAGTCGCTTTTGACAATGTTCTTTTAATTGGTGACGGAGACAAAGTAACTGTAGGCGCCCCGGCTATAAACGGCGCTCAAGTAGGAGCAAAAGTCGTTAAGCACCTTAAAGGTGATAAAGTAATAGTCTTTAAGAAGAAAAGACGTAAAGGTTACAGAGTAAAGAATGGTCACAGACAATCATTGTCTGAAATCGTTATTGAAAGCATTGTTGCTTCGGGAGCCAAACCGGCTGCCAAAGCTGAAAGCAAAGGAGCTAAAAAAGCTGCACCAGCAAAAGCTGAAAAGAAAGCTGCTCCTAAGAAAGAAACTAAAGCTGCTGCTCCCAAAGCAGAAGCTAAGAAAGTAGCTCCAGCTAAAAAGGCTGAACCGAAAAAGGCTGCTGCTAAACCAGCTGCAAAAAAAGCAACTGGAAAGGCTGACGATTTGAAGAAAATTGAAGGTATCGGACCAAAGATTGCATCTACATTGGTAGAAGCTGGTATTACAACATTTGCAGACCTAGCAAAAGTTAAGCCAGCAGCAATTTCTGAAATCATCGCAGGTGTTCGTGGGAACCATGTAACAGATACTTGGCCAAAGCAGGCTAAATTAGCTGCAGATGGTAAATGGGATGAGCTTAAAAAATGGCAAGACGAATTAGATGGTGGTAAAGCTTAATAGTATAACCACTTAAGTATAACACAACGTCCCGTTGTAGAACGGGAACAAAAACCTTAAGACAATGGCTCATAAAAAAGGAGTAGGTAGTTCTAAGAATGGTAGAGAATCAGAATCGAAACGTTTAGGCGTAAAGATATTTGGTGGACAAGCTGCTATTGCTGGAAACATTATCATAAGACAAAGAGGTAATACACATCACCCAGGTGAAAACGTATACCAAGGAAAAGATCATACTTTACATGCTAAAGTAGACGGTCTTGTAAAATTCACAAGAAAGAAAGACAATAAGTCTTACGTTTCTATAGAGCCGTTTGACGCTTAAGAAACTTTTTCTTCAGAATATTTAGAAACCCTTTCTGTTCCGAGACTTTGGAAAGAGAGGGTTTTTTTGGGTGCTAAAAATAAAAAACCCTCACATCTCTGCGAGGATTTTTAAAATGAGGTGCCGAAAAAAGTTCAGCCTATTTATTTCTTTTGAATATAAAACGGGTAATAAAAATACCATTACCATCGCCTTTTCCAGCACTTTCAACAGCACTAGTGACAAAAGCAAGTTCCCAACCTTCTTGAATCATAGTATTTACTTTTGAAGATAAAACAGCATCATTAGCCGCTATATTTTGAAAACGAATACCTCCAATATTATAGAAGTTTAATAATTTAGTTTCTTCAAAATTCTTAACACGAATTTCGCTTCTATCCGATTTGTTTCTTTTATCGGTCTCCTTGTCATCTGTTCTCTGAGACGTAAAATCTTTATAATTTCTGTCTTCAGATGCAGATACGATTCTTGATCTACCAAGACCACTAGGTACAATAGATTCTACACTTGTAATGATTTTGTATTCGACTTGTGCATTGGCGTCAACAAAAGCAAATAAAGTAATAGCAATGATTAAAAGTAATTTTTTCATGTATATAGAGTTTTTGATTAAACCATAAATTTAAGAATTAATATACCAAGTTTAAATGAAACATTATTTATTTTCTAATGGTCATGGATTATTTTGGTTATTCTAAGATGTATTTTAAGTAATTTGCACCATCTAACTATTAAAAGCATAATTTGACAGGAGTAGTTTATAAATCTACAGGAAGTTGGTATACCGTTAAATCGGATAATGGCCAATTTTATGAGTGTCGTATTAAAGGAAAATTCCGCCTCAAAGGTATTAAAAGTACCAATCCAATTTCTGTTGGGGATAAAGTAGATTTTGAGTTAGATGATAAGCACGAAGGCGATTTAGGCGTTATTCATAATATACATCATAGAGTTAATTATATAGTAAGAAAGTCCGTAAACCTCTCAAAACAGACACATATTATTGCCTCAAATATTAATCAAGTATTTTTATTAGTCACCATAGACAACCCGCCAACATTCACCATTTTTATTGATAGGTTTTTAGTGACTGCAGAAGCATATTCTATCAAGACTGTTTTGTTATTCAATAAGATTGATGCTTATAATGAAGATACTTTGTTGGAAGTAAAGTACTTAGCGCATCTATATAGAAGCATTGGCTATGAGTGTATCGGGATATCTGCTAAAACAGGTAAGAATATAGATAAAGTAAAAGCGTTAATGACTGGTAAAGTAAGTATGTTCACTGGGCATTCTGGAGTTGGGAAATCTACATTGGTCAATGCCATAGAGCCAGAACTGAATTTAAAAACGGAAGAAATAAGCGAACAGCATATGCAAGGACAGCATACTACGACTTTTGCAGAGATGTTTGACTTAAGTTTTAATGCTAAAATTATTGATACGCCTGGCATAAAAGGTTTTGGAGTAGTTGATATGGAGAGAGATGAAATTGGGGATTATTTTCCAGAGTTCTTTGCGCTTAAGCAGGATTGTAAATTTAATGATTGTCTTCACTTAAAAGAGCCTCATTGCGCAGTAAAAGGGGCGTTAGATAATGATGAAATCTTTGCTTCACGTTACCGAAGCTATGTCCAGATTCTCGAAGGAGAGGAGGATGTTTATCGAACTAATAATTTTGATGAGGAATGAAAGCAGTGATACAGCGTGTAACGCGTGCTAGTGTGACAGTAGGTGGAAAAAAAATTGCCTCGATAGATACTGGGTTACTGATTTTCGTGGGTATTGTAAAAGAAGATACAATAGAGGACATCAAGTGGTTAACAAACAAAATAGTGAACCTACGGATTTTCGGAGATGAAAATAATGTTATGAATAAGTCGTTAATTAGTGTTGACGGAGGAGATGCCATAATTGTGAGCCAATTCACGCTTCATGCTAATACTAAGAAGGGTAATAGACCAAGCTATATTAAGGCTGCTAAGCCAGATATTGCTATGCCATTATACGAACAATTCGTTGAACAATTCGAAACTGCTTTAGGTAAGACCGTAGGTACTGGAGAATTTGGTGCAGATATGAAGGTCGATTTGCTTAATGACGGCCCAGTAACAATAATCATAGATACTAAAAACAAGGAGTCATAATATTTAGACTTAATTTGTTTCTAGGATAGCTTATTTAAAAAAATATGCCCGTTGCTCGAAATTAATTTGTCTTTCTTATCGAAATACATATATTTAGCACAAATCAACACCTAACTAAATGATTTCAAGGATTTTTCCTGCCCTATTTTTATTGTTTTTTTCAGCTTATTCTTTCTCTCAAGATGTTGAATTGCTAAACGCAAATAGCATTCCTTTAGAGCTCCTAACTAATGCAAATGCTGTTGTGAGGTACAATGATATTAGTCTTGATATCTCTGCCTATAACAGAATGACATACACTAACCAAAGGGCTGTTACAATACTAAATTCTAGTGGAAATTCAAAGCATAGAGCTTCTGTTAGCTATGACGATAATGTTAATATAAGGAAACTTGAAGCCCGAGTATATAATGCTAGTGGAGAAGAAATTAAAAAAATTAAAAAAAATGATTTTGAAGATGTAAGTGCCGTGGATGGTTTTTCGCTTTACTTAGATAATCGAATAAAATATTTAAATTATACACCAATAGACTATCCATATACAGTGGTTTTTGAAACTGAAATAACTTATAGTTCTACTGCAGGTATTCATAATTGGCGTCCAATAGAAGGTTATTATACTAGTACAGAGAACTCGTCTTATACAATAGTTAATTCGTCTGAAATTGAGCTTAAGATTAAGGCTGATAACTTTGATGATTATGGTATTGAAGAGATAGATAAAAACTCTTTTAAAGCTACCAATCTTAAGTCTATTAAACCAGAGGCTTACAGCCCTCCATTTAAAACCTATGCACCTTTTTTAAAAGCAACATTATCTGAGTTTGATATGGAAGGCGTTAGGGGTATGAATAATAATTGGAAAGACTTTGGAAAGTGGGTTAATGATAAGTTGATAAAAGATACTCAAGAACTTCCTTTGCAGGTTAAAGAAGAAATAACAGACTTAACAGCTAATGCCAAAACAGATATAGAAAAAGCCAAAATAGTTTATGAATATATGCAAAACAAGACACGCTATGTTAGCGTACAAGTTGGTATTGGTGGCTGGAAACCAATGCAAGCAAGAGATGTAGACCGTTTAGGTTATGGTGATTGTAAGGGTCTTAGTAATTATACAAAGGCTATGTTAAATCATATAGGAGTAAACTCTTATTACACTTTGATATATGGAGGTAGAGAAATAACAAATTTTGATAAAGAGTTTTCAAGGGTAGAAGGAAACCATGCCATTTTGGCTGTGCCAAATGGAGACGATTATGTGTGGTTGGAATGCACAAGTCAAACAAGTCCTTTCGGCTATAACGCAGGATTTACTGATGACAGAGATGCTTTAATCATTACGCCTGAAGGTGGAAAAATTGTGCATACTAAAGAATACAAGACAGAGGATAATTTACAATTTACTAAAGCAAACGTATTAATTGATGAAGAAGGTAATATTTCAGGTAATATCGATATTAAAAGTTCTGGGTATCAGTATAGTTTTCATCAGGGAATTGAAAACAAAACTCAGAAAGACCAAAAATTGCATTATAAAGAATATTGGGATAATATCAATAACTTAAGCATAGAGCATATAGAGTTGGTAAATGATAAGGATAAAATTCTCTACACGGAGAAAATAAAAGTTTCTGCAAAAGACTATGGTTCAAAAAGTGGAGACAGGCTGCTAATTCAACCTAATATGTTTAATAAAATAACAAGTATACCAACGAGATACAGTGAGAGAAAGCAAGATTTCGAAATAGATAGAGGCTTTACAGATAAAGACGAATTTGTAATTGAGATCGCTCCAGAACTATCTGTTGAAGCTATGCCAAAACCTGTGTTAATAGAGACCAAGTTTGGTTCGTATGTAATGCGTATAGAAAAGAATACAGATAACCAATTAATTTACAAAAGAACCTACATACTAAACAAAGGCTATTATGATAAATCGGAATATGCAGATTTTAGAAAATTTAAGCGTAATGTCGTTAAGCATGATAAAGCTAAAATAGTATTGATTACTAAAACCTAACAGATGAAAAAACACTTAGCCATTATTGCTTTATTTTTAATTATTACAGCAACTTATTCTCAGGATTATAAATTTGGAAAAGTCTCAATAGCCGAATTGGAAGAGATAAAGAATGTAAATGATGCCTCAGCTAATGCTGCAGTATTATATAAAAAGCAATCTATATCATTTCAGTATAGCCAAGGAAATGGATTTCAGCAAATCAATGAAGTGCATGAGCGTATTAAAATATATAACAAGGACGGATTCGATTGGGCTACGAAAAAGATTCGTCTTTTCAATAGGAGTAGCTCTAGTAGTGAGGAATTAAATAGCCTTCGGGGCTACACTTATAATCTTGACAATGGAAAAATCATAAAGGATAAACTCAAAGGTGAGGGAAAATTTGAAGAAGAAGCAAATAGGTTTTGGAAAAATAGCTCCTTTACTATGCCTAACATAAAAGAGGGGAGTGTTATTGAGTATACATATAAGATTGTATCTCCAAATCTTTATGTAGATGATGTTGATTTTCAGTATACCATACCGATTAATAGGTTTGAATTTAAAATGCAGACACCTGAATATTATGTCTATAATAAATTACTTAATCCTAAAGCAGCTTATAATCCCCAAATTAATACTTCCGAAGGAAGAGGGTCTTTAACCATCAGGAGCAAATCTAGGTCTGGAGGAAATTTGCGTAGCAATACAAAAACCAATTTTTCTGAAAATAAAATTGATTTTAAGAAAAATATTATTTCTTCAGATTCTGATAATATTCCTGCCTTAAAGAATGAGCCTTATGTTGATAACTTAGATAATTATAGAGCTAAATTAATTTTAGAGTTAACATCTGTTCAATTCCCAAATCGACCATTTAAGAATTATGCTACGGACTGGGATAAAGTAACACAAAGAATTTATCAAAACACTGATTTTGGAGCCCAATTAGATAAAAAAGATTATTATGAGGATGATGTAAATACCTTAATTTCTGGTGTTACTGATAATGAAAAGAAAATGAATTTAATTTTCGATTTTGTAAAATCAAAGGTGAAATGGAATAAATATTACGGCTATACCTCAGATGCAGGTGTAAAAAAAGCTTATAAAGAAAGTGTGGGTAATTCTGCAGACATTAATCTTATGTTAACCTCTATGTTAAGGCATGCTGGCCTCAAAGCTAATCCAGTTTTAGTGAGCACCAAAAACAATGGGATACCTCTATTGCCAACGCGTTCAGGGTTCAATTATGTTGTTTGTTTGGTTGAAGGAACTCAAAGTGTATTTCTAGATGCTACAGAAGAATATAGCCGTCCTAACGTACTCCCCTCTAGAGCATTAAATTGGCAAGGCCGTATTATAAGGGAAAATGGAAGCTCTGAATGGGTCAACTTATTGCCAAATAAAAGCTCTAAGGAGATAACTTCTTTAAATGTCAAAATAGACGAAGATTTATCAATTAGTGGTAAAGTGCGAAGTCAATTTACGGATTACCAGGCTTTAAGATATAGAAATAAGTTTAATAATGTTGGTCATGAGGAGCATATCAAATATCTGGAAAAAGATAATGGAGAGCTAGAAATTAGTAACCTTCAAGTTAAGAATAGAGATGAATTATCCAGCCCTGTTGTCACTTCTTACGACTATGAGCTTTTTGACGCTGTAGAGGAGATTGGAGATAAATTGTATTTTTCGCCGTTATTGTTTTTAGCAAATGAAGAAAATCCATTTAAACAGGAAACAAGAAATTATCCAATAGATTTTCAATTTCCGATTGCAGATAAATACATGGCAAATATTATGATACCTGAAGGCTATGTAGTAGAGTCATTACCAAAAAGTGAAGGCTTTTCATTTAATGATACAGTAGGAAAGTTTTCCTATTTGATAAAAGAGAATGGAAAATATCTTCAACTAGTCATTAATTTTGACATAAATTCGTCTTTTATACTTGCTGAAGACTATCCTTATTTTAAGGATTTTTATAAGTTTTTAACCGAAAAGCAAGCAGAAAAAATAGTACTAAAGAAAGCGCAACCATGAACATACAAAACGCTCAAAAAGCAGTAGACGATTGGATTAAACAACATGGTGTCAGGTATTTCAATGAGCTGACCAATATGGCGCAGCTTACTGAGGAGGTAGGAGAAGTAGCCCGAATTATTGCAAGACGTTATGGCGAACAAAGCGAAAAAGAGAGCGATAAAGGCAAAGACTTAGGGGAAGAGTTAGCTGACGTTATGTTTGTAGTCTTATGTCTAGCGAATCAAACAGGAGTGGATTTAGAAGAGGCTTTTAATAAAAAATTGGATTTGAAAGCAAAACGAGATCATGATAGGCACCATAAAAACAAAAAATTAAAATAACTTTGTATTCCCGCACAAGCGGGAATATTTTTTGCATGAAACTTACATTAAAAAAATCTCAAATACATAAACAATCATCTATTCAGATTACTGGCTCCAAGAGCGAATCTAATAGGCTATTACTGCTTCAGGCACTGTTTCCTGGAATTGCGATTGAAAATGTGTCTAATTCGGATGATTCTCAATTAATGACAAAAGCGTTAAACTCATCGGAAGAATTAATCGATATTCATCACGCTGGAACTGCGATGCGCTTTTTAACTGCCTATTATTCAATACAAGAAGGAAGAGAAACTATCTTAACAGGGTCAAAACGTATGAAAGAAAGACCAGTTAAGGTTTTAGTTGATGCCTTAAGAAATCTAGGAGCAGATATTTCTTATCTGGAAAATGATGGGTTTCCACCATTAAAAATACTCGGAAAACAATTGACAAAGTCTGAGGTTTCATTAAAAGCTAATGTAAGCAGTCAATATATTTCTGCTCTGTTATTAATAGCATCTAGATTAAAAAATGGATTAAAATTGACGCTGGAAGGAAAGATTACATCTGTGCCCTATATTAAAATGACACTTGCTTTGTTGAATGAAATAGGTGTGAAAACAAGCTTCGATGATAATGTAATTTCTGTAAGCCCCAAAAACCAACACCCAACAACCCACGAGAAATTAGTTGTTGAATCCGATTGGTCCTCTGCGTCTTATTTCTATAGTATTATAGCTT
>CALDUJ010000090.1 GCA_937923735.1 uncultured Flavobacteriaceae bacterium | reverse complement strand
TATAAAGGCAGATATTCCTTTTAAAGGCGCTACGGCTTGGATTTTAATATGCTCTATCATGGTAGCTTCTGTTGGACTCAATGCAAATTCTACGGCGGTAGTTATTGGTGCAATGCTTATATCTCCTTTAATGGGACCTATACTCGGGCTTGGAATGTCGCTAGCGATAAATGATATTGATACCTTAAAAAGCTCATTAATAAATTTAGCAACTATGATTGTGCTGAGTTTATTGACGGCATATTTGTTTTTTAAATTTTTTCCAACAGCTAATATTGAAACATCAGAGCTTTTTGGACGAACAAAGCCTGATGTTCGAGATGTGTTAATTGCTTTTTTTGGAGGTTTGGCTTTAATTATTGCTAGAACAAAAAAAGGAACAATTGCCTCTGTAATTTTTGGGGTAGCTATTGCAACTGCTTTAATGCCACCATTGTGTACTGCAGCTTATGGATTGGCTCATAACACAGAGTATTTTTGGGGAGCCATGTATTTATTTACAATCAATACTATTTTTATTGCTTTAGCAACGTTTATAGTACTGAAGGTTCTTAGGTTTCCAATGCTTAAATATGCTAATTCTAAGAAAAGAAGACGTATCGCTCAATTGGCATCAGTACTTGCTGTTTTAGCAATGGCTCCTGCTATATGGACTTTTGTAAAATTTATCAAAGAGAGCGGTTTCGAAAATGATTATAATAGTTTTATTGCTTCTGAAGTAGATTCTAATAATGAACTTTGGTTTCAGAAAGGGATACTTAATCAAGATGATAAAAAAATCACATTATATTTTAACGGGGAAATTACAAATGCAACAGAAACCGATTTAAAGAATGAGTTAAAAGGCTATAATGCGATAAGTGATTTTGAGTTAGAAATTAACGGTAATAAGAATAGGAGTTTCGATAAAATCTCTAGTGCCTACGATCGAGCAATTGCAGAATTAGATAAAAAAGATAACTTAATCACAGATTTACAAAATCAAATAAATGAACTTAATAAAAATGTGACTGGGTTGAATCAACAAATTGAAGCGCAAAATGCTTCTCAGAAAACCGGCGTAGCTTTTTCAGCTATAGCCAAAGACGCTAAAATTCGTTTTAAGGAGCTTGAGTATTTTGGCTATGCTAAGATGTTAGAATCTAAAGATTTCATTAAGGTTGATACTGTTGTCGTGGCAGGTGTTAGGTGGGATATAAATCTTAATGATAGCATAAGAAACATCAAAGAGAAAGAATTGTCCGATTGGTTGAAGCAACGTCTTAATGAAAAAGAGATAGTGATAAAAAGGGAATAACTACTGATTCTCTTCAATATACATTTTCCGAACTTTCTTGAATAAGTTGGAAGAGTAAACAAAGTCTGTAACAACTTTGTTATCTGTTTTAAATATGGTTTCTTTAGAGCCTTCCCATGCTTTCAAGCCATCTTTAAGGAAAACGATTTTTTCTCCAATTTCCATTACAGAATTCATATCATGAGAATTTATAACAGTAGTAATTTGGTATTCATCTGTTATTTCCTGTATGAGGTTATCGATAACAATAGCTGTTTTAGGGTCTAACCCAGAGTTAGGCTCATCACAGAATAAGAATTTTGGTTTATTTACAATCGCCCGAGCAATGGCAACTCTTTTTTGCATGCCTCCAGAAGCCTCAGCTGGATATTTGTTATGAGCATCTACAAGATTAACACGCTTTAGCACAAAGTCTGCACGTTCTTCCATTTCACTTTTAGGTTGATTAGTAAACATCCTTAAAGGAAACATGACATTTTCCAAAATAGTCATGGAGTCAAACAGGGCACTCCCTTGAAATACCATGCCCATATCCGCTCTTAAATCACGTTTTTGGTCGTCAGTTAATTCAGAATATATGTTGCCATCGTAGGATATAGTGCCTTTATCTTTCTCGAATAGACCTAGTAAACATTTTAAAAAAACAGTTTTACCGCTACCACTTTGCCCTATGATGAGGTTGGTTTTACCAGTTTCAAAAGTGGTGCTTATGCCTTTTAAAATATGAGCATCTCCAAATGATTTGTGTATGTCTTTTACCTCTATCATTAACTCAATAGCATATCAGTTAGAAAATAGTTTACGACAATAATAACTACACTAGTCCAAACAAACGAAGTCGTACTGGCTTTACCAACCTCAAGTGCACCACCTCTCATATAAAACCCATGAAACGATGGAATAGTAGCTAATATAAATGCGAAAACGAATGTCTTTATAAAGGCATAGATAATATGAAATGATATAAATCCTTCCTGTATACCAGTTATATAATCGGTTAATGTGCTGAAACCACCATAAACACAGGCTACTAGACCTCCAATAATACCTAAGAACATAGCGATTGAGATAACGAAAGGATAAAGCAGCATCGCCATTAATTTTGGGAACACCAAATAGTTTAGAGAGTTAATTCCCATGACTTCTAGGGCATCTATCTGTTCTGTAACACGCATACTGCCAATACTAGAAGTAATAAAAGAACCAACTTTTCCCGCCATAATAATGGACATAAAGGTTGGAGCAAATTCTAGCACGATAGACTGCCTTGTTGCAAAACCTACAAGGTATTTTGGAATCAAGGGGTTGTCTATATTAAGAGCAGTTTGTATAGTAACAACGCCACCAACAAAAAAAGAAAGGAAAGCAACAATACCAAGAGAACCAATAATTAAGTCATCAATATCCTTGAGAATGAGATTACGCATCACAGACCATTTCGTCGGTTTACGAAACATCTCTACAATCATTAAAAAGTAGGTGCCAATATTGTGAAGGTAAGTCATAGAAATTTTGTTAGTGCTAAAGTAAAAAAATCATACTAGATAATAACTAGGATTTAAATTAAGGTAATTTAGGATAAGCCAAATTTATTCATAATGCCTTTCCATCGTAGTTGACGTATAAATTTACCTTCGTTTTTTGTAACCATAGGTTTAATGTCGTTGTTTTTTGCTTTAAAATAACCAGAAATAGTATCAAAGAAGTAAGATATACTTCTTTTATTGATAGCACTTTTTAAGGCGGTTAACACTGTCAATGTAAGTCCATAGCGCATTTTATAAAGCGCTTCGCCTTGTAGATATTTACTTTTTGGGGTGTAAGTTTTTCCAGTTGGTTTGAGATGCTTTATATGTAAACTTTTATCAGTTTGTACTTTCCAACCATGATATTGAGTGAGTAATGTGTCTAGTGTGTCCCATCCAATCGAACGTTTTATCCCACCAATGTCTTTGAAACAGGCTTTTCTGTAGGCCTTAAACGGCCCTCGAACATGGTTTTGGGATGCTATTGTTTCATAAGCCCAGCAGTTATTTTTTTTAATGTAAGCCAAACCACCTGCAATGCCTATAGATTCATCATTTTTAAATAACTGTATTAGGTTTTCTAGATAATTTTTGGGTAAGATAATATCAGCATCAAATTTACAGATAATGTCGTAATTTTCATCTAAGGAATCATAACCTTTATAAAAAGCATTAATAACTTTGCTTCCAGGAATGTGTTCATTTGAAGATGAATGATTCAATAAGGAAATCCATGAATACTTTTTTGTAAACGATTCGGTAACCTCTTGTGTTTTGTCTGATGAATTATCATTAACTACGACTACTTTTTGTGGAATAAAAGTTTGATTAGTTAATGAGTCTAGCATTAAACCAATAGTATCTTGTTCGTTATAAGCTGGTATGACGATGTAAATGTTCAACTAACAAAGTTTAGCATAAAGTTAAACCCTTTCTGCATATACAATATAGTATCTCGGAGTAAACCATCTTAAGATTGGACGAATACCTATTTTTTTTACTGGATTTGTCCATTGCTTTCTGGCTTTTATTTGCCAACCAGCTTTTTCCAATAGCCAATCGAATTGCCAATCCTCAAACTCATGATAATGTCTATCCCACTTATCGGTTTTGCTCCTGTAGGCTGGCGCAAACCATAATCGCATTGGGATGCTGGCAACAAGTTTAGTAGCTTTTATTTCTTTTAGAATATTATAGGGAGCTATAAGATGTTCAAAAATTTCGAATGCAGTAACAATTTCGGCGTCAGATTTAAGTACAGACGAGAAATCTTCATCTAAATCCTCACCTTCTGTATTTTGGACAGGATAGCCATTTTCTTTCATAATTTTGGAAAAAGGATTTTTTACACCTAAGTCCAATATCTTAGAGCCTTGATTTACATGCTCTTTTAGGAAATCCAAAGTTAATTTGTAACGTTTGTGAGGATATTTACCTTCGTACATACACTATTTTCAGTAAATGTAAAAATCTATAAATTAATATCTATACGTAATTGCATTAATATGCATTCCTGCGCCAACACTAGCAAACATGATTATGTCACCTTTGTTTAATTCGTGGCTTCCTAGTTTGTTTCTTTTAACGAGATCAAAAACGGTTGGAACTGTCGCTACTGAGCTATTACCAAACGTTTGAATATTCATTGGCATAATATCTTCTGGAACTTCAGTTTTGTATAGCCTGTAAAAACGCTTTATGATAGCTTCATCCATCTTTTCGTTGGCTTGATGGATAAATATTTTCTTTAAGTCCTTGATGTCCATGCCACTTTCGTCCAAACAGGCTTTCATGGCCTTAGGGACTTCATTTAAAGCAAATTCATAGATTTTACGACCATGCATTTTAAGGTAACGCGTATCTCTACAGAGATCTTGATTATTTGAGTTTCCAAAGAACAAATAATAAGCTTCATCATAAGTATAAGACGCAGTTTCATGAGATAATATACCACCTTCTTTGTCATCAGTTGCTTCGATAATGGTAGCACCTGCACCATCTGAATAAATCATTGAATCACGGTCGTGTTTATCAACGACTCTAGATAGCGTCTCTGATCCAACTACTAGACATTTTTTTGCCATTCCGGCCTTAATAAAGGCTTGAGCTTGTATCACACCTTCTACCCAACCTGGACATCCAAAAAGAATGTCGTAAGCAACACATTTAGGGTTTTTTATACGTAAACTGTGCTTAACTCTTGATGCCAGACAAGGCAATAAATCACTTTGTATAGCGCCTTGTTTTACGTCACCAAAATTATGTGCGCAGATAATATAATCAAGATCTTCTCTATTAATGGCTGCATCTTCAATAGCTTTTTCAGCTGCAAAGAAGGCGAGATCAGAAGATGTTAAATGGTCCTTAGCATAACGACGTTCAGCAATACCAGTTATGGCTTTAAACTTCTCAACAATTACTTCGTTGGGAGATTCTATAGTTGTACCATCAGCATTCAAAAAATTGTGTTGGTGGAAGTTATCGTTGGTTTCAATAACGTCTGGGACGTAGCTTCCAGTACCAGTTATCTTAATATTCATAGGGGTCGCGCTTTATTAGTTCGGTAATATAGCGAATATATTAACATGTAAACAAAGACAAAAGAAATGACCTTTTGATTTTACGATGTTCAAAACCTGTTTTAGGCTTCAATAAAGTCTTCTATTGGTGCACAAGTACAAATAAGATTCCTGTCTCCATAAGCATCATCAACGCGCCTTACTGTTGGCCAGAATTTGTTGTCTCTAACATATTCCAATGGGAATGCCGCTTTCTCCCTAGAGTATGGGAAATCCCAAACATCTGCTGTGACTAAATCCATCGTATGAGGAGAATTCTTTAAAACATTGTCTGGATTGTCTTTGGAAGCGGCATCAATTTCTGCCTTAATTGATATCATCGCATCGCAGAAACGATCTAGTTCAGGTTTACTCTCGCTTTCTGTTGGCTCTATCATAATCGTTCCAGCAACAGGAAACGATACCGTAGGTGCATGAAAACCATAGTCCATAAGACGTTTAGCGATGTCTGTTACTTCAATGCCGTGCTCTTTAAATGGCCTGCAATCTATAATCATTTCGTGAGCAGCTCTTCCTTTTTCACCTGAATAAAGGACGCTATAATGGCCATCAAGTTTTTCTTTAATATAGTTAGTATTAAGAATAGCAATTTCTGTAGATTCTTTAAGGCCTTTGGCACCTAACATAGTAATGTAGCCATAAGAAATCAAGCAAGCTAATGCACTACCCCATGGAGCTGCAGAAATCGCAGTAATTGCATCCTTACCACCAGTTTTTATTATAGGGTTGCCAGGTAAAAAAGGCGCTAATTGTTCTGCTACACAAATGGGGCCTACACCAGGTCCACCACCACCGTGAGGTATAGCAAAAGTTTTGTGGAGGTTCAAATGGCAAACATCTGCTCCGATACTCCCAGGATTGGTAAGACCTACTTGAGCATTCATATTGGCACCGTCCATATAGACTTGCCCGCCATTATCATGAATAATTTGAGTAATATCTTTTATGGCAGATTCAAAAACACCATGGGTTGATGGATATGTTACCATCAAAGCAGAGAGATTATCTTTGTGTAGTTCTGCTTTTTCTTTTAAATCCTCAACATCAATATTTCCTTCTTCAGTAGCTTTAGTTACTACGACTTTCATTCCAGCCATGACAGCGCTAGCTGGATTTGTACCGTGAGCCGAAGAAGGAATCAAGCAAATATTGCGATGTGCGTCGCCTCTAGATTCGTGATACGCTTTTATAACCATTAAACCTGCGTATTCACCTTGAGCGCCAGAATTGGGCTGAAGAGAGGTTGCAGCAAAACCAGTAATTTCCGTTAGTTGGTCTTCCAATTTTTTAAGTACTATTTGATAGCCTTCAGCTTGTTCGATTGGAACAAATGGATGTATATTCCCCCAACTAGGAGAACTTAATGGTAGCATTTCTGCGGCTGCATTTAATTTCATCGTGCAAGACCCTAAAGAAATCATTGAATGGTTTAATGATAAGTCTTTACGCTCCAATTTTTTGATATAGCGCATCAAATCAGTTTCCGAATGGTACGTATTGAAAACATCTAGTGATAGAAAATCGGTCTTACGCTTTACTGAATCATCGATTTGTTCGGTATTTGATAAGTTTGATATAGATTTAGACTCTTTTCCTGTAGCTTCAGCAAAAATTGAAACAATAGTATTTAAATCTTTTATAGAAGTCGTTTCATTTACAGAAATTGATGCAGTGTCTTCGTCTGGATAAAAGAAATTTACATGGTGCTTCTCAGCAATATCTTTTACTTTAGAAGCTGATGCTTTTATTTGAATGGTATCAAAATACGATGTATTTGTTTGATATAATCCCATGCTCTCAAGAGCATCAACTAAAGTCGTAGCAGAATTATGCACTTTGTTAGCGATATACTCTAGTCCTTTGGGACCATGATAAACCGCATACATGCCAGCCATAACCGCTAATAACACTTGAGCTGTACAGATGTTACTAGTAGCTCTATCTCTTTTTATGTGTTGTTCACGTGTTTGTAATGCCATCCTTAAGGCACGATTACCATCAGTATCTTTGGTTACACCAATAATACGACCTGGTATATTTCGTTTATGTTCTTCTTTTGTCGCAAAATATGCAGCATGAGGACCGCCATAACCCATAGGAATTCCAAAACGTTGAGTAGTGCCTACAACAACATCAGCGCCTAGATGACCAGGTGATTCTAACTTCACTAAACTTAATATATCTGCAGCAACAGCTACTTTTATGTTATTGTTTTTTGCTTTAGAAATAAAATTGCCTAAATCTATGATTTGACCATTCTTTCCAGGGTATTGTACAATGGCTCCAAAATACTCTGAAGAAAAATCAAATGTATCTGTATCGCCTATTACCAATTCAACGCCAATTGGAGCTGATCTAGTTTGCAATAGCGATAATGTTTGTGGTAGAATATCTGAATCAACAAAAAACTTATTGACACCGCTTTTCTTTTGGTCACGTTCGCGTACTGCAAAAAGCAAACTCATAGCTTCAGCAGCAGCAGTGCTTTCATCCAACAATGATGCATTTGCCAATTCCATACCTGTGAGATCTGTAATCATGGTTTGAAAATTCAACAATGCTTCCAAACGACCTTGAGCTATTTCTGCCTGATAAGGTGTGTAAGCAGTATACCAACCCGGATTTTCTAATATGTTTCTCTGGATTACTGCAGGTAATACAGAAGGGTGATAGCCTAGTCCTATATATGATTTAAAGACTTTATTTTTGGATGCCATGCCATTAATGTGCTCCAAATATTCCAGTTCGCTCAAGGCTCTGTCTAGATTTAAGTTGTTTTCTAATCTAATATTATCTGGAATAGTTTGGCTTATAAGCTCTTCGAGTGAATTAACACCAATGGTTTTTAACATATCAGCATGGTCAGATTGTCTTGGACCAATATGACGCAACGCAAAAGAATCTGTATTCATTCTTATTTTATTGAAATTGAAGCCCAAAATTACGTAATATTAAACGTTTTCGTAAGGTGGTTTATCAAAGTTTTTTAACCATTTAACGGTGTTATTAACACATTCTTTATTTTTGTTTAATGACACTTATAAAACGTTTTTTTGAATTTTATTTGAACAGTAGTATCCATGTGGCTTTAGCTGTTTATTGCTTGTCTTGGGTAACATTGTTGAGCTTCAACATTTCGTATAACGGAAACGTACTGTATTTCATTTTTTATGCAACGATTACGGGCTATAATTTTGTTAAGTATTTTGGCGTAGCAAAGTTTCATCATCGGAGCTTGACAAAGGAGTTGAAAATCATTCAGATATTTTCTTTTATATGCTTTATTTTAATGTGTTACTATTTGTTGCAATTACAAATAAAAACTCTATATGGTATTGCTATTTTGGGCTTGATAACATTTTTATATGCCATTCCTTTTCTGCCAAAAAAAGTATTGTTTGATGAATCTATGAATCTCAGAAAAATTAGTGGTTTAAAGATTTACGTCATTGCCTTTGTTTGGGCTTGTGTAACTGTTATACTGCCTTTACTTAACTCTGATTTTGAAATTAACTGGGACGTCATCATTACAGTTTTACAGCGTTTTATTTACGTTATAGTGGTCATGCTTCCTTTTGAGATAAGGGATATGCGCTATGATAGTGTGAAATTGTCGACCATCCCCCAACAAATAGGGGTCAAGAAAACTAAGTTGATAGGTATTCTCTTATTAATTCCTTTTTTCTTTCTAGAATTTTTTAAAGATGAAGTCTCAATTGTTTATGCTACAGCATTGATAATTGTTATAGCACTAATGGCACTTGCAGTAGTGGTTTCTAAAATCAAACAATCGGAATACTTTTCTTCCTTTTGGGTTGAAAGTATTCCGATTTTCTGGCTATTAATCATTTTGGTAGGGACTACCTATTTATGATTTGCTAATTCTTTTTCAAAAGCTTTTTGTAAGTTAGTTTTTTCTGTATTAGGCATTATCTTAACTTCTTTTCCTCTCATTAATTTGGTGAGCTTTGCGTTGTTTTTTGTATATTCTCTACAAGCGCTGCAGTATATTAAGTGTAGGTTTAACTTTATTTTTTCCCATAACGAAGCATCGTTATATTGTGTTTTGTCGCAGGTATGGTTTGCTTCATCACAACTCAGGAATATGTTATTTTTTTTACTCATAACGGTTTAGTTAGAACCAATTTTGTTTGAGGCATTCTGCCATAGCAGTTCTTGCCCTATGTATAATTACCCATAGGTTAGACGGAGTGATGCTTAATTCATTACAAATTGCATCCGTTTCATAGTCTAAAAGTGTTTTCATTTTAAAAACAGTCGCTTGTTTTTCTGGTAACTTACCAATACAACTGTGTATAGCGAGCCCAAGCTCCTTGTTTTCTAGATTATCTTCGGCAGTTTTGTCAAAAGGATCAGCCACACGTTCTTCCAACCAATCGCCTTCGGTTTCAGAATCACTATTGTAGGCGGTACGTACTTCAGCTTTACCTTTATTTGAGTTTATTTTTCTGTAATGGTCAATAATCTTACGTTTAAGGATAGAGACTAACCATGTGCGTTCGCTGGCCTCGCCCTTAAAATTCTTCATGGATTTAAGACCAGCAAAAAAAGTGTCCTGAACCAAATCCTGCGCTATTTCTCTATCGCTTACACGCGTAATGGTATAATTATAAAGGTAGTCAGAATAAGAGTCTATCCACTTATTAGGATCTATTGAGTGTTCAGGCATTACAGCTTTTTTTTGAGGAGTAAAAATAATATAAAAAAATCATTTCTCAATCAATCCAGAACGCTTCAACAAAGCCTCAGGTTTTGGCTCCTGACCTCTAAATTGTTTGTAAAGCGTCATCGGGTTCTCTGTACCACCTTTTGATAATACGTTATCTTTAAATTTATCAGCTACTTTTTTATTGAAAATGCCCTCTTGTTTAAAATACTCAAAAGCATCTGCATCTAGTACTTCTGCCCATTTGTAGCTATAATAACCCGAAGAATACCCGCCTTGGAATATATGAGAAAACGCGGTACTCATACAATTTTCTTTAACATCAGGATATAATTTTGTGCCAGAAAACGCTTTAGATTCATACGCTTTTACATTTGTTATGGTTTCTGGCGACTCGTTTGCGTGCCAACTCATATCTAATAGTCCAAAACTAATTTGTCTCAAGGTTTGCATACCTTCTTGAAACGTGGCAGATTCTTTAATCTTCTCAACTAGTTCCATCGGAATTAGCTCACCAGTTTCATAATGTGTCGCAAACAACTCTAAGGCCTCCTTTTCGTAGCACCAGTTTTCAAGTATTTGACTAGGTAATTCCACAAAATCCCAATAAACATTGGTGCCTGATAAACTTGGGTATGTAGTGTTGGCAAGCATACCATGTAGTGCATGACCAAACTCATGGAACAAAGTCGTTACCTCATTAAATGTTAGTAAAGATGGTTTTGTTTCGGTAGGTTTGGTAAAGTTGCATACAATGGATACATGTGGGCGTTCATTTTTTCCGTCTTTAATATATTGAGGTTTATAGGATGTCATCCATGCGCCATTACGTTTTCCTGGTCTTGGGAAGAAATCTGCATAAAAAAGTGACACAAAATTTCCTTTCTTGTCTGTTACATTATATGTCAATACATCTTCATGGTAAGTATCAATATCTTTAGTTTTCTCAAAATCAAGACCAAATAACTTTTCAGATACCTTAAAAACGCCATTGATTACATTTTCTAGTTTAAAGTAAGGTTTGAGTAACTCATCATCTAAGTTGAATATTTTTTGTTTCAGTTTTTCTGAATAATAAGCACTATCCCATTTTTCAAGTCTTTCAATATTGTCTAATTCTTTTGCAAAATTTTCTAATATATTGAACTCACGTTCGGCAGCTGGCTTTGCCTTTTTTAGTAATTCGTTCAAGAACTCAGTAACTTTTTTGGGCGTTTCTGCCATACGCTCTTCAAGAACATAGTGAGCATGTGTTTTGTAACCTAAAACATTAGCGCGCTCATGACGAAGCTTAGCGATTTGTAAGACAATATCTTGATTATCGTATTTATTATTTTGAAACCCTTTGGCGCCAAAGGCTAGAGACAATTTCTTTCTTAATACTCTATTGTCGGCGTATTTCATAAAGGGAATGTAACTAGGATAGTCTAAGGTAATTAGCCAACCTTCTTTGTTCTTTGATTTTGCAAGAGATTTTGCTGCTTCTTTTGCGCCTTCTGGTAAACCTGAAAGGTCAATCTCATCAGTTATGTGTAACTCGTAGTTGTTAGTCTCAGCGAGAACATTTTCTCCAAAAGTTAGTTTTAGTTTTGAGAGTTTTTTATCTATATCCCTGATAATAAGTTGTTTATTTTCAGGAAGATTAGCACCATTACGAGCAAAGCTTTTGTATTTTTTGTCTAATAGCGTTTGTTGCTCGATTGTTAGGTTTAAAGAGTCTTTCATGCGGTAAACAGCTTTTACTCTTTTAAATAGGTCTTCATTTAAAGCAACATCATTGCTGAATTCTGATAGAAGAGGAGATGCTTCTTGCGCAATTTTCTGAATGTCATCATTAGTTTCTGCTGAATTTAAATTGAAAAATATACTTGTTACTCGGTCTAATTGTTCTCCAGAGAAATCCAAGGCTTCGATGGTGTTTTTAAACGATGGTGTTTCCTTATTATTTATAATGCTATCAATTTCAGATTTAGCAGTTTTGATTGTTTCTTTAATAGCAGGTAAAAAGTGATGTGTTTTTATTCGAGAAAAAGGAATAGAATGAAATTTTTTTAGTAAAGGGTTCATAATTAGATTTTTAAAGAATGTAGTTTATCGATGAAAATGTATTTCATCGATTTTATGTGTATTTCATCTAAAATATATTTATTAAAACCTGTGCTATATTTCTTTCAAAAAATACTTTGACTTAAATTTATAGTAAAATACAAAGTTATGAAAACACTACTCAAATTTATCTATGTTTTAGGATTTATGTCCTTTGCGCAACCAAGCGGTGATGGTATGTATTTTGACGGTGTAGATGATAATCTTACCGTTCCCAATACTACGAATATAAACAGTACTACTACCAATAATCGAACCTATGAGACTTATTTTAAAGTTACGTCTACAACAGCTAGACAAGTAATTATGAAAGAAGGAGGAGGTACTAGGGCAGTTATACTATATGTGCAGAATGGTTATATAGTTTTAGGTGCTTATAATAGAGCAGATTACACCCCTAATTGGCAAGGTACGTTTTACAGAAAAGCTATTTCTGCCAATACCTGGTATCATATAGCTTTGGTGTTTGATAATGCTCAACCTGGTAATAACCCAGCCAATCCAATGAATGCTACAGCTAACAATGCATTAAAATTTTATATGGATGGTGTATTAGAAGCGGATAATTCTGGGTATCAACTTGGGGGGCATAATTCTATTCGTTTGGGTTATAAAAATGAAAACCTTCGTTTTCCTAATTGTGGAACATGGACAGCAGCGTCTGGTTCTGCTGAGTATTGTTTTGGGACTATAGTTAATGATAATATGAATGGGACACCTAATGGCGAATATTATTTTGAAGGAAATATTTTCGGATTTAGAGTATGGAATGATGTCAGAACGCTCGCAGAAATTACTGATAATATGGATAATATCATCACGACTGTCGGTACCGATGATTTAGTTGCAGCACTTGATGGAGATACGCTTACGTATTTAGATAGCAGTGACAACCCTCAAGATGTTAATAATGCAAATGGGCCAACTGCTATTATTTGGTCAGCAACTGCAGCAACAACTGATTGGAATACTGGCAGTAACTGGGTTGGTAGTAGTGCGCCAAATGCCGCTATACAAGAGCCAGCGATTATCCAAGTATCGTCCAATTATCCCGTTATTACATCGCATATAAAGACTGGAGATTTAGAGGTTCAAGCTGGTGCCGAAATAACAATTCAAGCTGGTGGTACTTTAGATGTAACCTACGACATGAGTAATAATGGCACAGTAACGGTAGAGAATAATGGTTCGTTAATAACAAGAGAAACTAAAGCGTTAACTGGTTCAGGAACTTATATAGTAGAAAGAGATACCCCTAGTTACGGTAATCCAGATTTTTTCTCAATATGGTCTACACCAGTTGCGGAAGCGGATTCTGAAATTGGAACTATATTTCCAGAAGCTATATTGGCTTTTGAATATGATGCTTCCCAAGACCCTTCTGCCTATGTTGGCGTCTCTGGGTCTGACGATATGGAGGTGGGAAAAGGTTATTTTGTAAGATCCATCGATAATAACGCTGGTGTATTAACAAGAACTTTTGCGGGCACTGTTAATAATAGCGATATAGATGAAACCATTTATTTTAATAGTACAACAGATAATTTCAATTTAATAGGAAACCCTTATCCATCAGCTATTGATTGGCTGACATTCCATGCTGACAATAATGATGTCCTTAATGGTACCATGTATTTTTGGAGTCAAACGGTTACAGGTGTAAATAATTCAGCGTCAGACTATATTAGTTTTAATTCTACGGGTTCTAATATTCCTGGAACTACTGGAAATATTGCATCTGGACAAGGAATATTCACTAAATCATCTCAGGCAGGGACTGTTACCTTTAAAAACACACATAGAGTGGTTGGTAATAATGCTCAATTTTTTAGAAGCTCCAATAATCCTGATGAAGGTAAATCATGGTTTAAACTATCTGGTGATAATGGTTTTAGTTCCATATTAATAGGATTTATTCCAGGCGCTACAGATGGATATGAAAGCCAATACGATGGTGAATTTGTTAATGAAGGTTCTGCAATTGAGTTTTACAGTTTTATTGATGAAGATAAATATGCAATACAAGGAAAACCTGAGTTAGAAGAAAATGTAAACGAAGAAATTCCATTAGGTTTTGAAGTTACAACGGCAGGTACATACACGATTTCGATTTTTCAAGAGTATATTGATCCTAATTTTGATATCATTCTAGATGATACTCTAGAAAATACACAAACTGATTTAAGACAAAGTGACTATACGTTTAATTTAACTTCTCCAATTGAAGGAAATGACAGATTTATTTTACGATATAACTATACTCAAACGCTAGGAATTGTTGATTTTAACAATGATACCAATGAGATTAAAACATTCTTTGATAATAATACCTTGGTGTCTTTGGTCAGCCAATCTATAATACCGATAAGTATTGAAGTCTTTGATACGGTAGGTAAGAATATAAAGAACTCTGAGTACAAAGAAAAGCTAAATATTAATGGGCTTTCTTCTGGGGTATATCTAGTAAAATATAATTTCTCAGAAACTAATTCTTTGACCAAGAAAGTTCTTAAAAAATAGATTAATAAATCATTACAACCCAAAATTCTAATGTATTTCAGGCTTTTTTATTAAATTTGATTACAAATCTACTATCATGAAAGCGAGATTCCTACTATTGCTTTTACTTTTATCCATATTCGTCAAAGCCCAAACTACTTGGGATGGGACTACCTGGTCTAATGGTATACCAGATAATTCTATAGATGCCTTAATTACGGGAAGCTATGATACATCGATTAATGGAGATTTTATCTGTAAGAATTTAAATGTTTCATCTACAGGGAGTGTTGTTATAGCAACAAGCACTAGCATAATAGTGCAGACCAATTTAGATAACTTGGGAAGTTTTACGATTGAAGATAAAGGTTCTCTATTGATGCTTGACGATTCAGGTATTGTATTCGGAAATTACTTGGTGAAAAGAAATACACCTAATAATCTCGATATATATATGTATTCATTTTTCTCTTCGCCAATGGTGGAAGAGGATTCTAATATTAACACAATATTTGACCCAACAGATATAATATACTATTGGGATACGACAAACAACCCAACATATTATGTGTTTATACCTCATGAAGATGGAATGGGCAATAGTAATAAATTAGGTTTAGGCAAAGGTTACTCAGTAGCCCCAACTAGTATGACTGGCGTGGTAACTCGAACATTTACTGGCAAAATTAATACTGGAGACATTACTGTACCTGTTTATTATACAGACTCTTCTTCTAGCCCTGGTCAATTCGGATATAATATTATTGGTAATCCTTATCCATCCGCTATCGATTGGTTTGCATTTAAAGCTGATAATGCTTCAACTATTACTGGGACAATGTATTTGTTTAGAGATCAAACTGGTTCAGTTCAATATGGATCAGATTACATTGCTGTTAATAAATTAGGAACTGTTCCTTACGACGAAGGAAATGAGTTCGTTGGTTCTGCACAAGGATTTGTAGTTAGAACCAATGCGAACGGTAATGTATTATTCAAAAACTCACATAGAGTCGCTAATAATGAGCAATTTTTCAGAAACTCTACTCAAAGCAGACTCAGTACTGCGGGTAATTCATGGCTTAAGATAAGCGGCACGGCAAATAAGAGTAGTATACTTATAGGTTTTAACTCAAACGGAACAACTGAGTTCGATGATGATTATGATGGCGCTTTTATTGGAGCTGCTGATCCTCTACAATTTTATTCATTAATGGGGACAGAGAAACTGCTTATTAATGCACAGCCAGAATTAACATCACCCAATAACGTGTCGATACCTTTAGGAATAAAGCCAGAATCTACGGGATTTTATACAATATCTATCGAAGAAGAGTTTATTAACCCTGATTATTTAATAATATTGGAGGACACCCAAACGTCCACTATTACGGATTTAGGACTAGGAGATTACTCGTTTAATGTTTCCTCAACAATCGAGGATAATTCAAGATTCATTATTCATTATGAATATGACACAACACTAGGAAATAGTAATCTAATTAATGAGGATGATTTTAAGATTTATTTTAATGAGAATAACTTAAATCTTAAAATTACTGATGGTCAATCTTTACCAGAAACTGTTTCTGTTTACAGTTTAAATGGCAGATTAGTTTTTAAATCAAGTTATGCCGAAATAATAAGTACAAATAATTTGCCTTCTGGAGTTTATGTTATCAATCTGAATTTTAATGATAAAAAGGTTGTTCCTAAGGTAGTCGTAAAAAAGTAGTGTAAGTTAATTACTTCAAAAAATATATTTTTTGGTATTTAATCGATAAAATATAGCCTTAATCGATTACATAATTATGGGCGAAATCAAAATACTGTGCGAAAACAGTATTTCTTGTTAGATTTAGACAGAGTTTTGAAGGTTCATTAATACATGTAAAGAACCAATAAAGATTGATTAGTATTTAAAAGCCTCGACTGATTATCGAGGCTTTTACTTTTTTTATCTAAATAAATCAGAATATACATCTTAACGAATATTCTTACATTTTATCGAAAGGCTATTCTTTCAACTTGCATATTGCAATTAATTTATAAAGAAAAATATCAAATTTGTACTGTATCACACTTAGGGATTTTGTGATATGTTTTAGCTATTAATCATTAAGACACTTCATTTTATTGAGGTGTCTTATTTTTTTAAGTCTTTTGAAGACTCAATAACCTTAGTTTTAAGACTTTCCTTATAATCTTGAATTTTCTTAAGAATAGTATCATCCGACGAGCCTAGTATTTGTGCAGCTAGAATTCCAGCATTCTTGGCACCATTTAATGCAACAGTTGCTACAGGAACACCTCCAGGCATTTGTAATATAGAAAGAACAGAATCCCAACCATCAATGGAGTTACTCGACTTTACTGGAACACCAATTACTGGAAGAGGAGACAAAGAAGCTACCATACCTGGTAAATGTGCTGCACCACCTGCTCCAGCAATAATGACGTTAATACCTCTTTTGTGAGCATTAGAGCTATAATCAAAAAGCTTTTCTGGTGTTCTGTGAGCTGAAACTATATCCACTTCTATATCAATACCAAAATCTTTCAAGATATCTACCGCATCTTGCATTACTGGGAGGTCGCTTTTGCTTCCCATGATGATTCCTACTTTACTCATTATTATTTGCTTATTACTTTGATTGTTTTCTTTACTTCTTCAGCAATCTTTCTAGCTTCACTAATATCCTCGCTAACTATGGTGACATGCCCCATTTTTCTGAAAGGTCGTGTTTGTTTTTTGCCATATATATGTGGCGTAACACCTTCCATTTTCATAATGTCATCAATGTGTTCATACACAACATTTCCAGTATGGCCTTCAGCTCCAACCAAATTTACCATAATTCCGGCAGCTTTGCTTTCGGTTTTTCCAAGAGGTAGATTAAGTATAGATCTTATATGTTGTTCAAATTGGGATGTATAGCTTGCTTCAATGGTTTGGTGTCCTGAATTATGCGGTCTTGGCGCTACCTCGTTTATCAAAATCTCATCATCCTGAGTTTGAAACATTTCAACTGCTAACAATCCAACATGCTCAAAAGCTTGAGACGTTTTTAAAGCAACAAGCTCTGCTTTGTGCGCGATTTCTTTTGGAATTCTTGCAGGACAAATAACATATTCTACCTGGTTGGCTTCTGGATGAAATTCCATTTCAACCACAGGGTAAGTCTTCACGTCTCCTTTTGCATTTCTTGCTACTATTACTGCAAGCTCATTTTGAAAAGGGACTAAATCTTCTGCAATGCATTCACCTTTTGGCAAATCTTTCAGGTCTTGAAGATTTCTAATTACCTTAACTCCAGTTCCGTCATATCCAAACTGAGCAGCTTTCCATACAAAAGGAAAGTCAAGACCACCATTCTCAATGGCATCTTTAATTTCTGAAAGATAAGCGAATCGCGAAAAGCTAGATGTTGGTAAATTATTATCAACATAAAATAATTTCTGTGTTGCTTTATTCTGGATAGAACGCAAAGTCTTTGAGGATGGGTATACTTTTTTGCCCTCTTTCTCTAATGCTTCAAGTGCATCAACATTTACATTCTCTATTTCAATAGTCAAAACATCAACCTTCTTTCCGAAGTCGAAAACCGTATCGTAATCCATTAAATCTCCTACATAAAACTCATCGCTTCCAATTTTACTAGGGGCATCTTCTGAAGGGTCTAAGACACATGTATAAATGTCAAACTTTCTAGTGGTATACAATAGCATTTTGCCTAATTGGCCACCACCAAGAATACCTAATTTAAAATCTGAAGAAAAATAATTCATTTGCCGTTTTAAAGGATTATACAAATGTAAAGTCTTTAGCTGTTAAATCATAAATCTATTTGGTATCTTTGCAGGCATTAAAACAAAAGGCTGTTTTCAAGATGATTAAGCTTCATGATACATATTTCAAACCTTTCATTTCTGCTCGAGAAATAGATACTGCAGTACAAAGAATGGTTTTGGATATCTCAAATGATTTGCAAGATGAGATTCCTGTATTTGTGGGCATCCTAAATGGGTCGTTTATGTTTGTTAGTGATTTTGTAAAGGCCTATCCTAAGCCTTGTGAAGTTACTTTTATTAAGCTAGCGTCTTACGAAGGAGTTAAATCTACTGAAGACATTCAACGATTAATAGGTCTTACACAGGATTTGACGGGTAGGACAGTAGTTATCCTCGAAGATATTATAGATTCTGGGAAAACACTCGAAGAAGTGCATCGTATTTTTAAAAATGAAAGTGTAAAAAAGCTCATTATAGCGACTTTATTTTACAAGCCAGAGGCATATGACAAGGATTTTAAGTTGCACTATGTCGGTATAGAAATTCCCAATAAATTTATAGTAGGTTATGGATTGGACTATGATGGATTAGGTCGTGACTTACCAGAGGTATATCAAATAAAAACAACACAACATATGACAAATTTAGTGCTCTTCGGACCTCCAGGTGCAGGTAAAGGAACGCAAGCTAATTTCTTAAAAGAAAAATACAATCTTGTACATATATCTACAGGAGATGTTTTCCGATTCAATATAAAAAACCAAACAGCACTTGGGATGTTAGCAAAATCGTACATGGATAAAGGAGAATTGGTACCAGATCAGGTAACGATTGACATGTTAAACGCTGAGGTCGAAAAGAATGCAGATGCTAATGGATTTATATTTGATGGATTCCCAAGAACTAATGCTCAAGCTAAAGCATTAGATGAATTAATGAATAGTAAAGACTCGTCAATTAATGCGATGATAGCCTTGGAAGTCGAGGACAATGTTCTTGTTGAAAGACTTCTTGAAAGAGGGAAAACGAGTGGAAGACCTGATGATGCTGACGAATCAATTATTAGAAATAGAATTAAAGAATATTATACTAAAACGGCTATACTGAAGGATTACTATTCTGAACAAGAAAAATATTATGGAGTAGATGGTATAGGGAGCATTGAAGATATTACAGTACGTTTGAGTGCAGTTATTGATAAATTGTAATCATGGATATAGTAACTGAACCTAATTTTTCACTTATTATTTGGCAAATATTGATTTTAGCATCAATTCTATTACCAATTATAGCGCTTATTAGTATTTTAAAAAATGATTTCAAGAATAACGATAAATTAATTTGGGTTCTGGTAACTTTATTTTTGCCTTTTTTTGGACCTATCCTATACTTTATTATTGGGAGACCAAAACGATTGGGTAAAACTTAATCGTTAAAAACTCTTTTAAACTTATAAAATGACCGAAGGCAACTTTGTAGATTATGTAAAAGTACATGTTACCTCTGGTAAAGGAGGTCAAGGCTCTGCCCATCTGCGCCGTGAAAAGTACATTACAAAAGGCGGTCCTGATGGTGGAGATGGCGGACGCGGAGGTCATGTAATACTCAGAGGTAATCCAAACCTATGGACATTACATCATCTAAAATTCAAACGTCATTTTAGAGCTGGTCATGGAGAACATGGCAGCAAGCAGACAAGTACTGGTGCAGATGGTGAAGACGTTTTTATAGAAGTACCCTTAGGAACTGTTATTAGGGATACTGAAACAAATGATGTTCTTTTTGAAATAACTGAAGCAAACGAAGAAAGAATTATTGCCCAAGGTGGTAAAGGCGGCTTAGGTAATGCTCATTTTAAGAGCCCCACAAACCAAACGCCACGATATGCGCAACCAGGATTACCAGGCGAAGAAGTACATATTACCTTAGAAATGAAAGTGCTTGCGGATGTAGGTCTTGTTGGTTTTCCAAATGCAGGGAAGTCCACCTTACTTTCGGTAGTAACAGCTGCCAAGCCAAAAATTGCTGACTATGAGTTTACAACCTTAAAACCGAATTTGGGTATTGTGGAATATCGTGATTATCAAACGTTTGTTATGGCTGATATCCCTGGTATTATTGAAGGTGCAGCGGAAGGAAAAGGATTGGGGCATTATTTTCTAAGACATATTGAACGTAATTCTACATTATTGTTTTTAATACCGGCTGATGCTGATGATATTGAGAAGCAATATCAAATTCTGTTAGACGAACTTAGAAGATACAATCCCGAAATGTTGGATAAAGACAGGCTTATTGCCATATCAAAATGTGATATGCTTGATGATGAACTAAAGGCCGAGATGAAAGCTCAATTAGATAAAACATTACCTGTTGAATACATGTTTATTTCGTCTGTTGCTCAACAAGGAATAACCGAATTAAAAGATAAATTGTGGAAAATGTTGAATGATTAATTGTCATGAAGCAGTATATAAAAAACATCGTTGAAATAAATGATAATAAGCGAAGTAGGTATTTTGCTTTTTTTATTCAGTTCCTGATTCTTCTATCCATTGTAACCTTTTCAATGGAGACAATTCCAGATTTAAAACCACAGACAAGAACCATACTCGAATCTATTGAAATAGTTTGTGTCATTGTATTTACGGTTGAATATATTTTAAGAATCTATGTTGCGGACAACAAGGCGAGATTTATTTTTGGCTTTTTCGGGATAATCGACCTCGTTGCCATCCTACCATTTTATCTTTCGTTCGGAATCGATTTAAGGTCACTGCGAGCATTACGTTTTCTACGTATTTTCCGAATCTTAAAATTGGTAAGATATAACAGTGCAATGATACAATTTACAAGAGCAATAAAGATTGTTAAAGAGCAGATTCTATTGTTTTTGTTTACCACGGTTATACTCATTTACTTTTCTGCTGTTGGTATTTATTATTTTGAAAATGAAGCGCAACCAGAACATTTCTCATCTATATTCGATAGCCTTTGGTGGGCAATTATCACGCTCACAACTGTAGGTTATGGGGATGTGTACCCGATAACAGTGGGCGGTAAAGTATTTACTTTTTTTATACTTATGATTGGTTTAGGGATTGTTGCAATTCCTACAGGTATCATATCGTCTGCCTTAACCAAATCTATAGATGATAAAGAGGAATGATTTTTGATTAACTTTATAAAAAATTAATAGCCGTGCAACGATTTCTTTCTATATTAACTCTGATGCTTGTAGTATCATGTGCTCCGATTTATGTCAATTACGATTACGAATCCAATACTGATTTTAGTCAGTACAAGACGTATAACATGATTCCAGAAATGCAAACTGGATTGAGTGAACTAGATACCAAGAGATTACTTGATGGTATAGATCAATATCTTCAATCAAAAGGATATACAGTATCCGAAACTCCTGATTTTTTGGTTAATGTTACGAGTAATGAGTTTCAAATGGATAGAGGAAACACAGTTGGTGTTGGTGTTGGCGGTGGTGGCAGAAATATAGGCGGTGGCATCAATATTGGTATTCCAGTTGGAGGTGCAAACATTAGTAGGAAAATCACTTTTGATTTCATTAATGAAAAAAACAAAGCACTTTTTTGGCAAGCTGTTAGTGAAAGTAGTTATAACCCAAAATCATCTCCAGAGAAACGCGAAGAACGATTAAAAGCTATAGTTGCAAAAGCATTTTCAAAGTACCCTCCTGAAAAGTAATTAGCGTTAAGTTGTTGTTAATGTGATGATTTCATTCAGTTTAATCTGTTATTTTGGTTAGATAAACTAATTTCGGATGAAAAAACTATCATTATTATTCGCACTGTCTTTATTCTGTTCGCCATTATTTTCGCAAAATACGATTCAGCCTCCTAAAGGCTATTCGCATGATATAGGAAACATGATTTCTATGCTTGATAATCTAAAGCAAAGAGTAGAAAGAAATGTTTATGGTTTGGACCAAGCAGGTACAGATTTTCTGTTAGATGAAAACGCTAATAGTCCTGGAGCCATTATTTATCATTTAGCTGCTACTGAAGCCTACTATCAAGCATATACTTTTGAAGGTCGAGGATTTAACGCTGAAGAACGTAAGAAGTGGGAAACTGCTCTAAATCTTGGAGATAAAGCGCGACAAGAATTTAAAGGAAAACCTCTCAGGTATTATTTAGATATATATGATGAAGTGAGAGCGAGAACAAAAGAGCTCTTAAAAACCAAAGATGACAAGTGGTTTGAAAAAAAGAATGGTAATATGAGTAATCATTGGGCATGGTTTCATGTTATGGAACATCAAGCAAACCATATGGGGCAGTTAGCACTCATTACTAAAAGGATAAACTAAAAGGTCTTTTAAATTTTGTAATGTCATTCAGAGTCAATGAGTTCGAGTGTTTTGATGTAATCAAGACGTATCAAGAACCCTAAAAGACTTCTCGACTCCTCTCGAATTGACAGCCTGATGATTCTGAGTTGCGTTCTAGTAACTTAAAAATCGTTATTCCGCAATCTTCAATCTCACCCCTTCACTATGGCTGCTAAACTCAGGAGCATACATACTCTGTATTGTTGTAATACCATTACTCATATCACCAGCATTATTAACTCTTAAGTCGTATTCAAAGACAAATACACCTTTTGGCAAATAGTCAAAGAAGAAATTTGTGGATGCATCCTTAGTGCTTTCGTAATAGCCCAAGCCATCTTGCCACTTGTAGCTAGATAGTACATTTATTGGTTCTAAGCCTGATGCACGCATATCTTTCATATGAACGAATTCCATGGCTCTGTCAACGCTTAGTTCTATCCGAACACGGATCAAATCACCTACTTCCAGTTTAGTTTCTTCTTTAATTTCATGAATCTGTTCGCCTTTATCTGTATTGGTTTTCTTGAAGAGTTTTTTCTTCAATTTCAAAGGGTGTTCCTGCCTGCCGTCAGGCAGGTCTGCTGAGGTAATTTTATCTAAATCCTCAAAATATTGCCAGTATAAAGCACCCCAAGCAATTCCTTTTCCTTTCTTGCTAATTTTTACATCTGCCATTTCAGGTTTTACCTCGGTAGAACTCCAAGAGGTTTTATAATAGCCTGTTCCAGCTTCTACTTTTACATTTTCTAATTGTTGAGGTGTGATTTTTTGACCGCCCAAAACGACATCAACCATATCGGTGACACTCAACCAATCACTACCTTGCAATAACAAAGCATACACAGCTTCAGTTGTAGCTTTTGTTGTTTTCCATTGATTGGTTTGCTTGTTTTTGAGTAGCCATATTTTCAAATTGTCAATTGTAGCTGTATCATTCTCAATTTCTGAAAATGCTTCAATCAATAAGGCTTGGGTTTCAATCGGGGCTTGATACCAGAACCAAGAATTGGTGTTCTCTTTCCAATACATACCTAATTCTTCAGAAGTAATGCTATTTTCTTTTAAAGAGCGTAGTATTTTCTTTGCTGTTTTGGAATCGTCTGCACGTTCCATAACCAATGCCATTAAGCCTTTAGCATACAATGAACGCTTCAACCAATACTTCTGAATCTGTGTTTTGTAATAGGCTGTAACTCTTTCAACCTCCACAGATTTCTTCACTTCTGGATAGAAGCTTCGCATGAACAGATAATGCAATTGGGTATAGCTTAAATGGTCTTTGTTTAAGTCGACATCCTTGTCGTATTTTCTGATGTCTTTGTATTCTTGAACAAATTCAGAATCTAGGTAGCGAATTGCTTTGTTTATCATAGACGTCTCGACTGCGCTCAACGTGACATCTAGTTTCTTGAGATGTCCAAAACCAGTAATGATGTGTTGCGTAATATAACGGTTATGTCTCCCGCCATTAAACCAAGACCAAGCGCCTGAAGACAGCTGATTGTTTTTCAACTTGTTTTTAGCAGACTCTAACTCATTGTTCATTTTATTGAGGTCGAATAGCAAAGCAATACGCTTTTTCTGTTCTGTTTCACTTTGAGCATCACGTAACCAAGGGGTTTCTTGTATTAAAAGTGATTTTAGTTCTTGGTTTTTTTCTAAGTTAGAAATCAATGCGTCTGTATTCTTCCATTGATTAAAGACTTCCTGAATCCTTGGATTACTATTCGCAATATGGCTTGCCAAAGCATTTGCATAGTAGCGAGAGAACGTTTGTTCGTTGCATTCATAAGGATATTCCATTAAGTAAGGCAATGCCTGAACTGCGTACCAAGCAGGATTAGAAGTCATCTCCAAAGTCAATTGATGATGCTTTAAACTGGTAGATGTCGTGTTCTTTAGCTTATCTAGAGTAAACGTTTTTGTTTGATTAGAGCGAATCCACATGGGCATAGTTTCCGTAACCAACATCCTGTTAGATAATACTGGTAAGGCATTTTGCTCGCCATCACTAAACTCGCCAGCTTTTGCTATGATTTTATATTGCACCGCTTGGACGTCATCTGGAATATTAAGATTCCAAGACACTTGCGCATTTCCTTTAGCATCAACTATAAAAGTTTTTTTATTTGAAGTATTGGCTAATTTGCTATCAATTGCATTTCCTGTTACAGCATCAAACAATTGTAATATGGCATTTCCTGAAAGTGTTTTCTCAGACAAATTCGCAATCTTAGTACTAATGGTGATGCGGTCGCCTTCACGTAAAAAACGTGGTGCATTAGGTATCACCATCAATTCTTTTTGGGTGACAGTTTCCAAACTCTTAGTTGTACTTTCTAAATCTTTGGTATGAGCCAATAATTGCAGATTCCATTTGGTTAAAGCTTCAGGTGTCGTAAAACTGAAACTTACATTACCTTCTTTATCCGTTTGCAATTGTGGGAAGAAAAAGGCTGTTTCTTGCAGATTTTTACGGATAGCGACTCCTGAGAAATCTGTTTTTTCTTCTACTAATGGAGGCGGAGGCGGAGGCGGCGTAATTGTTGATACTCCAGATTTAATTATTGCTGGTCCTAATTTATCACCATCCATTTTAGCATCTGCAACTGCTTCTGGCATCGACATTTTTGCTTTCCTTTTGGTGCCATAGCCTACGACAACTACTTCATCAAGAGACTCTTCATTTTCAACCATAATACCAGAAGCCTGTCCTCTTAATCTCAAGTTACTATATTGATAATTGTTCCCAAAATGCAATCCAAACCAATTCAACTGGTCATACTGTTGTTGTCTATAATTATTGCCAGAAACATATGGTATATGCACCCTAAAGCCTTTTTTGGTAAAAGCTCGTTGGGCATTTCTGCCTAATCTTGCGTAATAATTGGGTCTGTTAAATGGATTGAAATTCCATGAATGTGATTTGAATTGGTCTAGAGATGCATCGTACATACTTGCTAGTAATTCAGCAGCAACCTTATCGCCTTTAGGACCTTTTATTTTAAAGCTCCAAGTTTCGTCTGTGCCAGGTTGTAACTTATCTCTAAAGGTCATGGTTTCGATTTCTAAATCTGTTTTAGGGTAAGGAACCGAGATAGGTGTTGTACCATTTTGATAACTATTGTAAGCAGAATAACTGGTATGTACTGCAAAACCTCCTATATCGGCTTTAGAAACAGGGATTTTGATAGTCTTCTTGTTATTATTCAGTTTAACGATTTGTGTGCTTACAATCTCACCATCTTTCTCCACATCTACGGTTACAAATAATTCTGGTGCAGCAGATGCTAAAGTAACGGTAACACTTTCTCCTCCTTTATAAGCGGATTTGTTTGTCGTAACCCTGAATAACTCAGAATCTGCCAAAGTTTTGTCATCATCACTATATAAAGATGTTCGCGCTACATCTTTTAATTCTTGTCCAAATTTGTCTTTAGTTTCTAGTTCAATTACATATTGCCCAGAAGCCCAACGCTTCATATTTCCTAAATCGAGTTCTTTGTCTTTTCCTGTATCAAACGATTTTTCAAAAACAAGTTTACCTTTTTTCCAAGTTGTGCTGTTGTGTTCATCTTTATAAGCCTCGTATGGGAATAGTTTTTTGAATTCACTTTCAGATAAATTTGGATAATCGGGCGCATTCCATGGCCTAGGTCTTAAAACTTGTTGCGGTGCAATAAGCTTGTAGATTTTTATACTTCCTTTTGCAGGAACGAATTCACCATTAAGGTTCTCAGTTGTTATCGTTAGTTTATGGTCTTTGTCGGTTTTATCTAGTTTATCGGCAACGCCAATATTGGCAGTCAAAGCATGATAACCAACTCTTACAATGGTTGTAGCACTTCGTGTTTCTCCATTAATGTCTGTAAC
>CALDUJ010000089.1 GCA_937923735.1 uncultured Flavobacteriaceae bacterium | reverse complement strand
TCTTCTCCTCCATGTCCAAAATAATTTACTACCAACGCCCCAACTTCTATAGCGTCTGACATAGCCTTTGTAACTGCTGGATAACGATCTCCCCCCGAAGAGGCCTCTTGTTGGTATGAATCCATTAGTATTTTAACAGGATTAATAAAAGGCTTCTCCATAGCTGCCTCATCGGCTATTTCATTGGTTTTTCTCTGTAAGACTTCCTCCCAATATTGATCTACATCATCGGCAACTACAAGGAAATTATTTCGCCAACTACCGTAAGCTTCTTTTTGATAATACAAATCTATTTTATCAACTAGCTCTTTAGCTCTTTGAGGTGTATCTGCTATAATTCTTCCAACTGCAATGTCTAGACGATCTGATGTTCCAACTGTACCTTCGTTATCATCCATAAGACCATAGAAGTCATCGGAAACAAAAGAATTAGTAAGATTAAAACTACTGTAAGCATGCCATGAGGGTATGACATTGGTATTCCCAGAAATGCGGTCTTTATAATCGTAAGATGCATCACCAAATAGGCATACATATTTCACTCTATTTTCTGGGGTACTGGCATTTTGATATACGTATCTAACAAAATTTCTAATAGCGCCGATATCCTGATTACCAGAACTGAACTCATTATAGATTTCCTCTAGATTTACAACTTTGACATTCAGACCATATTCTTTATTATTTATCTGAGCAAGTCTGGTTGCTTGACTGATATATTGCGGTCTGGCAATAATTAAATAGTCTACATCCTGAAATTGCCCTTGCTCATTTTGAAATATTGTTCCTTTTAAATCCTGATTAGCTATAGAGCTATTCGAGTCTCTTAAAGGTTGATAATAATCTGATGGAACAACGGCTATGTAATTTCTTTGTGTTCCCATATTTACAGAGAAGTTGAAAACACTTGCAGAATCATCATTAACAGCAGTCGTAATATTATATATATCTGTAATATCCCATACTTCAGAAATATCGGAAGCATTATCGATGGTGTATTGAGCAATACCACTATTCTGCGCTACCTCATAATTTTTAAACATAAATTGTCCGTCAACGTATCGTAAATTGCTAGTCCCCTCTAGGGATATATAATCTACATACGCTGCCGAACTAGGATTGCCATTGTTATTATAATTTAACTCAACAGTTATAGTTGTAGAATTTACATCTATAGTATTATTAAAGGAATTGCCAAAAGCTAATATCTGATTATTTATGCCTAAGTAATCTAATGACGTTATGTTATTTCCATTAACAGAAATATCCATAGAAGTATTGGTTTCCGAGGTCGCAGCAGTATAAATCTTCAACATAACTGGCTGCGTAGTTACCAGATTTGGGAATTCGAATTCAAAATTCTTTTCGTTTTCAATATTAAAACGATCACCGAACCAGCGTCTTCCCAATTTTACAATATTAAATTCGTCTATCTCATGATATTGATATTCAGCATATGTGTTAATATTTAAATCAGGCACTTCGGTAGGTTGGTTAAACTCTGAAATACGTTTTCCATTTCCTGCGCTAACATTAACGTAGTAATATGACTTATCTGTATAAGCGTTAATATTGGTATTACTTTCTTGATTATATCCCTTTGGTCCTTCGGCATAAAAAAGGATATGATCACCATTGTTAAATTCACCGTCTTCTTCTCCTACTAACTTAATTGCATTTTCGGTAAGATCAATCGGGTAAGGCTCGGAATTTAATAATGGAAGCATTCTTCCTCCATTACCATATATCTTGATTGTTCTAGGGTCGATATTATTGAGACTAAGCCCCAAACTTTCAAGGAAGTTTTTTGACAGGATATGCACTCCAGACTCTTCAACATAAAACTTATACCAACTACCCTCACGAAGTACTGAATTAATGATAGCTCGAGAGCTACTTATATTTCTTTTGGAGGCTGATTGAAAATTATAGCTAATGTTAAAAGATGTTACTTTTTTAAGGGTACCATTATCGTTTATAATTGGTGTTAACTCAAAATAGATATAATTAATATCTCTTGCAGTAGAATTTACAACTCGGTATTTTAACTGGTTTGGGATTGTTTGTATATCTAAGTCTTTCAATTCTGATTTAGAAATATTAGCATAACCAACATTGGTAACAGTCAAGGATTTTTCATTTATAAATCTTTGTGTTTTCCATTGTTTCACAAATAACAATCCTTCGTTAAAATCAAAGCTATATGCTTCTTCTTGAAATGCCGGCAATTCAATTTTGGAGCCAGCAGATTCGATTACACTAACACCTTCCCAATTAATCGTAAATGTATTTTGTTGAGAAAATAAAGGCAGAATTATAAATAGGGTAAATAGTAATGGAATCTTTTTCATTGCTCAATTAACGTTAATTATTGTGTGTTAGTATTGTATTATGTTCAATAATTAATATTAAGTTTCAAATTTACAATAATAAATAAGTTTTCGGTGCGTTAGTATAGCAGATTTTAGCCCAAAAATGGACAAAAAATCCGTTGTAATGTTTTAAAAATAGGATGAAATACACTTTTTTTATGTGAAAATTGTAAAAAAGGCTTGGCATTTTACCTTTAATTACTATATTGCGACACCAAAAATATTAGACTTACTTAAAATTATGGATATGAAAAAAGGCTTAACATTAAAGACCTTGCTAGTTTTAACCCTATCGTTAGTGGTTGCTAGTTGTAGTAAAAATTCTTCATCTAAGAACAGTTCAAGAGCAACTGGATGGCAAATAAATGCAAAAGATGGAGGTTTCCAATACAATACAAATTTCAAAGAACAAGAAACCGCTCCTGGTCTTGTATTTGTTGAAGGTGGAACTTTTACCATGGGACGTGTGCAAGATGATGTCATGCATGATTGGAACAACACTCCAAATCAACAACACGTTCAATCTTTCTACATGGATGAGACAGAGGTTACTAATTTAATGTACTTAGAGTACTTAGATTGGTTGAAAAGAATTTATCCTCCAGGTGATCCAAATTTCAGAGAAATATACAACGGCGCTTTGCCAGATACTCTTGTTTGGAGAAACAGATTAGGATATAATGAAGTTATGACCAATAATTATTTACGTCACCCAGGATATGCTGAATATCCGGTAGTAGGTGTGAGTTGGATACAAGCAACTGAGTTTGCTACATGGAGAACAGATAGGGTTAACGAACTTTATCTAGAACAAAATGGATACCTTAAAAGAGATGCCCGATTGACTGATGCATCCGCAGATGCTAATTTTAGTACTGAAACATACATTAATGCACCTACCGAAACTTATGGTGGTAACGAAGATGTATTGTCTGGTGGTAAAAGAAAAATACAAACCAATGCAGCTGGAGATGAAATTAACAAATACGCAAGAAGAGAATCTGGAATCATATCTCCAAACTACAGACTACCAACTGAAACTGAATGGGAATATGCAGCGCTAGGATTAAGTGAGTTGAGAAATTACAATACCTATAGAGGGCGTAAAAAATATCCATGGGATGGGCAGTACACTCGAAGTGGAAGCAGAAAAAAACGTGGTGATCAATTAGCAAACTTTAAGCAAGGAAAAGGTGATTATGGTGGAATTGCTGGCTGGTCTGACGATGGAGCCGATATAACCGCTCAAGTAAAAACTTTTGCCCCTAACGATTATGGCTTATATGATATGGCTGGTAATGTTGCTGAATGGGTAGCTGATGTTTACAGACCTATCGTAGATGATGAGTACAACGATTTTAATTACTACAGGGGTAATGTTTATACTAAAAACGCTATCGGTGAAGATGGGAAAGTAACTGTCGTAAGGGTGGATTCTATAATTTATGACACTTTACCTAATGGTAGAATTGTTGCAGTAAACCTCCCTGGCGAAGTCCAGCAAGTAGCTGTTGATGAAGCTGAAACGTATTTAAGAACAAATTTCTCTACAAGCGACAACAGAAACTACAGAGATGGAGATAAAAGTTCATCGAGACAATTTGAAGGCTTTAATGATGAAGATGAAGGAAATGGTACAAACAAAATGTACAATGCTCCAAGACATACAGTAGATGCTGATACATTTGGAAATATGGTTCGTGAATATGACAAATCTGATAAGAGAACTTCTCTAATAAATGATGAAGTTAGAGTTTACAAAGGAGGTTCTTGGAAAGATAGAGCGTTCTGGTTAGACCCTGCACAAAGACGTTATTTCCCGCAAGATATGGCAACAGACTATATCGGTTTTAGATGCGCAATGTCTAGAGTTGGATCTAAGTCTAAGAACAAAAACAAAAAAGCTAGAAACTAATTCTAGTCTAGAATATAAAAAAAGTCCTAACGTAATTGTTAGGACTTTTTTATTACATTTATTTTATGAGAATAGAACAGCTTCACAAATTATATTTAAATAGTAATGGCGTTTCTACAGATACTCGAAACATTGAGAAAAACGTCTTATTCTTCGCTCTAAAAGGAGAAAATTTTAATGGAAACCAATATGCAGATGAAGCAATAAAAAAAGGAGCTTCTTATGCTATTATAGATGAATCAAAATACTCAAACTCTAATAATACTATACTCGTTAAAGATGCTCTTAAAACCTTACAATCATTAGCCACATACCACAGGAATTTTTTAAAAGTTCCTATCATATCCTTAACGGGTAGTAATGGAAAAACCACTACCAAAGAGTTAATAAAGTCAGTTCTCTCAAAGAAATATAAAATAGTAGCCACAAAAGGCAACTTGAATAATCATATTGGAGTTCCATTAACACTTTTGTCAATGGACAAAGACACTGAAATTGGTATAGTTGAAATGGGAGCAAATCACCAGAAAGAAATTGAATTTCTCTCCAACATTGCACAACCAGATTACGGATATATAACCAATTTCGGCAAAGCTCATTTAGAAGGTTTTGGAGGTTTGGAGGGTGTTATAAAAGGAAAAAGCGAATTGTATGACTATTTGTTAAACGCTAAGAAGTACGTATTCCTTAATGCAGATGATGCAATCCAAAAAGAGAAATTATCGACTTATATAAAAAAGTTTGGGTTTAGTCAATCTGATTCTGATTTCTATAACATCAGAATGATAGAATTTAAACCATTTGTGAAAATATCTGTTGAAAACATTGAGATTTCTTCTAACCTTATCGGAGCGTATAATTTTACAAATATTGCGATTGCAATTCTCATCGGTAAGTATTTTAATGTCGAATTAAAAGACATAAAGGAAGCTATCGAAGCTTATACACCTAGTAATAATCGCTCACAAATAATAGAAAAAGGCTCAAATAAAATCATACTTGATGCCTACAATGCCAATCCAACTAGTATGGAGGCTGCTTTAAAAAACTTTAATGAGCTACCTAAGACAAATAAAATTGCAATATTAGGAGATATGTTTGAATTAGGTAAAGACAGTAAACAAGAGCACCAAAATATTGTTAATCTCCTTGAAACATTAACTCTTGATAAAATATTTTTAGTTGGTGAAAATTTCTACTTAACAGAATCAGATAAAAATCATATCGGAACTTTTAAATCCTTTGATAATTTTAAAAAAGAATTTGATAATAATAGTATAACTGAGTCTTCAATACTTATTAAAGGCTCGCGAGGCATGGCACTAGAAAGAACCTTGGATTTACTATAAATTAAAAGCCCACATCATCTGATATGGACTTTAATTTTATTGTGGGTCATATTGGATTGACTTAGCCCATCCAGAACAAAACCACTTCTGCAAATAAAATTCATCCCAATATGCTCCGCATATTTAGATTTTTATTTTTCTCACTTTTGAATGCAAGCATTCATTGCTCAAAAAACAAAAATCCCGATACATTTCTGTATCGGAATTCTGCTTGATGTGGGTCATACTGGATTCGAACCAGTGACTTCTACCCTGTCAAGGTAACACTCTAAACCAACTGAGTTAATGACCCTGTTTTGTGTTGTCAAAAATAACAATAATATCAGCTCAACTAATTCTTAGCTATAAGTTTTTCAATCATTTTACGACTTTTCCAACCTTTTATCTTTAACTCCCTCTTAACAGCTTCTTTTCTAGATTGATAAGGTTCAAAATGTTTCAATTTCCAATCCTTCGCTCTGGATGTAAAACCTTTATTACTAGATAAATGCCTTTCAAGTCTCCCATCTATTCCATTAGTGGAACCGATGTAATATTTATTGAGTGTTTCGGAAAACAAAATATAAGTATAATACTTCATTTAAAATAGAAAAGGCTTCCTGACAGGAAGCCTTTGTGGGCGCAGAGAGATTCGAACTCCCGACCCCTTGGGTGTAAACCAAGTGCTCTGAACCAACTGAGCTATGCGCCAGAAATTTTCAATAGGGTTTCGGAAACCTGACCCTCCCGATTTAAATCGGGATGCTCTGAACCAACTGAGCTACGCGCCCCAAATATTGGACTGCAAATATAGATTAGTTTTCTTTTATAGAAAACTTTTTATTAAAAAAAATTAAAGAATCTCTGCTACTACGAAAGTACTTCCACCGACGTATATTATATCATCATTATCTGCAATATCTTTAGCCTTTTTAAGAGCCTCATTAACACTTTTATATGCTTTTACTCGATAACCTTTTTCCTCAAATGATTTCCTTAACTCATCGACACTCATTCCCCTACTAATATTGGGCTTACATAAATAATAGCTAGCATTTTTAGGAAATAATGGCACTACTGAATTTAAATTCTTATCACTAACAAAGCCTAGAACAAAATGAAGGGTCTTAAATGACTCCTCTCCTATCTGTTTTAAAGTATAGCTTAACCCTTCTTTATTATGGGCTATGTCACAAATAACTTTAGGGTTTTCTTGAAGCACTTGCCATCTCCCTAAAAGCCCTGTATTTTTACTAACATTAAAGAGTCCTTTTTTAATTTGACTTTCTGAAATTGAGTATCCATTTTTTTTCAATTCATCTAGAGTTTGTAAGACAGTCTTGATATTAT
>CALDUJ010000088.1 GCA_937923735.1 uncultured Flavobacteriaceae bacterium | reverse complement strand
TATTAAGGTGTTTTGCGATGTAGTCGATTTAAAATTTGCGAAAAAGGTTGAAGACTTAGGTGCCGATGCGGCAATTGCAGTTAATAATGAAGCTGGGGGACATAGAGGTAATTTATCACCTGAAGCTTTAATTAAAGAATTAAAGAGTCATTTATCTATTCCCGTAATTTCTGCCGGTGGTGTAGGCTGTAAAGCAGATATAGATGAAATGATTGGCTATGGAGCTGATGGCGTTTCAGTGGGAAGTCCATTTATCGCCTCGGTTGAAGCTAATGTGACTGAAGAATACAAGCAAGCTTGTGTAGACTATGGGGAAAAAGATATCGTGATGACGGAACGTATTTCTGGAACACCATGTACTGTAATTAATACACCTTATGTTCAAAAAATTGGCACCAAGCAAACTTGGTTAGAATCTGTTTTGAACAAGAACAAAAAGCTCAAGAAATGGGTGAAGATGATTCGTTTCAGTATCGGTATGAATGCCACCAAGAATGCCGCCACTAAAGCAACTTATAAAACTGTTTGGGTGGCTGGACCAAGTATTGAGCACACTACAGCAATTTTACCCACCAAAGATATTGTTGCCAAGCTAGTCAATTAGATTTTATCCCATATATACTAACTTCATAGCTGCTAAGATGATAAACAGGTCTTAATAGAGATTATGCAGCCATAGTTCTCTTGAGTATTTTGTATTTTTAGTTCTAAGTACTAAAAACAAAACCCTCATGGATAAGAAAAAATCAAGAAGAGAATTTTTAGAGTTGGGATTAAAAGTTGGTATTGCGCTACCTATCACTAGTTCTATGCTATACAGCTGTATCTCAAAAGCAGAAGGTAAGAATACTTCACAAAAAGAAACATCTAAAAAACTAAAAATTCTTATTCTTGGAGGTACTAGTTTTTTAGGACCGCACCAAATTGCTTACGCATTGGGGAGAGGTCATTCGGTTAGTACTTTTACTAGAGGTAAAACAGCACCAACCATTTATAAGGACCTCTTTAAAGAGGTAGAGCAACTAGTTGGAGATAGAGAGGATAATTTAACGGCCTTAGAAAATCGTAAATGGGATGTCGTAATTGACAATTCTGGTCGTAGAGCAGAATGGACAAAAAAAACGGCAACGCTATTAAAAGATAATTGTGATTTGTATCTCTATACATCATCTACTGGTGTGTTTTATCCCTACGTTAACAGTGAGTTTAAGGAAACCTCAAAGGTATTTGATGCTATACCAGAAGATGCTACCGAAGACCAAAAACGAGATTTTCAGTATGGTGTTATGAAAGCAAATTCCGAAAACGAAGCCATCAAACAATTCGGAATCGATAGAACAATAGTAGTTAGGCCTACTTACATGTTAGGACCTGCGGATAGAACCGATAGGTTTATGCATTGGCCTCTTAGATTAAAGAAAGGTGGTGAAATACTGATTCCTGGGAAAGAAGAGGATACAGTGCAGTATATAGATGTTAGGGATGTTGCGGAATGGATGATTCGCTTACTTGAAGACAGAAGTGCTGGAACCTACAATGCCGTTGGTCCTAAAGCAACAGAAAATATATTAGATTTTGTAACAGAAGCTAAAAAAACATTTGATGCAGAATCGTCTTTTGTAAGAATCGACAATTACGATTTTTTAAAAGACAATAATGTGTTTTATATGATTCCGTGGATACTACCCACAGACAATTACGCAGGTTCCGCTAAAATTAATAATAGTATGGCATTAGCGAACGGATTGTCGTTTAGACCTTTAAAAGAAACCATTGCTGATGTCTATAATTGGTGGCATTCTGATGCTGTAAGCCAAGAACGTAGAGATAAATTTGCTTCTAATCCAAACTCTATGTTATTAAGAGAGGCAGCTATTATAAAAAAATGGAAAGCACTTTAAACTTGAGTTGTATGTGTTAAAAACTTATTCAATATTCAAAGACTAAAGTGTTGACTTTGTATTTTTTAAAATCTAATTTCGCTTAACTGCTGATAAAAAATATTGAAAACGATTCCTTATCATCTTAAAGTTAAGCGAAACTCCCAAAATTCTTTTTTTGTTCCTCTAAACCCTTGGCACATAATTTGTTTGTAACAATATGATGAGTTTTGAGACTCATTATATAAACAAGTTGAATACAAAAAAAGAAAAATTATGATTATTAATAAAGGAACTATAGCACTAGGCATATTGGCAGGCGCAGCATTAGGCGTCTTGTTAGCACCAGATAAGGGTAGTGTTACAAGAGAAAACTTAAAAAAAGAAGCTAAAGATATTAAAGACCAGTTTGTTAGCGATGCCAAAGAAGTTAAGGAAGACTTAAGCAAAACCGCTGCTTCCGGTAAAGAAAGCTTTGAAAAAGGCTTTGAGGACTTCGCTTCTAAAGCAAGCCATAAAACGGAAAGCGTTATCACCTTTTTAGAAAAGCAATTGGCTATCCTAAAAGAGAAAAATAAGACTTTACAAAAAACAGCTTAATACTGAATTACAAGAACAATAAAAAGCAACTCAAACTCTATTGAGTTGCTTTTTTTGTTTACGACTTTTATAATAGCAGGTTTTCATGTAATTTTAATAACTGCACACGTTCTCTAAAAGGTGTGTTCAAATAATCAACTAAAACCAATCACACAAATGAAAACGCTTTTCAAATTTGTCATGCTTTGTGCAATGACATTCAGTCTTGCTATCTATTCGCAAGAAAAACCTAAAAACCCATTTAATGGATTAGAATTCAGAAACATTGGACCAGCCATGACATCTGGTAGGATAGCAGATATCGCCATTCACCCAGATAATGAAAATGTTTGGTACGTTGCCGTAGGCTCTGGAGGTGTATGGAAAACAATGAACTCCGGAACTACATGGAAACCATTATTTGATAAACAAAAGGTCTATTCCATTGGCTGTGTTACCATCGACCCTAATAATCCGCATACTATTTGGGTAGGTACAGGAGAAAATGTTGGTGGACGCCATGTAGGATTTGGTGATGGTATTTATGTTAGCCATGACGATGGTAAAACCTGGAAGAATATGGGGTTGAAAAATTCGGAGCATATATCTAAAATTATTGTTCACCCAGAAAATTCAGATGTCATTTGGGTAGCATCTCAGGGACCTCTTTGGAGCAAAGGTGGTGAAAGAGGTATTTTTAAAACTGTTGATGGCGGAAAAACTTGGAATCGTACGTTAGGCGATGAAGCTTGGGTTGGCGCTACTGATTTACTAATAGATGCCAATAACCCAGATGTTTTATACGCCGCAACATGGCAAAGGCACAGAACAGTAGCAGGTTATTTGGGTGGCGGACCAGGTTCTGGCTTGCATAAAAGTACAGATGGTGGTGAGACTTGGAAGGCTCTTAAAAATGGTATTCCAAAATCGAACCTTGGGAAAATAGGCTTGGCGATGTCTCCATTTAATTCAGAAGTTATTTATGCCGCTATCGAATTAGATAGAAGAAAAGGTGGTGTGTTTATGACTGCTAATGGTGGCGCAACTTGGACGAAACAATCAGATGCTATTTCAGGTGGTACAGGACCACATTATTATCAAGAAATAATTGCTTCTCCTCATTATGAGGGAACCTTATATTTTATGAATAATAGTGCCTTGGTGTCGAATAACCATGGAAAGACATTCAGTAATATGAGTCGAACAAATCAGCATAGTGATAGTCATGCATTGGTGTTTAAAAAATCGGACCCTAACTATCTGTTAATTGGTACAGATGGTGGCTTATACGAAAGTTTTGATAATACGAAAAGTTGGAAATATGTAAGAAACTTGCCTATTACCCAATATTTTAAAATTGCAGTAGATGATGCACAACCTTTTTATAATGTTTATGGGGGTACTCAAGATAATGGGTCGCACGGTGGACCATCGCAAACTATAAGTTCAGATGGTATTGCAAGCGCAGATTGGTGGAAGACCTTGGGTGCTGATGGTGCTCAAACGGCTACAGAACCAGGAAACCCAGATATCACTTATGGAGAGTTTCAGCAGGGTGCCTTATGGCGTATAGATAGTAAAACAAGAGAAACAGTCTTCATTCAGCCACAAGCTAGAGAAGGTGACCCTTTTGAGCGCTTTAATTGGGATGCGCCGATAGTCGTGAGCACTCATAATCCTAAGAGGCTGTATTTTGCCTCTCAACGTGTTTGGAAATCTGAAAACCGAGGTGATGGTTGGCAACCAATTTCGGGAGATTTAACGTTGAATGAAGAGCGTATGACATTCCCGTATTATGGTAAATCCCAAAGTTGGGATAATGCATGGGATGTTTATGCTATGTCCAATTATAACACTATAACGTCTTTAGCAGAATCTCCTAAACAAGAAGGCTTAATATATGCAGGTACGGATGATGGACTCATACAAGTAACAGAAGATGGCGGCGCTAATTGGCGTAAATTTTCCTTGAATACTGTAAAAGGATTATCGGATGTTCCGTTTGTAAATGATGTGCGCGCCGATTTGTTTGATGCTAATGTTGTGTACGCAGCTGTAGACAACCATAAATACGGCGATTATAAACCTTACATCTTAAAAAGTAGTGATAAGGGAAGAACTTGGAAGCTAATTAATGGCAATTTACCAAACAAATTACTGATTTGGAGATTGGTACAAGATCATGTTAAGAAGGATTTGTTATTTGCGGCGACTGAGTTTGGCGTTTACTTTACTTCTAATGGAGGAGGAACATGGACAAAACTTGAAGGAGGGATGCCGACAATTCCGATTAGAGATATAACCATTCAAAGACGTGAAAACGACTTAGTAGCTGGGTCTTTTGGTAGAGGGATTTTCATTTTAGATGATATTACACCGTTGCGTAACTTCAATAGTAGTATGAATAGCAAAGAAGCTACTTTATTCCCTGTCAAGACAGTAAATTGGTATAAACAATCAAATAGAGTTGGGAGTCAAGGGGATGCCGAATGGATTGCTAAAAATCCACCTTTCGGTGCTAATTTCACCTATTATATGCCAGATAAGATTAAATCTAAAAAAGACCAGAGAAAGGAAAGTGAAAAGCGTGGCAGTGCAAGATTCCCTGGCTGGGATGCTCTTGAGGCAGAAAGTAGGCAAGATGGTCCTCATGTACTTTTGGTCATTAAAGATGAAAACGGTAAGGTGGTTAATACGGTTAAGGGAAAAAACAAAAAAGGCTTCAATCGTGTGAATTGGAATCTAAGCTATCCTAACAAAAGTGGTGAACGTTTAGAAGCACCTAGAAGACGTGGCGGTTTTGGCGGAGGCGGTGTTATGGTAACCCCTGGAAATTATACAGTAACTTTATTAAAACGAGTTGATGGTGTAAATACAGTATTACAAGGTCCTGAGTCTTTTAGAGTAGTACCGCTATTTGATGGGGCATTACCAAGAAAGTCGTTTAAAGAAATAGATGCATTTAGAGAAGCTACATTTGCATTTCAGCAAGATTTAACGGCCACAAGAATAGCCTTATCTAAAAGCCAACAAACAATAGGTGCTATGATGAGAGCCTTAAACAAATCAACCTCTCCATCTGATGCCTTGTTAAAGCGTTTAAATGACACCAAAGTAACTTTGTTTGATATTGACAAGGAATTAAATGGAGACAGTGTAAAAGGCGAAGTAGGAGAGCGGTCTAACCCAACCGCAAGTGATGGTAACTCCTTAGGCTGGAGAGCGCTGGGCAATACCTATGGACCAACCGATGAGCATCAAGCCTTTTTACGTAGAGTGCAAAGTCAACTTAAAAAAGTTAAAAGTAAATTATCACCTATTGTAAATTCGACGCTTCCTGAACTTAAAAATGAATTAAAAAAGGCAGGAGCTCCATGGATTGAGGGTCAAGGCTTAATTGATAATTAGGAGATTAATTATAGCAAGATTTTTTTTGAAGAAGCAACTCAGGTACATCCTTGAGTCGCTTTTTTTATAAATTATTGATTATAAGTGGTTTAATTTAGTATCTTGAATAGACGATTATGTTATGTAAGTTCTAATGTCCTAACAGTATCTTATAAAGATGATAAGCCATTACAGCGGACAAATTTATTGAAACATACAGCCGTCTAATCTAATTATTTCGCCTGTTTCAAGAACGTCTTCTGAGTAATTTTTTTCAGAAGGACTAAATATAAATGTCTGACCTGAAGTTCCAGTACTTGAAAAATGAAGTAAACCATCTATTACTTCGTATTTATAAGTTATAGAATATTCAATTTCTTCACCAGACCCATAATAATCATATTCAAACCACAAAATATCCTCTTCATCTCTTTTGATTTCTACATTCCATTTAAGTCCATTGTAAGTTGTCTCACCTAATTTCCATCCTTCACAATATGAAGTAACAGGATCAAGATTAAAAAAGGATATAAAATGTAGACCAGATGAAAACTTTTCAAATTTTATATCTGAAAAATCACTATAATAATTTTCTGCATCTGCCCAGACTGTCCCATCATATTTATTTAAAAATCGACACATTTTTGCTCCCCAACCCGGACCACAGTATTGGTATGACGGTGGATCTAAACCAGGATATTGTAATCCAGCTGCATCTGTTACTATATCTTGCTCTCCAAACTCAGGATGTTCAATTGGTTTATAGCTTTTCGAACAAGAAAACAAAACAAATATTAAAAGTAGTAAAGGTAATTTTTTCATTTCTGAAATAATTTTCATTAAAATTACAAAATTTGGCTAACATTGATAGTAAACCTTACCATAATGACGTTCCAAATAGTATGGTTAAAATAATAGCAATCACTGAAACCATGCATTTAGAAAAAACCAGAATTACTAAAAATACCTAAAAGCAACATGAATGCATACTTGAGTTGCTTTTCTGTTGATAACTTATTGACTTGCAGTTTGTTTATAAGTTGACTTTGAATTTTTTAAAAACTAACTTCGCTTACAAGTGCTGAACTAGCTTCAGTAACATCCGATAAATTGAATTGAAAGGCAACTTATCTAATCGTTCTAAGCAATTTGAGAAAAATTGAGATTTAAAATAACATTAAGACAAAACGGAATTCATTCTTTCAAAAGAGGATTAGAGACTTTACAGAAATACGAAAAAGGTAAAGGAACTGATAAATTTTTATTGAAAGAATCAATTATGTTCATACATCACGGAATTGAATTGTTACTTAAAGAAATTCTCGTAACAAAAGGAAATGAACATTTAATTTATTCAGATATTTCGGAATCAACTCTTAAAAAAGTAATTCAGGCAAAAAAATCAAAAGTTAGTGTATTTGATTTACCAAAACCACCCAAAACCGCAACTTATTTAGACGTAATTATGCGAGTTCAAGCATTAGTTGACAATGTGGAAATTACAGAAAAACTTGAAACCAAATTAATTGAACTTAACACTTTTAGAAATAATATAGAACATTATGGAATTCAATCAAAATTAACAACTGTTGAGAATTTACTAATTGGACTTAAAAAACCTTTAACCGAATTCTTAACAAAATACATTCCAGAAATAGAAACAGAACTAGAAGAAAATTGGAAAGAGTTAGACGAGGAAATATTAAAATCTATTTCAAAATTAAGAAATTCTGGAGCCATAAAAAAAGCACAAATAAAGAATAAAAAAGCGGAAATTGAATATGCAAAAGATTACGAAGAATATAAAACTATTCAACCACAATCCACAGTATCAGAAGAACTTTATAGAAGTTATTGGGAAACAGGAGATGCAATTTTAAAAGCGTTAATTGATGGAAGTGTAAGACTTTTAAAAGAAATAAAACATTTAACTGGCTCAAAAATCATTTTGTACTCTAAAGATGAAGTTTACGAATTAAATGTAGATATTAACTCATTAGAAAAGTTTACCGGAAAATCAATAGAAGAAATTAGAACAAATTGGAATGATAATTTTTCTGATAAATATGTATATTCTAAACAAGGACGAATCGAATTTTTTAACAAGTTCGGAGTAATAAAAACTGCATAGAACACCGTGTATAATTCATTGCTAGTAAAGGCTTACTTGCGAAAATTCCAGTGGAATTTTCTATCTGTGATTATTTGCTAACTTTAGTGCTTAAACACGCAACGAAATCATGCACTAGACCGATAATCGGAACCCTATTGATTAATTAAAAAATGTTGCCTTAGCTACTGCCCATTCACTTTTTAGCATACCATAACAGCAAGTGCTGCGTCTAAAGCCATCTAGCATTAATGTATTACTTCTCAAAGTACCTTCATATTTAGCACCAAGTTTTTCTACAGCACGTCTGGATTGTTGGTTACGTTCATCGATTCGGAATTCTAATTTTTCAAACTCGAGGGTTTCAAATAGATATTGCATCATCAAGAATTTCATATGCTTATTTAACCCTGTGCCTTGGTATTGTCTGCCAATCCAAGTCCAACCAATATGCGCGACATTATTGTGCCAATCGATAAGTCCAAAACGGGTACACCCAGCATAGCTTTCTGTTTGCTTATCATAAATAATAAATGGGATGGCTTTCTTTTCGTCTTTTGCTTTTAAAGCAGTAATAACGTAAGCTTTAAATTTTTCTGGAGTAGAAATATCTGAAGGTGAGAACTGTATAAGCTTATCTTCTGCAGCTATATGAGAGATGAGTTCATAATTATCTATCGTAAGAGGAATGAGTTTCGCGCGTTCGTTTTCCAGTGTTGGTGTATTCATTGTAACTAAATTGAGCTATCAACAAATCTACCAAATTTTAAATGTAAACCTATTGTACATTCTGAGTAAAAAAACGAATCAGAATGTCAGTTCGAGTGATTTTTTCTGAAAAAATCGTATCGAGAACTATCGCTAAAGTTAAAATTCTTATTCTCGATATAAATTTTACTTATTTCAATCGTAAAATCCACTCGAATTGACAGAATTTTGTCAAAATGTACACTGATCAATTAGTTCCGATAGTCTTATACTTTCGGTAGCTAGTTCCTTTTGTACAGGCACAGTTACTAATTCCCTGTAGGAAGTTTATACCTACAGTGACACTATGTGTACCAGAATTAAATCCAGACAAATCATTAAATGTCATCTGATAACTATAAGCAAAATAGAATTTATTGACCATCACACCAGCCATTGGCCCCAAATTAAGAGGTTTTAAAAGCTGATCATTGAGAAAACGATAGGACGCACCAATCCAATAGTAATTTCCACTCCTATTGTACTTTCTGTATTTAAAATTTAAATCTGTTGCAGAACGTTTGTCACTATTAAACATTTGATAAAAAACAGAGGGCTCTATCTCTACATTTTTGCTTGGCGAGAATACGTAACCACCATATGCTTGAAAATTAAGTAACTTGCTTGGTTCTGCTCCAGTAAATTCGTCAATTCCTTTGTCCAGAACGTTATTGGCGTTAAAAGCAAAAAAGAATCTATCGAAACGGTATAAAAAACCAACATCAAAGTTGTTATTGGATGTTGCTCTATCATCCGTAATACCCGGGTCTACAATAGGTGTTCCATCTCCAGAATCAAAATTTTCAATATCAATTCTAAAGCTATTGAGGTTGTATGACAAACCAAGGGATAAATATTGTTTTGATGTGTAATCCAAAATGATATGATGGGCAAATGAAAATTTTACTCCTTTTTGCCTTGTATTTCCGTTTTTGTCGTTGTAAAGAGATATCCCAACACCAGATTGATTTGCAATTCTGAAATCAGCATATAGTGCCTGGTTTTCAGGAGCATTTTTTATACCAACCCATTGTGTTAATCCATTTGCTCTTACTTTTAAATTATCTCCAATTCCCGCATAGGTAGGCGAGATTATAAAGTCGTTATCTGCCAAGTATTGTGTCCAAGTTGGTAAATTTAACTCTTGCGCATAACCGAGCGAACAAAATAACAGGCATATATATATAGTAATTTTTTTCATTGTTTTAGTTATTAAGTTCACTACCTGTAAAGTGTAAAATGTCCGACATATTCTTTTTCAATTGCAGCATTGTTGGGTTTTACTACATACCAATAATCACCTGTTGGCAGTTCTTTACCTTGATATCTTCCGTCCCAATACTCACCAACACGATAGGTGGCTACTTTACGACCATATCGGTCAAAAATGTCGAAGGTGAGATTAGGGAACCCTTCTGTACATTCTGGTCCCCAGGTGTCTGAAGTACCATCACCATTAGGTGTAAAATAATTTGGAATACATGGGCCAACAATTTCTATTTCTATCATTGCAGTAGCTTGACACCCACTGCTATCTGTAACTACCACGATATATGTACCTTCTTCGGTTACCAAATAAGTATCTGTAATTCCGTAATCTTCATCGTTCATCGTAAACTGATATTCTCCAGTACCACCTGTTACAATGGCAACGATTTCACCTACCTCATCACCTTCTTGTAATACTAAAGTGATTGGTTCGATTTCACCCATGTCGAACAACTCTGTAGTTCTTACACAAGAATTTGTATGTCTAACATTAATATATTGACCATCTCCAGATGGGATATTGGTAAACACATTACTCAATTGGTAAGGACCACCGTTAAGTGAGTAATCTAAATCCGAAGGATCTACATCTCCGTCAACGGTTACGGTAACTGTATTTACTGTAGTGTTATTTTCACAAGAATATGCAACTTCAATTTTTGGGTCAAAAGCAATAGTTTCAGGAAATGTTATGTTCCACTCCGTTTCGCAACCTTCAGCATCTCTAACGAATACCGTATGGTCACCTCCGCTTAAATCGGTAAAATCGAAAACTGTTTGAGTCGCATCTCCTGTAGTATAAGGCCCGTCGTAATTGTCTAAGCTAACACTATACGGTAGTGAGCCTCCAGATATTTCTACACTAAATTCTCCATTGGCATCACCCTCGCATGTCTCTTCAAATAATGAATCTGGTACAATACTCAGTAATACTTGTTCTGGGTCGTTTATTGTAAATTCAAATATCTCATAACAGCCTAATTCATCTTGCACAATAACTGTGTAAGTACCAGGAGCAAGGTCTTCGAAAATATTGGTCTCAAAAAACTGATCTAACTGAGGAGAGATAGCATATTTAATGATACCTGTGCCACCAGAAGCATTAATTTCTAGAATACCATCATTACTACCAGTACATGTCACATTATTAATTGTATAGTCTACTGCTAAAGGGTTGGTTGGTTCTGTTATTGTGATTGGAGCTGTTAGAGCATCACAATCTCCACTTTCTACATGTACAACATAAGTTCCAGCGACTAATTCTGTAAAGACACCTGGACTATTTTGGGTAGCTGTAATCGTATTTCCAGCAGTATCTTCTAAGGTATAAACATAGTTTCCTAGTCCACCTTCTGCGGTTGCTACAATAGTGCCATTATTATCTCCGGCACAATTAATTGTTGGATTAGTTGATTCTAAATTGATTTCTAAATCTGGAAGTGAATCAATGGTGATTTCATTAGATACTCTAGTCAGACAGCCATTAGCATCTCTTACATAGAATTGATAAATTCCAGGTGAAACTGGAAATGTTATTGATGTATTAAATGTCCCTAAAATAGTTGTAAATGAACTATCTGCGCTATACGTATACTGTCCAGTTCCTCCCGTAGCACTTAAGGTCAGCGAAGAATCAGTTAAACACGTTTGTGTAGTTGCAACTACTAAAGTAGCGTCAATAGGCGTTGGCTCAGTAATGACAATATCTACAGAGGTCATTATACATTCTAAACCATCAGTTATAGTAACAGAATAGGTTCCTGCTCCTAAATCATTAAATACATTAGACGTTTGTGGACCTGATGTACTAGGCGTAGGTAAAATGGTATTTAAAGTATATGTATATCCACTTCCTTGTCCACCTGTAACGTTGCTAACTGTTATTGATGCGTCTTGGTCACCATAACAAGCGAGTAAAGTTGTACTAGGAGTAAATGTTGCGTCAATTGGATCTGGTTCTTCGACCGTTACATCTGCAGTAACTATACATCCAAAGGCATCTAAAGCATGAACATAATAGCTTCCTGCGTCTGTAATGAAAACACTTTCGGCCGCCCAGTTCGTATCTGTTGCTAGGGGAGCAGTGGCAGTCGCTGTAACTTGATATTGATATGGTGGCGTTCCGTTTTGAGCTATAGCACTAATAACGCCTGAGCTGCCATTACAATCCGCATTTTGATCTACAGAAGTTGCTAATTCTAGCAAAATTTCTGATTCAGTTATATTGAAAGGTGCAGTCACGACACCACAACCAGAATTTGGACCAGAAGTTTCGGTAATTGAAACAAAATAGTTGCCAAAAGGCAAGGTTTCAAAATCAGTTACAGTTAATGTACCTCCCGCTGGTACGATATCAGAGCCAGTCGCTCCGATAGGTTGTAAAGTTAGCGCATCAAATATTTGGTAATCAACATTTACGGGAGCTCCGTATGTGCTATTAACCGTGAACGATACATTTCCATCTGCACTTCCAGTACAAGTAATATTATTTGAACTCTCAGCACTTAGAGTTAACGTAGAGTTTGTTGGTATTGGGGTAGTAGCTGGTTCATAGTAACTACAAAGAGTTGATTCATCATAAACTATGAATGTATAAGTAATGCCCGGAGTTAAACCAGTAAAAGTGGCTGATTGACTACCTACTGTATCTTCAGGTATCCATGATCCTGCAGGATTTGGATAAACCGATATTGGACCTTGATATATACTAAAATGGAATGGTCCAGCACTTGCTAATGTTGAACCAACACTTACAACCGCTGTTCCGCCTGAAGCACAATCTACAGTCGCTGTTACAGATATATCCAAATCTGTTGGCGGAGATGCAACCAAAACATCTTGAACTAAGATTGAACAACCATTGGCATCTATTACATTAATTTCGTACAATCCAAAGTCAACAACATCAAAGCTTACAGACGTTGTTCCTGAGGTATTTGTCTCTGAATTTGAATAGCCGTTAGTGCCAGTTACATAATAGGTATATGGAGCTGTTCCTCCAGTTACTGAATTTATAATTATGGATCCCTGGGAAAGACCTCCAGCACCACAAGTAATATCGACTGCGTCATAATCGAGTACAATGGCATCTGGTTCGTTTATTGTTATGGTTTGCGGGTCAGTTGTACAAACAGATGCGCCAATTGTGTATTGAACCACTACATCATAATCTCCTGAATCAAGACCTGCAAAAACCGGTGAGTTAAAAAAGTTGGTACCACCATCAATACTGAACTCTAAACTGTTGCCATTGGTATTGGTCACATTTATGTTTATTGTACCATCGGATGCGCCGTTACAGTTTATATCTGTTTTGGTAACGTTAAATTCTGGTGGAGGAATAGCGTCAATCGTTACAGTTGTGCTTGCGCTACAATTATTAGAATCCACTACTGTAATATCATATGTACCTGATGTCGTAACAATATATTCAGGTGTCGTTTGAAAATCTGTAGTACTATTTATAAAATAGAAATATGGCGGTGTTCCTCCTTCAGGATATATAGTAATTTCACCATCAGTACACGTCAGTGGAGTAGTAATAGCTGCACTCACTGTTAATTCAGGAGGCTGTACTATTGTAATATCTTCTGTGTATGTACATCCATCTTCTGTTTCTACTAATACCGAGTAAGTTCCTGGGTTTAAATTGGTAAAAGAGTAGTTGTTTTCAACAATTGGACCAACGGTATTGACTAAAGTCGCTCCATCATATATTGAAAAGAAATATTGTGGATCTGCATCATTAGCAGCCAAATAAATACTTCCTAGGTCGTCGTAACATATAGGTTGGGTCACAGTAGAGGAAACAGTAAAATCTCGCGCTCTTATGAGAACATCTGGTACGGTAAACACACAAGGGTTAGTAGGTATACCAATTTGTCTGACATATACTGTGTATGTTCCAGCTGTATTAACTGAAAAGATGTTACTGGCTTGGTAATTTGTACCGTCCAAACTATACTCGTAACCTGATGGCACATTATTAACTGTAATGCTACCAGGTGTGTTACAGATAATATCTGTTGTTGTAACCGAAGGACTTAATAAATTCGTGTAGACATTAAAATAAAATTGTTCAAAACACCCTCCTTCATAATTGATGGTTAATCTAAACTGACCTGCAGTATCTGCAATATAGTTAGGTCCAGTGGCTACTTGATTCCAAGTACAAGTAGCATCTTCATTTGCACAATCAGAATCTGTAACTGCATCACAGCTACTTTCATCTAGTTGCTCCCAAATCATTGAGGTGACTCCAGCTATATTGGTCTGAATATCCCTCGAATCGTTAGTGCCGCAAAGAAATATGTTAGGTAATTCTTTTCCATCATTCGGACAAGTGACTACTTCATCAGCGTAGGGGATAACAGGATTCGTGGCATTTCCGCTAAAAAGCGTTACATTAAATTGTTGTACTATAGATTGGCAAGGTGCAGGTGCTGTGTTGAACGAATAATAAGTCCCTGTAGCGGTAGCCGTAAAGGTTTGGTTAGTTCCTACTACTGGCGTACCTGTTGGACTTGTTGACCATGAATATGAATCATATCCGTCACCGGCGGTTAAATCAATGCTATTGCCGCACAATACAATTTCTTCGATTAATGTGCAATCATCGAGGTCTACTAAAAAATTGGTAGCCTGTGGTGTTAATAAGCATCCCGTATTACTACTAACACTTGGATCATCCGTAATTACAAAATCTGGATTAGTGACACCTTCGTATGTTGCAAAAGCTTGATTGAGAATTAAATTATCGCATGAGTCTGCTAATTGACTACAGAATTCTACAGTTCTTACTTCAATACGTATTTCGTATACCGGGTCGTTTTCCTCTACTAATGAATCGTCTATATCAAAAACTAATTCACGTGTTGTAGCATTATAGCTAGCAACGGTTACTCCAGCTGGTAATACTAAATCCGTTGGGTGATTGTATACAATATTTATTGGAAGGACGTCTCTTATTTGAAAATTAGTGGCATCGTCATTTCCAGTATTTTGAAAGCCAATAATATAATTTAAAGGTTGATCTAAACCGATGGATTGGCCACCAATATCATTGCCTAAGTCATCTTCAACAATCTTTGTGAGTACTATGTTTGGTGCAATAATTTCTATTGCAAAAGCACTGAAATAGTAATAGTAGATATCCAGATTACTACCTAAACTAATAGAAGCTGAGGTTGCCCCATTGGCTATTAAACTGTTTCCTGGATTAGGAATATTTATGATGCCTGCATCAAATCCTAGTGTGTTTGAACTTGTTGGGTTTCTTTGAGTGAAAAGTTCTGGCGTATTAGTTGCTGGGTCGATAATTGATACCGAGCTATTAAAGAAATTGTTTCCAGGCCTAATGACAGTGCCTGCATTATTTGTTGCATCGATTGTACTGCCGTTAAGTCTTAAATAATCTCCTGTATAACTCTGATCACCTTCAATGGTACCAAAGGCGAATTTTGCACGCACTGGCCCAACAGGAATTGTAGTAAATCCTGAAACTGGAAATGTTTCGTTAATAGAAGCTGTGATTTTCGTGAAGCCATCAAACGAGGTTATATATTTGGCTGGTAAGATAGGATCCTCGTACACGACAAAAAGAGACCAACCAGCTGACAGACCTTCTGAATTTGGTTTAGGACCAATTAATGTTGAGATATTAGCCACGGTATAAGTGCCCTCTGGATTTGGTAATGCCGTTAATGTATCTGTTACATCATGGTAATAGACATAGGTATTAGAATTGTTATTATTTGCAGCATTCTGATAGTAGATTTCTGTTCCGGTTATATCGGTGTAGTTTCATCCAGGCGTCCTAAATTTTATATCAGAAATAGGTTCATTACCATCGACCACAGCACTCCAATATAATCCTGCATAAACAATTCTGTAGCAACTATCTGCACTCGGAACTTCTAAGTTTGCACTACTAGAATTAAATGTGCTCGGGTCGCCATCTATATCTACATATACTGCAGCATCAATTTGATCATTCGTTCCTGATCCATCATATGGGTCGGAAACATGTAACCCAACATTACTATTTCCAATGAGGAGCATATCTCCTTTTATTGCTTGGTCATATCTTGGAGAAAAAGGCACAACATTCTGAGCAAATGTCTGCGCACCCAAAATCAGGAGTAAAACAATTATCGCTATTTTAGAAAAAGTAGGTCTTTTCATGTGATTCATTTTTATAATTCCATTTTCTTAAATAGCAATCGAAAAAGGAATAGGGGCTTAATTAATTATTAGTTTTCAATTTTAACTATAGACATTTTAGTGTTATATGTTTTACTACCCTTCGATTTTAGGGCTTCTGTGGCTTCGCTAATACTTCCATATTTGTCATAATAGATAAAGTACTTACTTGTTTTTACATCATAGAAAAAGTCTACATCCATTCTACCAGATCCAATCACTTTCTTTACGAAATCATTTCGTTTTTCAATATCGTTGTGAACAGCAATAATCATATAAAAACCTTCCTCAACGTTATCTACATTTTTAAGAATTTGAATATTATTACTTTGTTCTTCACCAAAATCAAAATCTTCAATTGTGTATGGTCTATCGACAAGTGGTGTTGTACGTTGCATATTCAGTAATGCTGCTCTGTCATTATTATAGCGCTCTTCTTCATTATCAAATGTAGCGCGCTTAATACGTCGTTTTCTTTCGAATTCTGTAGCTACTTTAATATCTGCTAGACGCGTTTCTAAATTCGATTTTATTTCAATAGCACTTAACTGCTCAGATTCCAATCGTTTTAGTGTTTTTTGATAAAAGAGATATACAACATCATTTGTTATGGTGTCTGCTTCAAACTTGTCGTCATATAGCCTTTTTAACTCTTCTATTTTATCGTTTCTGTTCTTTATGACGTTATCTAGCTCTGATTTTATACTAGCTAATTTGTTGTTTTCTGCTGTAATGCTTTTAAATGGTTTTGGACCTACAACAATTCCTTTTTCACTTAAATCATTTTCCTCTTTTAAATCTTTTAAATCTTTATTTTTTATTTCAACTATGGCATCGAACTCATTCAATAAATCACTTTGAGTCACTTTTGAATTTTCTGTTTGTTGCGTAATTTTATACATTGTTTTTCCAAGCTCATCTTCAGGGTTTGCTATAAGATTCTGCTCTGCTGCTAATTTGTCTTCAGCAGCTGCTGTTTCTTTAGCTTTTTGTTCCTCTAGTAATTTAGCTTGCTTATCAGCTTCTTCTTTAGCTTTTTGTTCTTCAATTAATCTAGCTTGAGCTTCGGCCTCTTCTTTTGCTTTTTGCTCTTCTAATAATCTGGCTTGTGTTTCTGCTTCTTGTTTAGCCTTTTCTGCTACAGCCATTTTCGCTCTTGCATCCGCCTCTTCTTTTGCCTTTTGCTCAGCTAGTAATCTCGCTTGATTTTCAGCTTCTTGTTTCGCTTTTTCCTCAGCAGCAAGTTTGGCTCGCGCATCCGCCTCTTCTTTTGCTTTTTGCTCTTCTAATATTCTTGCTTCTGCTTCTGCCTCTTGTTTAGCCTTCTCTGCTGCAGCCAGTTTTGCTTGAGCATCCCCCTCTTCTTTCGCTTTTTGTTCTTCTAATAATCTTGCTTGTGCTTCTGCTTCTTGTTTAGCCTTCTCTTGCGCAGCCAGTTTTGCTTGAGCATCTGCCTCTTCTTTCGCCTTAACTTTTCTCTCTGCTGCCAGCTTACGGTTTGCTTCAGCTTTTTCTTTATCTATTTTTGCTACAGTAGGTGTTTTTTTCTTTTCAGAAGTTAATAAGCTACCAACTTCATCGCCACTGCTGTAATCATATCTGTTATTGTTTTTAAATCGGTATGCAAGTGTTATTTCATGAGAATAGGTGTTGCCAAAATTTGTGAGTGCTCCAGTGCCTTTCTCAATATTGTATTCTATGGCAATCTCTGGTGTAATATTCAGTCCAACTCCAGCAGATATACCAAAAGATGTATTATAACCTGCCTGCGCCCAAATACCTTTTGGAACAGTTAGCATCGCTGTTGCTGACACAATAGTATTATCTTTTTGGAACTCTGATTTAAGTAGTGTGGTAAACTTACTCTCATCAAAAAAACCTCGACTATTCGTCATATAGCCCGTATACATTACATGAGCCTGAATTCCTTGTTGTGGGTTATCATTTATTACTGAAGATGATTCAAAATTGTATAAAACCAAGTTGTTTATGGATACACCAAAATCAAAGAGATCAGTTCCGTAGTTTATCCCAGGATTAATAGAGAGTAAGAAATTTTCAGGGACATTTTGTAAAGAGGGATCATCAAAGTTTGATATTACATTTCCTGTATTAATACCACTTTTATAAGCGCCAATATTAAGACCGAATGTTAAGTTATTTTCAGCGGCTAATTGAACATTATATGCAAAATTGGCATTAGCGCCAAAAGTTGTTAATACTCCATAGTTTTGTTGAAATACTCCTAATCCAGCTCCAATATTTTCCCCAAATCTTCCAGAGTAACTTGCTAAATAGGTGAGTGGTGCGTTTTCAAATTGAACCCATTCTCTTTTATTATAAAGACTTATATATTTGGTTTGCTCTCTAACAAAGCTGAATGTTGGATTTATAGCATAACGATTGAATGTCAAAGAGTTTCGCACTGGGATATTCAATGACACTACACCATCAATTTCTTGAGAGTAGAACATCTGTATAGAACAGAAACATAATATTAAAACAAGCGTTGCTTTCATATTATCTCAGCACAGTTATTGATCCTTTTTTGGTATCGTTATTAGTTGTTGTTATTACGTAATAAAATACTTGATTAATGTTAGTCAAGTTTAAATCGCCGTTAGGCCAGTCATTGAGGTAATTATTGGTTTGCATAACAATTTCGCCTCTATTTGTCATTATCCTTACTTCAGTATTTGTTCCGCTCACATAAGATGGTGGAATCACCCATGTATCATTAATGCCATCTCCATTAGGGCTAATTATATTCGGAATTTTGCCAACTTCTGGAAAAGTTTCACTCAATTGAAATAAAAACTCTAAGGACCCTATACAACCTGATGTTTCGGTAACGATTACTTTATAATTACCAAATTCTGAAGCTTCATAATTATCTTCGGATGCATTAGTAATGAGAACATCATTCAAGTACCATTCAAATTGTGGTGCGATAGCAGTATTTGTCAATACTACCGAAAGTGTTTCTCCTTCGTCAATAGTGTTTACTTCTGGAACATTAATTGAAGCCTCAAACAACTCGCTTTCAAGCTCTATTTCACCATCCGCCATGCAGTCTCCTAAATCTACTTGTACTTCGTAGGTACCAGATTCATTGGTTTCAAACATTTGATTTGTTGCACCTTCAATAATATTTCCATCTTTAAACCATTGATAGCTATTCCCTGAAATTGTAGTTAAAGTCGTTGACCCATTGCCTGGGCAAAAAGGATTACCTAAGCTTGATGAGATTCCAGCATCGGATTCTCCCGATACTACTTCAGTTATCGTAACTCGATTTGAAAAAGAATCCGATGTACAGGTTCCATAATTAGTCTC
>CALDUJ010000087.1 GCA_937923735.1 uncultured Flavobacteriaceae bacterium | reverse complement strand
TATATTTCAGGAAAGCTATCAAAGCCTCTAACTCCAAAGCATAGATTATTTGCAAATGCAGCTTATGAAACTGAGGCTAATGAAAATACCTTGTCTCAATGGAAATTTGATGTAACCTATAATTGGCTAGGTGAACAACGTTTAGCTTCAACAGTTTTAAGTCCGGAAGAATTTCAGTTATCAGCTAATTCACCAACAGTTGGAACGTTCAATACGCAGATTACAAAAGTGTTTTCTTCTAGATTTGAAGTATATTTAGGGGGTGAAAACATAACAAATGTTAGGCAAAACAGTCCGATTTTAAGTGCCGATAATCCGTTTGGTTCGAATTTTGATACTACATTTGTATATGGTCCAATTTTTGGAAGTATGTATTATACAGGATTACGATATAAATTAAATTAAAAAAGAAAATGAAAATTATAATTGTTATTATCGCTATGTTTTTTAGCACATTTGGTTTTGCCCAAAACAAAAATGCCAAAGTATCTTTGGAAGTAGATGGCGTTTGTATGATGTGTAAAAGCAGAATTGAAAAGGCTAGCTATAAAACTAAAGGTGTAAAGAGCGCTGTATGGGATGTGAAAACCCATGAATTAAAATTAGTTTTTGACGAACGCAAAACAGACTTAGCAACCATTAAAAAAAATATAGTTGCTGTGGGGCATGATACAAAAGAATTGAAAGCTACAGATGAAGCCTACAATAGTGTTCATCCATGTTGTAAATATCGTGACGAAGATGTTAAAGTAGACCATGACAATTAATACATGTTTGTCTAAATTCCAACAGGAGCAATAATTTTAAAAGTCAGAAGATATCTTCTGGCTTTTTGCTTTTTCCAAACAAAATACTTAGAAACAAAAAACCTTAAATGTTAATAAAAGTAGTTTTTAATCCATTAAATAAGGCGTTTTGTCGATTGCATTTCATCGAAAATTGCCATATTTCTTTTCATAATAAGTTGCTTTAGTCGTTATTTGCTTAGCTTAGCCCCTCATTTGCAAGTTTTTATGCCTCTAAATGAACCTACTTATGAAAAGATTTACTTTAACTCTTTTGTTGTGCATAAGTATATTTGGATTTGTGTCTTCACAGACAACGCTCCATTATGCTGATTTTGAAACTGGCTTGGATGGATGGACTCAAGGAACTGGAGATAGTACAGATTGGACTCGAGATTCTGGAGGTACACCAAGTAACTTTACTGGGCCATCCGCTGGAGCAGGTCCTAGTACATGGTATATGTATACGGAAGCTACAGGTAATTATAGCGGAACAGCTATACTAATAAGTCAATCGTTTAGTTTATCTTCATATATAAATACCACATTTTCTTTTGATTATCACATGTGGAGCGATTTAGTTACTCCTTCCCCTGGTTTTGGTATGGGAGATATCATTGTGGAAGTAACAAATAACGGAGGTACTACTTGGACTCCAGTATATACAATATCTGGCAACCAAGGAAACTCATGGCAAAACACAGGTAATATCGATTTATCCGGATACGATGGCGATACAATTCAAATTCGATTCTTTGGAAATATAGGCCCCAATTACACCAGTGATATGGCCATAGATAATATATTGCTCAGAGCTACCTCTACAGCTTCTGGTTATGGCCCTGGTAACGTATCTACAGATTTACAGTTATGGTTGCGAGCAGATGAAGATGCTAATTTAACTGGTACGGATGTAGATTCATGGACAGACCAATCCACTAATGGATTTGCTGCAAATTCAGAAGGAACAGCAGATGCAGAATATGTTGCAGAGGGATTGAATTTTAATCCAGTGCTTAGGTTTTATGGAAATTCATTTTACAATTTAGGAAATCCAGCTGCTTTGGATTTACAGCCTAATTCAGATGAAATGACCATTATTACTATGGTGGTTACAACTGGGGGTTCGACAGGAACGGTATTAAGTAAGGCAAATAATTCAACTAGAAATTATCAAGTTTGGTTTGGTTCGACAGATAGAGTGCTACATCATACATTGGGAAGACATGGAGGAAATCAAGCCGTTAGATGGGGTACAATTTACGCATTAAATGAACCCAAAATTACATCTGGAGTAGTTTCTGATACAGGAAACCCGTTGACAAGATTATCTCCTTATGTAAATGGGGTTTTAGATCCAGCTGATAGAAATGACGGCACAAGCACAGGTAATTCAGTCACAGATGTGCTTATAGGAGCAAGAAGAAATGGAACTAATTCTGGTTCAGGATATAGATACAATGGAGATATAGCTGAGGTAATTATCTATGATAGGGATTTAAGCCCTTTTGAAAGACAAAAAGTTGAATCCTATCTTGCCATAAAGTATGGTGTGACTTTAGGTTCTAATGATGAATATTGGGATACACCAAGTAATACGTCATCACCATTTGGCTACGCTGGTACAAGTAACGATTATATAGCTTCAGATGGCAGTACACTTTGGGATGGAAGCGCAAATGCAGGGTTTGGCTATAATATTTTTGGTATCGCTAGAGATGATAACTCTAATTTACTGCAGACCAAATCAAAAAGTGTTAATGTAATTCCAGAATCAATCTTAACTATGGAAAGCCAAACAGGAGGTTTGAACACAGATTTGAGTTACCTATTAGCAGGTAATAATGGTGATGATGTAACGCTTAGAACCACAAGTTTACCAATCAGGTCTACAAGTATTGTTGATCGTATTTGGATTGCCAGAGAAAGTGTTAACGATGCAGGGACTGTTATCTTAGAGTTCGATTTAAGTACCTCATCTATTACTGATGCTCAAGCCTCCAATCTCGACTTGTTTATAGCTGATAACACAAGTTTTGACAATTATAAAAATATTGCAGGATCGTATAATGCTACTACTAACATATTGACTTTTACAGGCGTAAACTTTGAGGACGCTGAGTATTTTACTCTAGGTACGCCTCAGACATTTAATAGTTCGTATCACATGGTTTTTGATGGTCTTGATGATTATGTTTCTACACCAGTAGATTTAAGTGGTAAAACTCAAGTTACGATGAGCGCATGGTTTAAGCGTAACAATAATAGCGATTTAAGTGTAACAGGAGTTATTGGACAAATAGGAACAATGGCCATTTACATGGAGAATGACGATATTAATGTTATGTATGGAGGTGATGTCACCGCTTATGGTTTAGCTTCTGGACAAACTAGTATAGGTAACACCAACCAATCATGGCATCATGTTGCTGCTTCATGGAATAATGGTTATGTTAAATTATACTTTGATGGTGAACTTTTAGTATCATTTCAGGATGGACCTGGTAATACAGTCTTAGCTACTACGACAACTAATGCCTTTAATATAGGAGGTCGAGCAGCTAACCGTTTTACAGATAGGTATTTTAATGGCTTAATAGATGAAGTACGCGTATTCGATATTGCACTCACAGATGAGCAAGTGCAACAAATGGTATATCAAGAAATACAAGATGTTGGTGGCAATGTTCGTGGAACAGTCATTCCTAAGGATATTGAAGATACAATCACTAATACTAATGTTTCATGGAATGATTTAGAAGCATACTTCCCAATGACGAGTGTAAGAGGAAATTGTTTAGTTGATATCACAGCAAATAGTGCGAATGGTAGGTTATATAACCTTCCTGTAAGTACGCTACAATCACAAACAGCTCCTATGCCATACGAAACAACAAATGATGGCACTTGGACGACTCAAAATACATGGTTACATGGTGATGTATGGGATATTGAAAATCTTCCAAATAAGGATTGGGCTATAGTTCAATTACATGATAATGTAACTACTAATACTAATCACACACATCTTGGATTATTTGTCGATTTAGGACATACACTGACAGTAAACGGAACCAACGAAATACAAAACACTTGGTATTTAGATTTAAACGGAACTATAGATTTACAAGAAGACTCTCAATTGGTTCAAACCGATGAGAGTGATTTAACTTTAACGAGTGCAGGTAGAGTATTAAGAAGGCAAGAAGGTCTTACTAATATGTATAGATATAATTATTGGGGATCTCCCGTTGGTGTGCAAAGCACGTCTGCAAACAATACAGATTACGTTATGAATATGCTCCAAGATGGAGATGGAAACATTCAGTTTACGACTAATTTTGATCCGCCAACTACTAGTCCAGCGACAATTAGTACAAGTTGGTTATATATCTATCAAAACGGTGTCGGCTACTGGGATTGGAGTGCTATAAATGGTGCTTCTGCTATTCCAGCAGGTGTTGGATATATTCATAAAGGGCCTGGAACCGCAGGTGCTCAGCATCAATATTTATTTGATGGCAAGCCGAATAATGGGGTAATATCATTAGGAGTAATCGATACAGGAGGGCCAGGATCCGTTGAAGGTGTCTCAAAGACAGAATATCTGTTAGGAAACCCATATCCATCAGCACTTGATGCGCATGAGTTTATAGATGATAATGTAGGGGTAAGCAGCGGAACACTCTACCTTTGGGAACAATGGTCTGGAAGTAGCCATATTTTAGATGAATATGAGGGAGGCTATGCTATCTTGAATAAGTTGGCAAAGACAAGAGCTTACCAATTCGTAGGCCTTGATGGTGGTTTTGATGGAAGTGCCCAAAATGGGACATTGACACCTACACAATATTTACCTGTAGGACAAGGTTTTATGACAGAAATCGTGGCAAATGGGACTATACAATTTGATAATAGCCAGAGAACTTTCAGACAAGAAGCTCTAGGAGAATCTGTATTCTTTAGAGAGAATACTTCAAGCGATGAAGAAATTGTGGATGAAGATGTAATTAAAATGATAAGATTAGAGTTTCGTTTAGACAATGATTTAAGCCGTGAATTGGTTCTTGGATTTAGTGATTTCACATCAGATGGATTTGATTATGGATATGACTCTAGACCAAATAAATTTAATACTAACGATTTAGCTACGTCTTTAAATGGTGAAGAGATGGTTATTCAGGCATATTCTGAAATTACAGATGACAAAATTGTCGACTTGATTTTGAATGCAGATGGAAATCATGATTATGGCATACGATTATTGGATACTGAGAATATTGAAGAATCTCAAGATATTTTTATCTACGATACTCTAGAGAATATATATTTTGACCTAACCAATGATTCAATGTATGAGTTCAATACCGCTTCTGGTAGAGATACTGAAAGATTTAAGTTGGTGTTCAGAAACGATAATGACCCAGCGCTTTCTCAAGAGGAGTATGATGCAGATAAGGTGTTGATTTACCTAAAACAGTCTGAAAATATATTATACGTTAAAGGGCTTAAGGATGATATAAAAAGATTGACGGTTGTCAATATCCTAGGTCAAGAAGTGAACGTTTATAATGACTTAAGCATAAATACTATAGAAAATGGATTGAAGCTATCCGAACTTAGTTCGGGAGTTTATATAGTTAATATTGAGCAAGACAATGGACTGCGTTTGAGTAAAAAAATTACAATTAAATAGTTTCTACCCTTGAAGAAGTAAATTAAAAAAGCTCCAGCTTTTATAGTTGGAGCTTTTGTATGTAAAGTATTTACTTTATAATTACATCATGCCTGGCATTCCACCACCCATACCTCCTGGCATAGCTGCTGGCGCATCTTCTTTGATGTCTACTAAAGCACATTCTGTAGTCAAAATCATTCCAGCAACAGAAGCCGCATTCTCTAATGCAATACGTGTCACTTTCTTTGGGTCAATGATACCTGCTTTAAGCATGTCTACATACTTTTCAGATTTAGCATCATAACCAAAATCTTTCTTACCTTCCATTACTTTAGCTACAACAACACTTCCTTCCCCACCTGCATTTTCAACGATGGTTCTTAAAGGAGCTTCAATCGCTCTAGCAATTATTTGTATACCTGTTGTTTCATCAAGGTTATCTGTTGTCAACTTAGCAAGTAGACCTTTAGCTCTTACTAATGCAACACCACCACCGGCAACAATACCTTCTTCCACAGCAGCTCTAGTGGCATGCAAGGCATCGTCAACACGATCTTTCTTTTCTTTCATTTCAACTTCACTAGCTGCGCCAACATATAATACAGCAACACCTCCAGCTAACTTAGCTAAACGCTCTTGAAGTTTTTCTCTATCATAATCACTTGTGGTCGTTTCAATTTGTGATTTTATTTGATTAACTCTGTTTTTAATCAAACTTTTAGTTCCTGATCCATTTACAACAGTCGTATTGTCTTTATCTATTGTCACTCTTTCGGCAGTACCAAGAGAGTCGATGGTTGCTCCTTCAAGTGTTAAACCTTGCTCTTCTGAAATAACGGAGCCACCTGTTAAAATCGCAATATCTTCTAACATTGCTTTACGTCTGTCACCAAATCCTGGAGCTTTTACAGCAGCAATTTTAAGAGCGCCTCTTAATTTGTTCACTACTAATGTCGCTAACGCTTCTCCGTCAACATCTTCAGCAATAATCAAAAGAGGTTTTCCTGTTTGCGCAACTGGTTCAAGGATTGGTAATAAATCCTTCATCGTAGATATTTTCTTATCGTATAATAAGATGTAAGGATTCTCTAAATCAGCCAACATTTTCTCACTATCTGTTACAAAGTAAGGCGATAAGTATCCTCTATCAAACTGCATACCTTCTACAACATCTACGTAAGTATCAGTTCCTTTAGCTTCTTCAACAGTAATAACACCTTCTTTACCTACTTTTCCAAAAGCATTAGCAATTAAATCACCAATAACGTCATCATTGTTAGCAGATATAGAGGCTACTTGTTTTATCTTATCTGAAGAGTTACCAACTTTAGTAGACTGCTTTTCTAAATCTTTGGTAATTGCCTCAACAGCTTTGTCTATACCACGTTTTAAATCCATAGGATTTGCACCGGCAGCAACATTCTTTAAACCTTCTTTTACGATAGCTTGAGCTAAAACAGTGGCAGTTGTTGTACCGTCACCTGCTAAGTCATTCGTTTTAGAAGCAACTTCTTTCACCATTTGAGCTCCCATGTTTTCAAGCTCATTTTCTAATTCTACTTCTTTGGCTACAGTTACACCATCCTTTGTTACTTGTGGTGCTCCAAATGATTTACTGATAATTACGTTACGTCCTTTTGGTCCTAAAGTTACTTTAACTGCATTTGCTAAAGCATCTACACCTCGCTTAAGACCGTCGCGAGCTTCTATATCAAATTTTATGTCTTTTGCCATAATAAAAATTTTTATTCTAAAATTTTAATATTCAATTTTTAAAAATTCCAAATACCTAGTTTAGATGTTTTTTTGAAATTTGTTTTTTTGGTTTTCTTTAGAGGTTTAGGGTTAAAGAATAGCCATTATATCCTCTTCACGCATCATTAAGTAGTTGATGCCATCTAAGTTGATTTCTGAACCAGAATACTTTCCATAAAGTACAACGTCACCAACTTTTACAGTTAATGGTTCGTCTTTTTTTCCTTTTCCTGCAGCAACTACAGTTCCTTTGTGTTGCTTTTCTTGTGCTGAATCTGGGATGAATAATCCAGAAGCAGTCTTTGTTTCTGCTGGTAGAGGTTCTACCAACACGCGATCAGCTAATGGTTTAATTTTTACTTTACTCATTGTATATGTCTTTTTGATTAATTAAATTTTATGGAATGCAGTATTCAGAAATTATGCCAATACCATATGACTGAAAAACTGACAGGTTTAAACAAAAAATGCCAGCAAGATTGACAAGCTGACATTTTTGTGTTTAGTTTTCATTATTGTAATTATTCTGTACCTTCTTCTGTTTGCTGTTCAGGCGCAGTAGGAATTACATTTTCTACAGGTGTAGTCGTATCTCCATCTAAAGCTCTAGATTCTGTATTAACACCTCCACCGTCAATTGCTAAGTTAGAAAGTAATATCAACACCAATAACAATGTTGCTAAAGCCCAAGTGCTTTTATCTAAAAAGTCTGTTGTCTTTTTAACGCCACCTAACTGTTGTGATCCGCCACCACCAAATGTAGAGGATAATCCTCCACCTTTTGGATTCTGTACCATAACTACTACTACAAGTAGGAATGCTACTATAACTATTAATATCAGGAATATTGTAAATGTACTCATTACTTATTATTTTGTTCTTGTAATTGTTCTACGGCTTTAATTTGGTCTGCAAAGAAACCACTTTTTTCTGGATATTTCAAACTTAAAATTCTATAAGATTGAATGGCTTTTTTGTAGTTTTTTTGCTCAAGATAAATACGGGCTAAGGTCTCAGTCATTAACGATTCTGGCTGAATCATTTGCTCTTTCGCAATATTTTTTGAGGAGCCTGAAGATTTGCTCGGGTCAATTTTTGGAATGTCGGCCAAAAACTTATCTATTAAGTCGTATTTTTTTGCTCTTTTCTGTTCTTTTAAATCTGTAGATATGCTTTCTTTTGTCTCTTTGCGCTCTCTAGCTATAGGTTGAAAACTTGTTATTTTTAGCCATTCAGCAAATGAATGAGTTTCTGCTTTATCGAATTCTAAGGGTTTGCCAATTTTAAGTTTTTCCTCTGGAAGTTGTTCAATATTTTGAGTGTCAACTTCTAATATATCTTCGGTGGAAGAAAAATCAGCCACTTTAGCTACTTCAATTTTAGGCTGAAAAAGAGCAGGGTCAAGAACACCTTTTGTTTCTTGCACTTGTTTCTTTAAAGCATTGTCTATAGTCACACTTCTGTTGACTGATATATCTTCGACATCTGTAACTTCAATCTCCTTTAGATGTTCAATATTTTGCTTTATATGTTTGGAGATTTCATTTTGTTTAAACTCATCAGAAGTAATAAAATCGAAAAGAATGCTGCGATCTGTGGTATAAGCTGCTGTAGTTTTTAATTCTTGGTTGTATTTAAAACTATCCTTGTTTTTTAGACCTTTAAGATAAACAGCACGTGCAGATTGAAAATATGGAAACTGCTTCAAGATGTCTTCAAGCTGGGTGGTTTGCTCCGTTGTTACAGATTGCGGATGTTGTAATAAATATGTAAAATTACTAGTGTTCACTATGCAAATGTATAATTAATAAACCATTTAAAAGATTCGAATTTCTCTCCCATTGGGAGAGATGCCGTAGGCAGAGTGGGATTACCACTTAGCTAATGATGCATTAAAAATATCTTGCGTTAAACGCTGGAAAATTTCTTCATGAGCAGTCTCTTTTTGACTACCAATTAACTGTTCGCTTCCGGGATAGTCATAGAAAAACGAGAAGCGTTGTTCTAGTTCAGCGTCAGGGTCATTTTTATCAAAAAACCGAACGTTTACACCAATTGTTAATCTGTTTTGCGCTGCCGTGTTTTGCGCCGTTGCTGTCATAGGTGCGATTCGGTATTCAACAATTTCACCTTCGTAAACTAAATCGCCATTAGATCTCACTAAATCTAAATTTGTTTGGTTTAATATAAGGTCTTGCAGCGCCTGTGTAAAGTCACGGTCTAATCCAGGCTCAATAAGAGGTGCGTTATTCTGAAAATAATTTACTTGAAATGTTTTAGTATCTGCTGATACTGACGCACCAGTAAATGAGTATGACCCACAAGCTATTAAGGTTAGCGTAATTGAAAATATAAATACGTGTTTTAGCAATCTCATCAATATGTATTAGGTCTTTTCATGGTTATAAAAGCATAAATATAGCCAGCATTGTCGGCAACATCAAAATCTACATTAATTAATCTGTAACCTTGATAGTGTTTTTCGTTAACCATCTCCTCTGCTTCTTTTCTTATAGCTTCAGAGCTATTGGGTCTAAACGATTTTTTAATCATGAATATTTCTACTGCTTTCATATAATTTGAGAAATTTTTGCAAAGGTAGTGAAAACAAAAATTCATGAACTTAAAAAGGATACTTTGTTAATGGGAATATCCTTTTTTTATTTTATAGCTGGTATTAAACTTATCTTAAAAAGATTATTCTGGAATTGTGTCGCCTTGGTAGTAGTATTTGGCAATGACATACGGATTACCTTCTGGTGATTCCAGATAGTAAGATTGATAATAAGATTTAACAGGGAGATTAGTATCATTAAAATTAATTTCTAGCTTATAACTTTCCGATCCTCCGTCACCGTTATCCCATTCAATCAAATTATTTTTTGAAACAAATGGGAAAAGATCCGAGTTATTGAGTCCGTAATATTGAGTTGGAAGAATTAAAGCTAAATCTAAAATATTAGATTCAGGAAAATATAGTGGATTTGTATTATCATCATATATATAAATTGGATTATTGTCGTTTTGGTCAGAGCTTGTAATTACATTATCCAAATACTCAAAAGAGTGAAAATATATTCCGCCACAACCTTCCCAAATTATCTCAGTATTGTTTGTATCGAGATAAGTTTTTAGGTAGAATTCATAACCGCAATACTCATTTATAAAACCGTTTTCATTAATAAAATACTTGTGATTTAAAATTTCAGTATATAAAATATTGTTATCATTTTCGTCAATATATTCGTATTCAGAATGAGGGGAGTCAATGAGATAATTGCCATTGGGATAATATGTAAACATATTATTTCCAAAATTCAAAATTCTATTTTCAGAATCATATGTTAAGGAGAATGATTCGTTTGAGTTAGATTGAAGGTCTGTCTTAACGATTTTTATAAGTTTATGATTTTCATCATAACTGTATGAAACCGAAATATAATCGGGTCTCAAATATTCTGATAAGCGTCCAATTTCATCAAAAATATATTTAGCCATTAGGCTCCCATCATGATTAAAATGATGATATTCAGAAATAATAGTTGGATCTGGTACAAAGATTTCTTCTATTGTTTCACCTGTTTTAGAACATGATAAGACTAAGAGCCAGACTAAGAATGAGCAGTGTACGGTTTTCATAACTAAGTGTTTACGAAAACGAATGTAAGAAAAAACACCTGTCTACAAATCAAATTGTTTTATTTTTCGATAAAGTGTACGCTCGCTAATCCCCAGTTCTGCTGCGGCTAGCTTTCGCTTGCCTTGATGGCGTTCTAAGGATTTTTTTATCAGTTCAAGTTCTTTATCGTGTAGCGATAAGGTTTCTTCTTCCTCGATTTCTTCCGCGAAATGATATTTGTCTCCTCGCTCTTTGTAACTGTCAGGGTCTTCACCGTAGGTTTGCGGCTCTTGTATTTCTGAAGCGATAGACATTACTTCCATGGCATCATCAATTTGATCTTTGTAGTTGGTGTCTGGTTCGCCGTAAATTTTCTCAATCAAACCTTCATTTTGGTGTTGTACGTCCTTAGCATTCCCATTTTTCATGAGTTCTAAAGTCAGTTTTTTGAGATCATTGAGGTCATTTTTCATGTCGAATAACACCTTATACATGATTTCACGTTCGCTACTAAAGTCACTCTCAGATTTAGTATTTCCTATTACTGCAGGTAAGTTATTACCAATATTTGGGAGATATTCTCTAAGTCTATTGGGGCTAATCGTGCGGTCTTGTTCTAAAACCGATAATTGTTCTGCGACATTACGTAGCTGACGAATATTACCATTCCAGCGATAATTCAATAGCATGTTAACAGCATCATCTGTAAGTCTTACCGTTGGCATTTTATATTTTAAAGCAAAGTCGCTTGCAAACTTTCTAAATAATAAATGTACATCTTCTTTGCGCTCTCTTAACGGAGGAAGAGCTATTTCTACAGTACTTAATCTGTAGTATAAATCTTCACGAAATTTATCTTTTTTAATAGCCTCTGCCATATTGAGGTTTGTGGCTGCTACTATACGGACATCGGTTTTTTGGACTTTACTACTTCCTACTTTAATAAACTCTCCATTTTCCAAAACTCTCAATAAACGTACTTGAGTTGTTAATGGGAGTTCACCCACTTCATCCAAAAAAATGGTGCCACCATCAGCGACTTCAAAATACCCGCTTCGCGTTTGCGTTGCACCTGTAAAAGCCCCTTTTTCATGTCCAAAGAGTTCACTGTCTATTGTGCCTTCTGGTATGGCGCCACAATTAACAGCTATATATTTTGCATGCTTTCTGTGCGATAATTGGTGTATAATTTTAGGAATACTCTCCTTACCAACACCACTTTCTCCTGTAACCAGTACAGAAATATCTGTAGGAGCTACTTGTATAGCCTTCTCGACAGCACGATTAAGCTTAGCATCATTTCCTATGATGCCGAAACGTTGTTTTATAGCTTGAACTGATTCCATAATATTTTCTGCCTTTCGACTCCGCTCAAGATAGATTTCAGCGAGAATCTTTTTAAGTTATACTTTGGTTCTTGAGATTCCCACCTTCGTGGGAATGACAAGTCAATTATTTTCTGAATACCCAATAGCTTCACCGATAAGAGTTGCTCCTGTACAATCAAGTATTTTCACGTTAACAAAATCGCCAATCTTATAATGCTCTTTTGGGAAGACAGCAACAGTACTTTGAGGTGTTCTTCCGCTCCATTGTGCATCACTTTTTTTGGATGATTTTTCGATAAGTACTTCTACTACTTTTCCAACATTCTGTTTGGTACGATATGCACTGTGTTGTAATTGAAGCTCAACAATTTCAGCAAGACGACGTTGCTTAACATGAGCAGGAATATCATCATCCATTTTTCGCTCAGCCATGGTTCCAGGTCTTTCTGAGTAGGCATACATATAACCAAAATCATACTTTACATAGTCTAAGAGGGCTTTTGTGTCTTCATGGTCCTCTTCTGTCTCTGTTGGAAAACCAACGATTATGTCTTGACTAATGCCACAGTCAGGGATGATGTTTCGAATATTGCTTATGAGTGTTTTATATTCGTTTACAGTGTGTAAACGATTCATCTCTTTTAAAATACGGTTACTGCCACTCTGGACAGGTAAATGAATGTGGTTACAAATATTCTTGTATTTAGCCATAGTTTTAACAACATCCAAAGTCATGTCCTGAGGATTGGATGTGCTAAAACGAATACGCATTTTTGGTTGGGCTTCTGCGCATAATTCCAATAGCTTAGAAAAATTGACAGCGGTTGCTTTTTGTAAATCAGATGCTTTTGAAAAATCTTTTTTTAGACCACCACCGTACCATAAATAGCTATCAACATTCTGTCCTAATAAAGTTATCTCCTTATAGCCTTTGTTCCAAAGGTCATTTACTTCTTCAATAATACTTTGAGGGTCTCGACTACGTTCGCGACCACGAGTAAAAGGCACAACGCAGAATGTACACATGTTATCGCAACCTCGTGTTATAGAAACAAATGCGGTTACGCCATTACTATTTAAACGAACAGGAGAGATGTCTCCGTAAGTTTCTTCTTTGGATAGGATGACGTTTATTGCATCGCGACCTTCATCTACTTCGGCTAATAAGTTTGGTAAATCCTTATAGGCATCAGGGCCTACGACTAAATCTACTATTTTTTCTTCCTCTAAAAATTTAGTTTTTAAACGTTCTGCCATACAACCTAGAACACCAACCTTCATTTTAGGGTTATGCCTTTTTACTGCGTTGTATTTTTCTAAACGTTTTCTTACAGTTTGCTCGGCTTTATCTCTAATGGAGCATGTATTTACAAGAACCAAATCTGCTTCTTCTAATTTTTTTGTGGTATTAAAGCCTTGTTCCGAAAGGATAGAGGCCACAATTTCACTGTCAGAAAAATTCATAGCACAACCATAGCTCTCAATATAAAGCTTGCGATTGTTTCCTTTTTTTTGGTCTAGTACAAGGCGCTCACCTTGTTTGTTTTCGTCAATTATCTTCTCCATAATTACTTTCCGCGAAAGCGGAAATCTCATCATTTATAATAAGTGGTCAATAAGTATGCAAAGATAGGATTTATTTGAATTATATGACAAAGTGGCAGTTAATATAAATTTAAATTCGTATTAATTATGTAATAAAAAAATTAGCTTCATAGTCATTATCTGGTTAATATAAGTCCTGTAATAATCTAATGTTTTTTGAATATATATTAAGAACAAAATTTTGATATTAAAAAAAACATATACTTTTGTACCTCCAAAAAAATAGACATGGCAAAGAATCTAGTAATCGTTGAGTCACCTGCAAAAGCTAAAACAATCGAGAAATTTTTAGGCAAAGATTTTAAGGTTGAATCTAGCTTTGGGCATATTGCAGACTTGCCTTCCAAAGAACTAGGTGTGGATGTAGATGGCGATTTTAAACCTAAATATCAAGTCTCTAGTGATAAGAAATCCGTAGTAAAGAAACTGAAGGATTTAGCTAAAAAGGCTGACATAGTTTGGTTGGCTAGTGATGAGGATCGAGAGGGAGAAGCCATTGCATGGCATTTGGCTGAAACTTTAAAGCTGGATAAAGAAAAGACGAAGCGTATTGTCTTCCATGAGATTACCAAAGCTGCTATTAAGAAAGCGATAGAGAATCCAAGAAGTATAGATTACGATTTGGTAAATGCGCAACAAGCCCGCCGTGTATTGGATAGGATTGTTGGCTACGAATTGTCGCCAGTGCTTTGGAGAAAGGTAAAAGGTGGATTGTCAGCTGGTCGTGTGCAATCTGTTTCTGTACGTTTGATTGTTGAAAGAGAAAGAGAGATACAAGATTTTACCGCTGAGGCTTCTTATAGGATAGATGCGGAATTTAGTAATGAAGATGGAAAATCATTCAAGGCTAAGTTACCGAAGACCTATAAGACAAAAGACGAAGCACTCAAGTTCTTAGAGTCCAATTCTGGAGCTACTTTTAAGGTTGGTAACTTAGAAAAGAAGCCAGCAAAGAAATCTCCTGCGGCACCATTTACAACGTCTACGTTACAGCAAGAGGCTGCAAGAAAATTATATTTTTCGGTTAGTAAAACAATGACCATGGCACAACGTCTGTATGAAGCAGGTTTAATTACCTACATGAGAACAGATAGTGTCAATTTATCTGACGAAGCAAGAAAAGGAGCAGAAGCAGAAATTAATAAGGCTTATGGTTCACAATACAGCAAGCCAAGAAATTATAAAGGCAAATCCAAAGGAGCTCAAGAAGCTCACGAAGCGATTCGTCCAACGGATTTTTCTAACCATTCTGTGGATATAGATAGAGATCAAGCTAGATTGTACGATTTAATCTGGAAGCGTTCTATTGCATCGCAAATGAGTGAAGCGCAATTAGAGCGTACGAATGTAAAAATTGATGCGTCTACCCACAGTGAAACATTCACTGCTAATGGTGAAATCATCAAGTTTGATGGTTTCTTAAAAGTGTATCTTGAAGGTACTGATGACGAAGTAGAAGAACAAGAAGGTATGTTACCAAACTTGCGTGTTGGAGAAGCTTTAGACAATAAGCACATAACGGCAACCGAACGTTTTACAAGACCACCAGCTAGATACACTGAAGCATCTTTAGTTAAGAAGTTAGAGGAATTAGGTATCGGACGTCCATCTACTTATGCACCGACTATTTCTACGATTCAGAACAGAAAGTATGTTGAGAAAGGTACTGTTGATGGTAAAGAGCGTGAATATTCTCAATTGACTTTTAAAGCAGGCGATATTAAAGACGTAACACTTTCTGAAAAAGTAGGTTCGGATAAAGGTAAACTGGTTCCTACTGATGTGGGAATGATTGTCACTGACTTTTTAGTAAATCATTTTGAGAATATCTTGGACTATAATTTCACGGCTAAAGTGGAAGCTGATTTTGATGATATTGCGGAAGGTAAAGAGGAGTGGACGGATATGATGAAGGATTTTTACAAAGATTTTCATCCTCAAGTTGTAGATGTTCAAGAAAATGCCGAGAGAGAGTCCGGAGAACGCATATTAGGAGAAGATCCTAAGTCAGGCAGACAAGTGAGTGTGCGCTTAGGTAAATTTGGACCAATGGTACAAATAGGTACTGTAGATGAGGAAGAAAAACCAAAATTTGCAAGTTTAGCACCAGATCAACAACTTAACACAATCACCTTTGAAGAAGCTATAGACTTGTTCCAGCTTCCAAAAGATATAGGAGAATATAATGGAGAGGAGCTTCAAGTAGCAATCGGAAGATTTGGGCCCTATGTTAGATATGGTAAGAAGTTTGTTTCCATTCCTGCAGGAGTCGACCCTTTAAATGTTGATTTAGAGCAGGCTATTGAGTTTGTTAAAGAGAAAGAAAAGGCAGATGCTCCTATTTATGAGTATGAAGGGCTACCTGTACAGAAAGGAAAAGGACGCTTTGGACCATTTATTAAATGGAACAACATGTTTATCAACGTGAATAAGAAATACGATTGGGATAATTTATCGGATGCTGATATTATTCAGCTAATTGAAGATAAAAAGCAAAAAGAAATTGATAAATTAGTACATAGCTGGGAAGATGAAGGTATACGTGTTGAAAAAGCTAGATGGGGAAGACACAATATCATAAAAGGTAAGACCAAGATTGAATTGGCTAAAACCGTAGATGCTTCCAAACTTACTCTTGAGAAGGTGAAAGCGCTTATCGAGAAAAACGCGCCTAAGAAGAAACCCCGCGCTAAAAAGAAAAAAACGACTACTAAAAAGTAATGGCAAATGAATTTTAACTTTCTATCTCCTGTCGAGGATGCTGTATTGGCACATAACGAATTATTATCTGAACACGCATTAGGTAGAAAATTAAAAATTAACTCGCAACAACACGGTGTCCCTGACTTAGAGGGTGTGCAAATAGCCATTATCGGTGTTCCTGAGAATAGGAATGATATTAATTATATAGGAGAAGAGTTTCAATTAGGAGAAATACGTAAAGCATTGTATGCTCTATTTCCAGGTAATTGGCATTCAAATATTGCAGATTTAGGTAATATCAACAAAGGAGAAACAGTTGATGACACCTATTTTGCATTACGCACAACCCTATCAATTTTAATAGAGAAGAATATAATTCCCATTATAATAGGAGGGAGTCAAGATCTTACTTATGCTAATTATAGGGCTTACGATACGTTTAAACCTATGGTTAATATAGTCAATGTAGATAGTAAGTTCGATTTAGGCGATGCTTCTAAACCTATAAAGAATGATAGCTTTATGGGGAAAATCATTCTTGAGAAACCGTATAACCTTTTTAATTATTCGGCTTTAGGGTATCAAACCTATTTCAATTCACAAGAAGAAATAGATCTGATGGAAAAACTCTATTTTGAAGCCTATAGATTAGGAGAATTGGGAGTAGATATCAAATTAGCTGAACCAGTAATGAGAGACGCTAATATTGTTACGGTGGATATGTCTTGTATAAAAGCTTCGGAAGTGAGTGTAAGACAACGATTTTCACCTAATGGATTTGATGGAAAAGAGATTTGTGCGATTTCTCGCTATGCTGGTATAAGTAATAAAGTGTCATCATTCGGTATTTATGAATACAAGACTTCTAAGGATGATGAGGTGACTTCAATGCTCATTGCGCAAATAATATGGTACTTTGTAGAAGGCGTAAATTGTAGAATTAACGATGATGACTTTTCTGATGAAAGTAGCTATCAAAAATTCACCGTGCTTGTGGAAGACGAAGAATTAATATTTTACAAGAGCAATAAAACTGGGCGTTGGTGGATAGAAATACCTTTTTTATCAAACGTTAATAATAAATTAAAAAGACACACGTTATTACCTTGCATGCACGCCGATTACGTGGATGCCACTAATAACATAATACCTGAAAGATGGTACAAGGCGCACAGAAAAAACAGTATTTAGGAGGTCTTTTTGAAAGCAATTTCATCGATAAAGTGTAATTTTTTTAAGATTAAATGTAATTTTTTGCTTCAAAAAGTTGTTTTTCTGAAAATATATAAATATGTTTGAGCCCTTGAATTTATAAGGACTAGTAATTTAACCTCGAATTTCATGAATATGAAGAAGTATGTTTTATTAATCACAGTGTTAACACTCATTGCAAGTTGCGGCTCTAAAGACAAAGGAGAGCTAGTTGGTGTTAAAGGAAAAAAATGGCATCCAGAAAAGCCCTATGGGATGGCTCTTGTTCCAGGTGGTGCTTTTATTATGGGTAAATCGGATGACGATTTAGCAGAAATACACGATGCCCCTACAAAAACAGTTACAGTAAGATCTTTCTACATGGACGAGACGGAAATCACAAATAGTGAGTATCGTCAATTTGTTCATTGGGTAAGAGATTCTATCGTACGTACTAAGTTGGCAATTCTAGCTGACGAAGTAGGCGAAGTACCAGGTAATGGTGGTATTGGCGAATTTGCTTTTAAAGATGCAGATACAGCTAATATGTCTGTTTACGAAAAGTACATGTTAGATAACTATAGCGGACTTGGTGACACTGGTTACGAAGGGCGTAAACTCAACCACGACATAGATCTTATCTACGATACACAGGATTATCCAGATGAGTATTATGCTGAAGTTATGGACACAATGTATCTTCCTATTGAAGAGTCTTACAACGGACAACGTACATGGGACGTAACAAAGTTTAAGTTCCAGTATACATATATGGACATCCAAAAAGCAGCTAAGAATAGAAAACTTAGACGTAAGGATGTAATTGTAAGAGAAGAGATAGAAATATATCCAGATACTACATCTTGGATACGAGATTTCTCTTACTCATATAATGAGCCAATGCACAATGATTATTTCTGGCATGAAGCTTATGGAGATTATCCAGTAGTTGGTGTGTCTTGGCAACAAGCAAAAGCATTTTGCCAGTGGAGAACACTAAACAAGAATGCTTATCAGAAATCTAGAAAAGGTTTAGCGTTTGTTAATTCTTTCAGATTACCTTCTGAAGCAGAGTGGGAGTATGCTGCTCGTGGTGGATTAGAGTCAGCTACATATCCTTGGGGAGGTCCTTATGCGACTAACGATAGAGGATGTTTCTTGGCAAACTTTAAGCCAATGAGAGGAGACTATGCTGCAGATCAAGCATTATATACTGTAGAAGCTAAATCTTACGAACCGAATGATTATAACTTATATAACATGGCAGGAAATGTATCAGAATGGGTACACTCATCTTACGATCCTGCATCATATGAGTTTTCTTCAACCATTAATCCAACTGTAAACGACCCAGACAATATGCGTAAAGTTGTAAGAGGTGGTTCATGGAAAGATGTTGCATATTATTTACAAGTAAGTTCGAGAGATTACGAATATGCAGATTCAGCAAGAAGTTATATCGGTTTCAGAACTGTTCAAGATTATATGGGAACAGAAGTAACCAAGAATGCAAAAAATTAAAATTTTTATTATAAACCCTATTATTAACCTACTTAAGTAACTTTTAAAACTTAAACTTAAACACAAATTTATTATGGCACAGTCAAAAGCATCAAAAAGATTTATGACAATGGCTTACGGATTCGGAGCAGCAATCGTAATCGTTGGAGCATTATTTAAAATTATTCATTTCGAAATAGGACCACTAACAGGTAACGTTATGTTAACTATTGGTCTTGTAACAGAGGCAATTGTATTCGCAATTTCTGCATTCGAGCCAGTAGACGACGATTTAGATTGGTCTTTAGTATATCCTGAATTAGCAGGTGGACAAGGCAAGAAAAAAGCAGCCAAAGAAGAAAGTGCTGAAGGTATGTTGTCTTCTAAATTAGACAACTTATTAAAAGAAGCTAAAATTGATGGTGAATTAATGGCTAGTCTTGGTGAAGGTATCAGAGGATTCGAATCTGCTGCTAAAAACTTATCTCCTACGACAGATGCTATGAATTCTACTAAGAAGTACAGTGAAGAATTATCTTTAGCTGCTGCTCAAATGGAATCATTAAACAGCTTATACAAAGTACAATTAGAGAGTGTTAATCGTCAAGCAACCATAAATGAGGAAGCTGCTGAAAATGCATCTCAATTGAAAGAGCAAATGCAATCATTAGCATCTAACCTATCATCTCTTAACGGAGTATATGGTGGAATGCTTTCTGCAATGAACAAATAATTAGCGTTTATAGACGTTTTACTAACCCATAAACATTAATTATAATGGCAGGAGGAAAATTATCTGCAAGGCAGAAAATGATTAACTTGATGTATTTGGTATTCATCGCAATGTTGGCGCTGAATATGTCAAAAGAAGTGCT
>CALDUJ010000086.1 GCA_937923735.1 uncultured Flavobacteriaceae bacterium | reverse complement strand
TCAATACAAGAAGGAAGAGAAACTATCTTAACAGGGTCAAAACGTATGAAAGAAAGACCAGTTAAGGTTTTAGTTGATGCCTTAAGAAATCTAGGAGCAGATATTTCTTATCTGGAAAACGATGGGTTTCCCCCATTAAAGATATTCGGAAAAGAATTGACAAAATCTGAGGTATCATTAAAAGCTAATGTGAGCAGTCAATATATTTCTGCTCTGCTATTAATAGCATCTAGATTAAAAAATGGATTAAAACTTACGCTGGAAGGAAAGATTACATCTGTGCCCTATATTAAAATGACACTTGCTTTGTTGAATGAAATAGGTGTGAAAACAAGCTTCGACGATAATGTAATTTCTGTAAGCCCCAAAAACCAACACCCAACAACCCACGAGAAATTAGTTGTTGAATCCGATTGGTCCTCTGCGTCTTATTTCTATAGTATTATAGCTTTAAGCGATGTTGGAACAGAAATAAAATTGTCGTCATACAAACAAAATAGCTTGCAAGGAGATTCAGTTTTAGCGGAAATATATAAAGCTTTAGGTGTGAAAACTACTTTTAGTAGTAATACAGTGACGCTTTTAAAAGAAAATAATTCCGATTTAAAAATCTTAGAATTTGACCTTGCCAATGCGCCAGATATAGCTCAAACAATTGCGGCTACGTGTTTTGGATTAGGAATAGGATGTGATTTAACGGGACTTCACACATTAAAGATTAAGGAAACTGATAGGTTAGAAGCACTTAAAACGGAACTTTCTAAGCTTGGTGCAGATATAGAGGTGACGGATAAAAGTCTTCATTTAAAGCCATCTGAGAATATAAAAAGAGGAATAGCAATCGATACTTATCACGATCATAGAATGGCCATGGCATTTGCCCCTTTAGCACTAAAAAAAGATATAATTATTAATGAAGCTGGAGTGGTTTCTAAATCTTATCCAGACTTTTGGAAAGACTTAGAATCAATAGGGTTTTCGATTTCTGAATAATAATCATCAAATTACTTGACAACGCCTATCTCGAGATTGTATATTTGCAACTTTGTAAATTAATCCACACGAGCATACATGAAATTATCACACTTTGGCTTTGAGCTTCCTGAAGAATTATTAGCAGAACATCCAGTAGAAAATAGGGATGAGTCACGATTAATGGTTTTGAACAGAAAGGAACAAACAATTGAGCATAAACAATTCAAGGATTTAATTGACTATTTCCAGGAAGATGATGTTATGATTTTGAATAATACTAAGGTTTTTCCTGCGAGACTATTCGGAAATAAAGAAAAAACTGGAGCTAGAATTGAAGTATTTTTATTGAGAGAACTAAACCAAGACCAAAGGCTTTGGGATGTATTAGTAGACCCAGCTCGAAAAATACGTATTGGTAATAAATTGTATTTCGGAGAGGATGAAACTTTAGTTGCTGAGGTTATCGATAATACGACTTCTAGAGGACGAACGCTTAGGTTTTTGTATGATGGATCTTATGATGAGTTTAGACGTAAACTTACAGAGCTTGGTCAAACACCGCTTCCTAAGTATATTAAAAGAGATGTAGAGCCAGAAGATGAGGAAAGATATCAAACAATCTTTGCTAAGAACGAAGGTGCAGTTGCAGCTCCTACAGCAGGATTACATTTCTCCAAGCACCTATTGAAAAGATTAGAAATCAAAGGTGTAAATTTTGCTGAAATAACGCTTCATGTTGGTTTAGGAACTTTTAACCCAGTTGAGGTTGAAGATTTGTCAAAACATAAAATGGATAGTGAAGAAGCCATTATAAACAAGCAAGCCACTGCAATAATAAATGAAGGTTTGGCGACCAAAAGACGTATATGTGCTGTTGGTACTACTGCAATGAGAGCTGTAGAAAGTGCTGTATCTTCTAGTGGTACACTAAACGAATATGATGGATGGACAAATAAGTTTATTTTTCCACCTTACGACTTCAGTATAGCGAATTGCATGATTACTAATTTCCATACGCCAAAGTCAACGTTATTAATGATGGTATCTGCTTTTGCAGGTCACGATTTCACGAAGAGAGCATATGAAGAAGCGGTTAAAGAAAAATATAGATTCTATACGTATGGTGATGCCATGCTAATCATATAACCGAATTACAAAATTAAAGAGCTTGAAAAAGCTCTTTTTTTATAGATGGCAACAGAGAAAAAAGACATACGGGCATTAACTAAAGAACAGCTAAGGGATTTCTTTGTAAAAGAAGGAGATAAGGCTTTTAGAGGTAACCAAGTATATGAATGGCTCTGGCAGAAATCTGCACACAATTTTGAGGATATGACGAACGTATCCAAAGAAACACGAGCGATGCTTGAAGCCAATTTCGTCATCAATCACATTCGCGTAGATCAAATGCAGCGTAGCAATGATGGTACCATTAAAAATGCCGTGAAACTCCATGATAATCTAACTGTTGAGTCGGTTTTAATACCCACGACGACAAGAACTACAGCCTGTGTATCTTCTCAAGTTGGTTGTAGTTTGGATTGCAAGTTTTGCGCTACGGCTAGATTAAAGCGTATGCGTAACCTTAATCCTGATGAGATTTATGATCAAGTTGTTGTTATAGATAACCAGAGTAAACTATATTTTGATAGACCTTTGTCTAATATTGTATTTATGGGAATGGGAGAGCCTCTCATGAATTATAATAATGTGCTTAAGGCCATAGATAAAATTACCTCCAAAGAAGGACTTGGGATGTCACCTAAACGAATAACGGTGTCCACTTCAGGAGTTCCAAAGATGATTAAAAAAATGGCGGATGATGGTGTGAAATTCAAATTGGCAGTGTCTTTACATTCTGCTATTGATGAAATTCGAACGTCAATCATGCCATTTAATGAACACTTTCCGCTAGCAAATTTGAGAGCTGCTTTAGAGCATTGGTATGAAAAAACCAAAAACAGAATTACCTACGAATATGTAGTCTGGAAAGGAATTAATGACAAAAGAGAAGATGTAGATGCCCTTATTAAGTTTTGCAAATTTGCGCCAAGCAAGGTTAATTTGATTGAATATAACCCAATTGATGATGGCGAATTCCAGCAAGCAAATGACGAAGCATTGAAAATGTATGTTTCCATGTTGGAGAGAAATAATATTACAGTAACGGTTAGGCGTTCAAGAGGGAAAGATATTGATGCAGCTTGCGGACAATTAGCTAATAAACAATAACAGCTACTTATTACTTTTTGCTAACTTTGAACTCTAGTGAAAATAGTAGAACAGATAAAACAACCCATTGCTTATGAAATGGAACTTTTTGAGCAAAAGTTCCAACTTTCAATGTCTTCACAGGTTGCTCTTTTAAATAGAATAACACATTATATAGTTAACCGAAAAGGAAAGCAAATGCGTCCTATGTTCGTGTTTTTAGTTGCTAAAATGGTTAGCAATGGAGAAATAAGTGAACGAACGTACCGGGGTGCTTCTGTGATTGAGCTAATACATACGGCGTCACTGGTGCATGATGATATCGTAGATGATAGTAATAGACGACGTGGTTTCTTTTCCATCAATGCGCTTTGGAAGAACAAGATAGCTGTTTTGGTTGGTGATTATTTGTTGTCCAAAGGCATGCTGGTCTGTATCGATAATAATGATTTCGATTTGCTGAAGATTATCTCGGTAGCCGTTCGTGAAATTGTAGAAGGAGAATTACTTCAAATTGAGAAAGCCCGAAAATTGGACATCACAGAAGACGTTTATTATGACATCATCCGGCAGAAAACAGCAACACTTATTGCTGCTTGCTGTAGTCTAGGTGCGGCATCAGTAAAACCTAATTCTCCTGATGTAGAAACTATGCGAAAATTTGGAGAGCTGATAGGTATGGCGTTCCAGATAAAAGATGACCTTTTTGATTATACAGAAGATAAAATAGGTAAGCCAACAGGTATTGATATTAAGGAGCAAAAAATGACTTTGCCATTAATTTATGTGCTAAATAATACTTCTAAAGAGAAAAAGAAATGGCTAATTAATTCTGTTAAAAATCATAATAAGGACAAAAAACGTGTTAAAGAGGTCATTGCTTTTGTAAAAAATAATAGTGGCTTAGAATACGCAGAATCCAAAATGGTTGTATTTAAAGATAAGGCATTAGCGCTGCTTGAAAAATATCCAGAATCAGAATTTAAATCTTCGTTGGTATTGATGGTGAATTATGTGATTGATAGAAAAATATAATCACCTTAATATGATTTCCTCGGGCTCAAACCCCAAAACTAAATTCGATAAGATAGAACCATCTAAGTTAGCAAAGTAGAGTCCATAATTTCCGTCGGTCACATTGTTTCCTTCAAAATACGCTCCAATTATTAGATCTTTATCAAGCGCAACTTCATAAAAATCAGATAACTCTACCTGTTCGGTGGTATTTATAAATCCAACAAGGTTAGCCTTAATCTGAGGTATGTCAACAATCCTTCTAAATTCGCCTGAATCTAAATTCAGTAGTGCTGGACCTTGAGAAAACTGCGATGGCTGTAAATAAGGTAAATTTATCAGCATTTCATTAGCATCAAAAGAAGTTTCAAAAAGACCGGTTTCAAGAAATAAATTATCACTTGCTATTGAAGCGCCATTAAAACCGAAAGAGTTGAAATCATATCTTAGATGTTGCAAGTCTGTCGCTTGTATATATAAATGTATGATGTCACCTTGTAATACTGCTGAAACTTGACTATTGTGTATTAATTCATCTTCAACAGCACCGGTAGATGCGTTTATTTTTGTAATTATGGATTCTTGCTGTGTGTTAACATGATAAGTTAGAATGAAATTGCCTTTCATGATTCTGAGAGGCCTCTGAACTGGTGATGTTTCACCTAAATTTACTTGAGAACAAGAACCAGAATTCTTGTCGAAGATATTTAGACTAAGTATCGTGGTATTATTTACTCCTTCAGCAGTCGAAAAAACAGTAATAATATCTTCGAAAGCTTTTGGGAAATAATATGGTTCATCAAGGACTAGTTCACATGGCGTATTATACTCAGAAGAAAATTCAGTTTCGATATCTTTTTCCCAAACTGTATAATTTCCATAAGGCCCTTGTGGGAAACGATAAAAACCAATTAAGTTACTATTATTGCTAATAGGCATTGCACTGCTAGCTGGATGTACACCTAATTGTTGCGTTAGATTAATCGGTGAAATAGAATTTCCAGCGACTATATTAGCTTGTATTATTGCGTCGTTTGTTCTTCCTAAAACAGTAATATTAGGGAGGGTTATACCTGTGTCTTCATTAAGATTGTCATCATTTGAACAGGCATTACTTAGTGATAAAATCAAAAATAATAATACAACCCTTCCTTTTTCCAGTGAAAGATTTATATGATGTGTTCTTTTTAGGCAGGAACCCAGTATTATTAAGTATTTCATAGCATAGTAAATATAGAGAATTAATTATTATTAAATAATTTAACTTAGCCAGACAACCCTTTGCAAGACTTTTGCGTCTTTATAGACAGAAGGCTAAAACAACGATGCTTTTGAAAGTAATACAACTACACAAAAACGAAAGAGAACTTATACAACAAGCTATAAAGCAGAATCGAGAAGCGCAGCATGTGTTATATGAATTGCATTCTCCAAAAATGTTGAGTGTTTGTAGGTATTACATTAAAGATATCCGACAAGCTGAGGAAGCAATGTTGAATGGGTTTTTTAAAGTCTTTAAGTACTTAGACAAGTTTAAGGCAGAAGGTAGTTTTGAAGGCTGGATTAGGCGCATAATGGTGAGAGAGTCAATTTCATTACTAAGAGGAAAAAAGAGAATTGAGTTTCCCGCTGAAGATATTACGATTCATGAAGATGGTTCGACCTATAATAATACTGAGTTGGAAGTGGAAGACATCCAACGATTGATTGACAATTTACCAGAAGGTTACAGAATGGTATTTGTAATGTACGCCATAGAGGGCTATAAGCATAAAGAGATTGCAGAGCTTTTAAATATTTCTGAGAGCACATCAAAGTCACAGCTATTTAAAGCAAGAAAGGTACTGCAGCAAAAAGTGAATAAACTTAATAATACTAGTAATGGCACCAATCAAATTTGAAGAAAATATAAAAGATAAGCTTGAGCAGAGGACTATTCAGCCATCATCAAATGCATGGAGTAAACTGTCAGAAAGACTTGATGCAGAGCCAAAAAAGAAAAAGAATGGTTACTGGTGGTTAGGTATAGCGGCAAGTTTTATTGGCTTATTAATTGTTTCATCTATTCTTTTTTCTGGAGATTCTGGGGATAATAATACACCAGTGATAGTAAACGATAATATCGAAAATACTGTTAATGATGCAGAGAATAATCCTGTTGTTAACGAGGAGGAAGTTCAGAAAATTGAAATAGCCATTGAGGAGCCAGAAATAGAGAGTGAAATATCAGTTAAGGAAATTAACAAACCAATTAAGCTAGAGCAAAAAAATCAAACAGAAGTAGTTGTTTTCAC
>CALDUJ010000085.1 GCA_937923735.1 uncultured Flavobacteriaceae bacterium | reverse complement strand
ATTACTGTATACTACGAGATTAAGGAAGGAAACAAAACGAGAACTCAGTTCTTTAAAGGTGTGGTAATACAAAGAAGAGGAACTGGTAGTTCTGAAACGTTTACCATCCGTAAAATGTCTGGAACAATTGGTGTAGAGCGTATCTTCCCAGTAAACCTTCCAGCACTTCAAAAAATTGAAATCAACAAACAAGGTAAAGTACGTAGAGCACGTATCTTCTATTTTAGAGGTCTTACCGGTAAGAAAGCTAGAATTAAAGAAGTTAGAAGAAAATAATCTTCGATTTACAATCACACAAAAAGGTCTTAATTCGTTAAGGCCTTTTTTTATTAACTATTGTTAATAAGTGTGGTTTATAACAGGTTGATATCTAATCTCTTGAAAAATTTGGGTTTCTAGAATGTTATTCTAAATTAGCTAAAGAGTTTAACACCAATCAGACGTATATTGAATTGGTTGTCATGTACAAGACACAAGTTTAGATTCTAATTAAGAAACGTTCTTTAACATAATTATTTTTCGAGATTTGAAAGTGCCATGTGTATGCATGGATATCGGAAGAATCGGAAGCTTTAAAAAGAGCAACATGCCCCGGTAGGTTGTAACACTGGTAAAGTGGAAAGTTTGAAAAGTGGAATAGACGAAAGAAAACAACACTGGAAGAGCAATGCTGAGTTAGTAGTGTAAAACGCGCAAGTGAGTTGCACGAAACTGATGCATCAAGAAAAATGATTAAACATGAAATAGTTTGGTAACAGGTCAATACATTTTGAAAGTTACATTACAAATTATTTCATTGAAATAGTGAAAACTTGAACCGAAGAGAGTCTTTAAATGAGACTTCGCGTTTGTAGTAATGTAAACTAGGTCATGAGGAGCTATCTCAAGAAAGCCATGTCAAATATAGATTAGTCTGTAAATGATATGGCTTTTGTTTTTTAGTGAGATTCTATTTTGAAAAGCTTAAAAAGCGCATTCAAAATAGCAAATCGAACTAATCCCGCTTTTTTACAGCGGGATACTTTCTTTAGATTATTTTTTCTCGCTTTACTTGATAAGATTTATAGATTATTTCATATCAAAATCATAAGCCTATTTAGTATATTTGCAACTCGAAAAATCGATGTGATTCCTTTGCATCATTTATATAAACTTTTAATTGATTATGGCGGAAGCAGCAAAAATCATCTATACTAAAACAGACGAAGCTCCAGCATTAGCAACAGCATCTTTCTTACCAATTGTTAAGGCATTTACCAAAACAGCTAATATCAATCTGGAAACCAGAGACATATCTCTTGCAGGAAGAATACTTGCTAACTTTTCAAGTTACTTAACTGCTGAGCAGCGTGTCCCAGATGCATTAAAAGAATTAGGAGAATTAGCCAAAAAACCAGAAGCAAATATTATTAAGCTTCCAAATATTAGTGCTTCTATTCCTCAGTTAAGAGCAGCTATAGAAGAACTACAGGACAAAGGATTTGCGATTCCTGATTATCCTGAGGAAGTTACTAACGAAGAAGAAAAAGCTGCAAAAGCGACCTACGATAAAATTAAAGGAAGTGCTGTAAACCCAGTACTTCGTGAAGGTAATTCGGATAGACGTGCCCCAAAAGCGGTAAAGAATTACGCTAAGAAAAACCCACATAGTATGGGAGCTTGGTCTTCAAACTCCAAAACGCATGTAGCAACCATGTCGCATGGAGACTTTAGATCTAATGAGAAGTCTGTTACTATATCAAAAGCTTGCGATGTTAGTATTTTACATACAGATGCTAATGGAAATAAAACTACTTTAAAAAGTGATTTATCATTACTTGAGGGTGAAATTATTGACGCTACTGTAATGAGCAAAAAAGCATTGCTGAAATTCTTGCAAGAGCAGATAAAAGATGCTAAAGATCAAGATGTATTGCTTTCGTTGCATATGAAAGCTACCATGATGAAGGTTTCTGACCCGATTATATTCGGCCATGCCGTAAGAACTTATTTTGCTGATGTTTTTGATAAACATGGCGATACATTAGAAGAGATAGGCGTTGATGTCAATAATGGCTTCGGTAACTTATTAAGTAATTTAGAAGAATTACCTGAAGGAAAAAGACAAGAAATCCAATTGGATTTAATTAAAGCTTTGGAGAACGGGCCAGACATCGCTATGGTAAATTCTGATAAAGGTATTACTAACCTTCATGTACCAAGTGATGTTATTATTGATGCCTCTATGCCAGCAATGATTCGTACGTCTGGACAGATGTGGAACAAGGAAGGGAATCAACAAGATACTAAAGCCATAATACCTGACAGTAGCTATGCGGGCATGTATACTGCTACAATAGATTTCTGTAAAGAACATGGTGCTTTTGACCCAACTACCATGGGAACCGTTTCTAATGTAGGGTTAATGGCTCAAAAAGCAGAAGAATATGGATCACATGACAAGACTTTTGAAATCGCTTCTGATGGAAAAGTAGAAGTGATTGATGACTCTGGAAATACACTTATATCTCATGATGTTGAAAAAGGTGATATCTGGAGAATGTGTCAAGTAAAAGATTTACCAATACAAGATTGGATAAAACTTGCTATTTCAAGAGCTCGTGCAACTGGATGGCCAGCAGTTTTCTGGCTAGATGAAGACAGAGCGCATGATGCAGAAATTATCAAAAAAGTTAATACGTATCTTCCAAATCACGACACTTCAGGTTTGGAAATTCATATCATGTCACCTTTTAAAGCAACGCTATTTACACTTGAGCGTGTAAAAGCTGGAAAAGATACTATTTCGGTTTCTGGAAATGTACTAAGAGACTACCTAACGGACCTCTTCCCTATTCTAGAATTAGGAACAAGTGCAAAAATGCTATCTATTGTTCCACTTATGAATGGTGGCGGATTATTTGAAACGGGTGCTGGTGGTTCTGCTCCAAAACACGTGCAGCAATTCATGAAAGAAAATCACTTACGCTGGGATTCTCTAGGTGAGTTCTTGGCACTAGCTGTTTCTTTAGACCACTTAGGTGAAAAATACAATAACCCGAAAGCTAATGTTTTAGGTGAAGCTCTAGATGATGCCACTGAAAAATTACTAGACAACAAAAAGGGGCCTTCTCGAAAAGTCAATGAACTTGATAATAGAGGCAGTCATTTCTATCTAGCAAAATATTGGGCTGAAGCCTTGGCCAATCAATCAACAGACAAGGATTTGCAGTCAACGTTCAAACCAATATCTCAAGCTTTGAATGCTAATGAATACGTAATTGTTGATGAGCTGAATTCAGTGCAAGGTAAGTCTATGGATATAGGTGGTTACTATGAACCATCTGAGGAATTGACTTCTAAAGCTATGAGACCTAGTCAAACCTTCAATGATGTATTAAGTAGAATATAGCTGATTAATATTTATTTAACTTTTAGAGCCCCTTTTATTGAGGGGCTTTTTCTATTTTTATAATAAATTCATCGAGCATTGAAAACTAGACTATTATCACTCCTCATCCTACTATCTTTTAGTACGATACTATCACAACAAAAATATACACTTAGCGGCATCATTTCTGAAGCATCTAGTAATGAAACCTTAATAGGTGTAAATATTTTATTCCCAGAAATTAATGCTGGTACTGTTACAAATGAATATGGGTTTTATTCCATCACTATTCCAGAAGGCACATATAAAATGATTGTTACCTACCTCGGATTTCAAGATATATCTGAAACCATCGAGCTCACTACTAATAAAAAACGAGATTTTAATCTTCTAGAAAAACTTGAATCCCTAGAGGAAGTTATAATTACTGAAGACGTTGAACGTGTTAGTATCAGAAAACCTGAGATGAGTGTCAATAAATTAGCTGTCTCTACTATTAAGCAGATACCTGTGTTATTGGGTGAAGCAGATGTCATCAAGGCCATTACATTATTGCCAGGAGTTACAAATGCTGGTGAGGGATCATCTGGTTTTAATGTTCGTGGTGGAGCTGCGGATCAAAATTTGATTCTTTTAGATGAGGCTATAATTTTCAATTCTTCTCACTTATTTGGGTTCTTCTCCGTTTTTAATCCAGATGCGATTAAGGATGTAAAACTATTTAAAGGCGGAATTCCATCACGTTATGGAGGTCGAGTGTCTTCTGTTTTAGAAATATTTCAAAAAGAAGGCAATAGCAAAGAATTAAAAGTTAATGGTGGTATTGGAGCTGTTGCGAGTAGGCTATTGGTCGAAGGCCCTATTAAAAAGGACAAGGCTGCATTTCTAGTTGGAGCCAGAACCTCTTACGCGCATTGGTTTTTACCCCTTTTTGATGTAGATAATAAAGCTTCATTTTATGATTTAAATACAAAACTAAATTACCGTATTAATGAAAACAATAGTATCTTTTTATCTGGTTATTTCGGTCGTGATAATTTCAGTATTAGTGATAGTTTTATAAATACTTACGGTAATGCCGTTGGTAATTTTAGGTGGAATCACGTGTTCTCTGACAACTTATTTTCCAATCTATCACTCATTTATTCAGACTACTATTATGGGCTTGAATTAGATTTTGTTGGGTTTGAATGGAATTCAGGTATACAGAATTTCAACTTAAAATATGATTTTAAACACTACCTCAGTGATAAATTACAGATTAACTATGGTGCTAATAACATCTATTATAGCTTCAATCCAGGTAAAATAAAACCTAACAGCTCTGATTCTGGTATCGTTGAAGAACAACTCATCAAAAAATATGCAAATGAATCAGCAGTTTACATCGATGTTGAACAAGATGTAACCGATAAACTTAGTATTAATTATGGGCTCAGGCTTAGTCATTTTATTAGATTAGGACAAGATGAATTGAATATATATGATTTTAATCAACCTGTTACTTTTGACCCATTCTTACTGATATATCAAAGTGCTGACCCTATTGGGGTTACCAATCCTAAAAGAGGAGATCAGTTAGCGTCTTTTACAAATTTGGAGCCCCGCATATCGCTGGCTTATTCATTTA
>CALDUJ010000084.1 GCA_937923735.1 uncultured Flavobacteriaceae bacterium | reverse complement strand
ACCAAAAAAGACTAAAATTCCTGAAGAGAATAGTTGCCCAAAATGCAAAAAGGGAACACTTATTAAAGGCAAAACTGCCTATGGCTGCAGCGAATACAAACAAGGTTGCAATTTTAGATTTAGTTTTGATTTGGTAAGAAAAAAAGCAAAAGACCAAGAACTCACCAAAGTATTGGTTTTACAGATACTTAATAGCTAGTCTATTTTATCATCCTAAAAATAAATATCTAGTTTTTGTAACGAAACTATAAGAACAGATACCTATTAAGCAATCCTATTGTTTTGAAGCAAAAAAGAATAGACGTCATTTTTTTGTACATTAGGATCTGTATTAACTGCAATTACTACATTTTATACCGCTATTAGCCATAGTGGTTTAAGCTTAATAGCATATCCCCACCTTTAATAATTAATAGTAGAGTGCTCTAGCCCCACTCTAGTAAGAATTTGATTGAACTGTTATTATTAAATAACTATTAATCAATTTAAATAATTATGGAAACAAAAGAAGAAACAAATCAAACCGAAGCCCTAAAAGGGCCAAGGAATCGAAAACTTACAGTCGTGGTAGATGCAGCTGCTTTATATTATCTGCCTCCAACCGAACCAAATGTGGATGCACATACAGCGCTTACGCGAGATGATGGTTTTGAAAATCGATTTGGAGACAGGAACAAAAGCTTTGAGACCGAAGTGTACTTGAATTATAAGATGAAATGGGATATTGAAGCGGCAGATAAGAATGGCGTCGATAAAGATTTTAGGGTACAATTACACTCTGTATACCACAATCCGGTATCAGGCAACCCCAATTTTTTTGATAGTGAGCTAATACTATCTAAAGACAATGGAAAAACGGTAGAAGCTACGGTAGTAAACGCGCCTATTTTGCCTGATTTAGAGGAGAATTACACTATTTATTTTAGGATAACGTATAGTAATATTAGCCGTTATTTTCCGCTGGATCCAAAACTAAAAATTAACCCGCCGCATTCAAAATAAGTATGTTATTAATTAATAAAGCCAATTATTTATTAATTGGCTTCATTTGTTTTTCATCTTTCTATACGACTGCACAAGATCAAAAATTAGCGGATAGTCTTTTAATTGTATATAATGAAGGCAAATTGTCAGGTCTAGAAAGGTTAGAACTTTTGCGGAGCCTATCTTTCAATGAGACTAACGATTTCGATTTAGCTTTAATGGTAGCTCAAGAACTTATCGAGTTAGCGTACAAGGAAAAAAAAGGTCTTTATCTTTATGATGGTCATCTTCAAGTAGGAAATGTTTATAGGTTATTAGGCAGTTACGATTTATCACTGGATGCTTATTTTAAGAGCGTAGAGGCCGCAATTAATGCAGAACATCTTTATGGTGAAGGTAGCTCATATGGAACAATTGCAGATGTGTATTCTGAAATGGGAAATACTGCAAATGCAGAGATTTATTATGAAAAATCAATTCAATTACTTCGAAAAACTAATAACCCTATTCCTCTTGCTACTATTTTACTAAATGCCGGTGATGAGTATTTTAATAGTAAGAAGTTTAAAAAAGCATTACAATATTTTGAAGAATCGGGGCAATTATTTGAAAAAGCAAATTATTTATTAGGGACAGCTTATAACCTTGGTAACATCGGTATGGTCTATGCCGAAAAAGGCAACGACAACTTAGCGAAAGAAAACATTAACCGGGCCATTGAAATATTAGAGGATTCTGAGGATTATTATGCCATTTCCGAATATCTTACCTATATGGCAGACATCTATCATAAACAAGGCAAGATAACCACGGCCGTTGAGTATTCGCAACGAAGCTTGGATTTAGCACAAAACCAAGGGCTTAAAAAGCAATTGAGTGAAACCAATCTTCAACTTTCAGAATTTTATGAAGCACTAGGAAATCCTGAAGCATCACTTAATCATTATAAAGCTCATATAACTTTTAGGGATAGCATTTTAAATCTAGAGATCATACAAAAAAATGCTGCGCTCCGGAACAACCATGAAATATCCCAAAGACAAGCAAAGCTAGATTTAGCAAATCAGCAAAAGCGAAATCAACTTATTATCTTGGGTTTTACTGGGTTTTTACTCCTTTCGGTGTTTTGGTATTACAGAACGATTTCGAAGGAGAAAAAGCGATCTGAAAAGCTACTATTGAATATTCTTCCTGAAGAAACTGCACTAGAACTAAAACAGAATGGCAAAGTACAGGCAAAAAAATTCGATTCTGTAACGGTATTATTTACAGATTTTAAAGGTTTTACAAGTTATGCCGAAGGGCTTTCACCAGAGGAATTGGTGGAAACTGTTGATTTTTATTTTTCAGAATTTGATAAAATCATGGATAAATATGGCCTAGAAAAAATAAAGACTATTGGGGATGCCTACATGTCGGCTGGAGGTTTGCATGGTGATAAGCAGAATCATGTACATAAAATGATAATGGCTGCCTTTGAAATTGTAGAATTTGTTAAGAATCATAAAAGTAAATCTTCTGGTAATCATGCAAAATTCGATATACGTGTCGGAATAAACACAGGTCCTGTAGTTGCAGGAGTTGTTGGTACGCATAAGTTTGCCTACGATATTTGGGGGGATACAGTTAACATAGCATCCAGAATGGAGTCAAACTCGGAACCTGGAAAAATTAACATCTCTGATAACACCTACGAGCTAATTAAAGAAGAATTCGATTGTGAATTTAGAGGAGAATTAGAAGCTAAAAACAGAGGACAACTAAAAATGTACTTTGTAAATGCTAAGAAGGAACTACAATTAAATTCTGTTTCATAACTTAGAACAATAATATATCAAAATTATGGCGCAAGACCCTAATAATTATTGGGAACAACTAGAACGATTAGAAAAACTCATACGAGCATCCGAGCTAAAAGCGGGTGTTATTTTTTCCTTTCATAGTTTGATCTTAGGACTTTTTATCGACAGACTTAATTATTTTCAAGAGGCGTTTCAAGAGAATAAATTATTATTGGTATTAGCTGGAATATGGGTTGTTTGTGTTCTTGTATCAATCTATTTTTGTTTTAAGTGCTTTATGCCGCGTATTGAGACTAAACTAGATAAAAATGTTTTTTTCTTTAAAGATGCAACCTATGCATTTGGCTCTATGGAAGACTATACCAAAAAGCTTATGGAGGTATGCGATAACAGAGATGAGTTTTATAAAATGTTGAGTGAACAAATATTTATAGAAAGTAAAATAATAGATAGAAAATTCAGTAGTGTACAGATGTCTATTAAATTCTTCGGTCTGAGCTTTATAGTAGTTATATTAATGATTGTTGTTTGGTTGGTGAATTTTTGATTATAAATATTTCATGAGATTCTTCTTAAAATAATCAGCACTGTCCGCAATACTTTGCATTGAGTTGACTGCAAAATTCCCACCTTGCTCTAAATAGTAGAAGTCTAATCCTGAGGCTTTAGGGTCAGGCATAATTTCATGGTAATCTATAGATCCATTGCCAAGTTCGGTATAATCTCTTGTAATTTTATCCATATCCTTTATATGCCACATCACATACCTACCAGGTTGGTCCGCAACCAGTTCCTTTGGGGTTAATTCAGATGAGTGCATAACCCAATAGAGATCCATCTGCAATTTCACCAGAGATGGGTCTGTATCTTGTAAAATAATATCATAGCCTGTTTCACCATTATAATCTTTAAATTCAAAACCATGATTATGGTAAGCAAACCCTAATCCCGCCTTATTTACGCGTTCACCAATAATGTTTAGCTTCTTAGCTAGTGGTTTGAATGTTTCTAATGTTCTATATTCTGGGGCTAACCATGGCCATGTAATATAACTTTTATCTAATGCGTCTGCTCCAATAATGCATTGGTCAACAAAACGATTTAAATCATCCAAAGGACGCATTAAGTAGTCAGAAAATCCGTAGTGCCCGCTTGAGGCTGTTAGGTTTAAATCGTCAAGAATAGTCTTAAACTCTTTAGCTTTATAACCGTAATAAGTACCTTTTTCTGTATCGTACCCATAAGTTTCAAGGTCTTCATAACCCATGGCTGTTGCTTTTTTCAATGTTTCAATAGGGTCTTTAGCCATAGCATCTCGAATACTATAAACTTGTAATCCCATTTTATAGACTTGCGGGTTGCGATTTGAAACACAAGAAAAAGGTAATAATGCTGCGGATAGTCCTAACCCAGATTGTTGGATAAACTTACGTCTCTTCATAAAAATAGATTTCTGTCTTTTCAAATTTAGTAATTCTATATGTTTTCTTTAACTTAGGTTTCTAAAACTAACTTTATGCAAATAAAAGAATCTCCAGATGTTTATGATGTAATTATCGTAGGCTCTGGTGCTGGTGGTGGTATGGCTGCAAAACAATTAGCCGACGCGGGTTTTAATATTGCCATTGTAGAGGCTGGTCCTTTCTTCGACCCAGCTGACCCAAAAACAATGACCCAATTAAAATGGCCTTACGAATCGCCTAGACGAGGAGCTGGTACAGATCGTCCGTTTGGTGAATTTGATATGGCTTATGGTGGATGGCAAATTGAAGGCGAGCCTTATACTCATACAGAAGGCACAAAGTTCAATTGGTTTCGATCGCATATGCTTGGTGGGCGAACGAATCATTGGGGGCGTATTTCCCTTCGTTTTGGACCTAAAGATTTTAAAGGAAAAACAAGAGATGGGTATGGCGAAGATTGGCCAATAGGATATGATGATGTAAAACCCTATTACGATAAAGTTGATAAACTTATAGGTGTTTTTGGAACTAATGAGGGATTGCCAAATGATCCTGATGGTTTTTTCTTACCACCCCCTAAACCGCGATTACATGAATTATTCTATATAAAAGGAGCAAAAAAGTCTGGTGTTCCGGTTATTCCTGGGCGCTTATCAATGCTTACAAAGCGTATAAATAAGGACCGTGGAGTGTGTTTTTATTGTGGTCAATGCTCTAGAGCTTGTGCAGTATATGCTGATTTTTCATCCGGAAGCTGTCTTATTTTTCCAGCTCACAAGAATGGAGGAAAAATAAGAATCTACGTGAATTCAGTTGTTCGCGAAGTGACCACTAACGAGGAAGGCAAAGCTACTGGAGTATCTTACATCAGCAAAGATGACCGAAAGGAATATAAACTAAAAGGACGTGTTGTTGTGCTTGCAGCTTCTGCTTGTAGTTCTGCTCGAATTTTATTGAATAGCAATAGTAAACAACATCCTAATGGACTAGGAAATAGTAGTGATATTATTGGAAAATATTTGCATGATTCTACTGGTGCCAGTAGCGCCTGTTTTGTTCCAGATTTAATGAATAGAAAGACAAACTATAACGAAGATGGTGTTGGAGGTATGCATGTGTATTCACCATGGTGGGAAGATAACTCCAAATTAGATTTTCCTCGTGGCTATCATATTGAAGTTTGGGGTGGTATGGGAATGCCCAATTATGGTTTTGGATTTAACCACAACGCGTTCAATAAATTTTTTGGATTAAAGACTGGTGGATATGGCCCTCAATTAAGAGATGAAGTAAAAAAATATTATGGCTCTGTTATCGGTTTCGGAGGTCGTGGAGAAGGCATTGCGCGAAAAGATAACTATTGTGAGATAGATACAACTACTGTGGATCAATTTGGCATACCTGTTCTTAAATTTAATTATAAATGGTCAGACCTCGAAGTAAGACAAGCTAAACATATGCAAGATACCTTTGAAGAGATTATTCATAATATGGGAGGTGAACCTATTTGGGGAGGTAAGCCAGGAAAAGATAGAGATTATGGTCTTGAAACACCTGGAAACATCATACACGAAGTAGGAACTACGCGTATGGGTAATGACCCTAAAACATCGGTTACGAATAAGTTCAATCAATTACACGATGTAGATAATGTCTTTATTGTTGATGCAGGTCCATTTGTGTCGCAAGCAGATAAAAATTGTACTTGGACAATCCTTGCACTTTCATGGAGAGCATCGGACTATATAATTGATCAATTAAAACAGCAAAACATTTAGTTATGGACAGAAGAGAAAGTATAAAAGCATTAATTCTTGGTACTGGAGCTATTGGTTTAGGTCTTCAAGGTTGTAAAAATGTGAATGATGACCCCTTATTAAATCAAGAAATTGCTGTAGCAGAGACATATTTTGGCAGAACTCCAGAAGAATTGGAACGCATTGAAGAACTGAATGAAGAGCAACTATTTAATGAACATGAACTAGAAACTATTGCTGTATTAAGTGAAGTCATTTTGCCTCCAAAAGAACCTTTTGGAGGTCCTATAGAAGCCGATGTTCCAAATTTTATAGAGTTTATAGGGAAAGACATGCCAAAACTTCAATATACGCTTTTAGGTGGTTTGATGTGGCTTGACCATGAAGCAAATACTGCTTTTGGTACAGATTTTAAATCGACGCCCCTAGAACAACAAAAACAACTATTAGACCCCATTGCTTATTACGATGCAGAAATACCAATGAAAGTACAATCATTAGGAATACAATTCTTCTCTTTAATGCGCAATCTAACCTTAACCGGTTACTATACCTCAGAATTAGGCATCAAAGATTTAGGATATCAAGGAAATCAACCTAATGTTTGGGATGGTGTTCCTCAAGATGTATTGGATCAACATGGTGTAGCTTATGACCCCGAATGGATAGCAAAATGCGTAGACCAAAGTAAACGAGGTGTTATTGCTGAGTGGGACGAAAATGGGAACTTATTGACATAAATACTAAAACTCATAGGGACTAACACATATTGATATATGAAACAATTTACCATTAAAATCCTTTTATTAATAGGATTAATTTCTTTTAGCAATTATATTACCGCCCAAAACATAAAAAACCAAGATGTTAAGACATCAATCCCTAATTATGTTATTGCTGAACTTAAAGAAGACCCTAATATTGATGGCGAAATCATCGATGAGGAATTATGGAAATCAATTGAGCCTGTTTCAGAATTAATTCAAATAAGACCAAATTATGGTGTGCCCGTTTCAGAAAAGACAGAGATAAGGGTTGCTTATACTAACACAACTTTTTATGTTGCTGTTGTTTGCTATGACAAAGAACCCAGCAAAATAGTCGTTTCAGATTCTAGACGTGATGCAGATTTAAATGATGAGGATAGTTTTCTTTTTATAATAGACACATATAACGACAGGCAAAATGGGTTTCTATTTGGTACAAATGCACAGGGTATGGAATATGATGCCCAAATTGATAATGAAGGAAAAGGTAGTTTTAATACAAATCGCCAACAGGGCGGAGTTATAGGTGGTACAAATCTAAATTGGGATGCTTCTTGGACCGTTAAGACTCAAATTGGTAATTATGGTTGGAGTGCCGAATTCGCAATTCCTTTACGCTCACTACGTTTTGCTGAAGGGAAAGATAAAACCTGGGGCTTAAACTTTAGAAGAAATATTAGTAAAAATACAGAAACAGCCTATTGGACGACGCTTCCCATTGGTTTTGACATGAAGAGACTGTCTCTTGCTGGGAAACTAAATGGACTAAATCTTAAAAGTCCTGGCAATCTTAAAGTCATTCCATATGTATTGGGGCAGCTAACTAATAATAAGGCTATTGAACCTAATAAGACTGATACAAATTTTGAGGCAGGCGTAGATGTAAAATACAGCGTCACCCCTAGCCTCACTTTGGATTTAACGTATAATACTGACTTTGCGCAAGTGGAAGTTGATGACCAACAGGTTAACTTAGATAGATTCAATCTGTTCTTTCCAGAAAAAAGAGCATTCTTTTTGGAGAATGCAGGACAGTTTAGTGTGGGAAGCCCAGGTGAAGTAGACTTGTTTTTTAGTAGAAGAATTGGCATCGGCAACAATGGTAGTTTGGTACCCATTATTGGTGGTGGTAGACTCTCTGGAAAAATTGGCAGTACCAATGTCGGGGTGCTAAATATGTTTACGGATAATGTAGAAGAATCAGGAATAGAAAAAAACAACTATTCCGTTGCCAGAGTAAATCATGACTTCAAGGGTACGCGTTCGTCCTTGGGAGGTGTATTTATAAATAGAGCAGGTTTAGGTGATTTAGATGATGATTATAATAGAGTTTATGCAGTTGATGGAACTTGGGGAATTGGTAATAAAGCAGAAGTAAACGGCTTTGCTGCTAAAAGTGTTACCCCAGGAATCAGTAAAGATGACCATGCTTTTAAAATACTCGGTATTTATGATTGGAATGGCTGGAATTTAAGAGCAGGTTATACAGAAGTTGGTGCAGGCTTTAATCCTGAGGTAGGTTTTTTACAACGAACAGCTTTTAAGAAACCAGAATTTTTAATCTTTAAAGCACATAGATTCAAGGATGCTGGAAACTTGTTAGAAATAAGACCACATGTATCTTATAGGGGCTATTGGGATTTTGAAGGTCAGCTAATTACTGGCTTTTTACATGTGGATAATCATTGGGAATTTAAAAGTGGATTCGAAATTCACACAGGAATTAACTTTACAACAGAAAGAGTTTTACAAGAATTCAACATTTCAGATGTTACGGTTCCTGTGGGAAATTATAAAAACGAAGAACTTCAATTTATCTTGATAACCAATCCAAATAATGCCTTTTCATTAAATACTAGAACAATCATTGGCGGGTATTTTAATGGAGATAGAATTTCAAATAGTGGGACAGCAAATTTTAGAATTGGAGACAGATTCAATTCTTCGCTGACGTTTAGTCATAATCAGATTAATCTGCCAACTGGAGATTTAACAGCCTTTGTGAGTGGACTACGTCTCTCCTATTCTTTCACTCCTAGAATGTTTGTGCAAAGTCTAATACAACGCAATAATGTCTCTAACGTAACTTCTGTAAATGCAAGGTTTGGATGGCTTCAAAATGCGAATACTGGACTTTTTGTTGTCCTGAACTTGGTAAAAGATGATGACTTTATTGATGGTATTAACAACCAAGGTATTACCGTAAAGTATACACATCGTTTTGATTTACTTAAATAAGGTTTATCTAGAGACCTGAAATTGAAGTATCTAGCCAAGAAAGTCTATCAGATACCCAATTCTTCAGGTAATCAACCTCTTCATCATGAGAGTTTCCAATAAAGTTGTTTGGCCAAATATAGGTACCCAATACAGACCATTTATCAAAATTCTCATTTATAGCCCCAGCATTAGTTAACTCTAAGTCGTAAGCATCTATTTTACCTAGTATATTAGATTCAGAAAAAGTGCCGGCTCTCAATTCGTTCCATCTTTGCTTTAATTGAGAAACAAAATTTGGGTCTTCCAGTAAACGATCCCACCAAAAAGGTATTAACCAAAAATCTTGAGGACAGCGTTCATTAAACTTATAGGCCCAAACATTGGAATTTCCACCGCTACAATAGTTTGCATTTCCAAAAGCAAGATTAAAATCCCAAATAGGTCCCATTTTAAGCTTTTCATTTTTGTCTTTGGTAAGCCAGGTGCTAAGTCTGTATCCATCTACATTATTTGACAACTCATTGAGCAGAAAAAAATCTATAAAACTATCAACATCAATATAGTTTGCATAACCAAGATTTGCATCCGCAAAATCATCAGAAGCTAGTGCATCTTCAAAATCAGAAACATAAGTTGAGATATAAGCTTTTTGTTCAGGGGTTATATCATCCATATCAGGCGTATCATACAAGAAGTTGATTCGTTGGAAGCTACCGTTATTGTTAGGTAAATAGTCTGAAGGAAATGAGTTGTTTAAGTCATAAAAAGTTTCACTAAAACCATCAGCTTTATCTAGTTTCAGAATATAACCTCCAGTAAGGTCTTCGCCTGAGTTTTCATCTTCCTTAAGCTTGTTGATGTCTATCCTATTATCATCACGCTTTAGTTTTTCCATAAAAACGTAAACGCCATTATAGCTGTCATTTATACTAACATCTACAAACTTGGTTCTACTGGCGTATCTTCCCATGTCTCTAGATAAATCATATATTAACATATTGCGCATTAAAGATTTGTCACTATATGGTGCATAAAGAATCCAATCTTCTTCTTCTGGCATTCCTAAGAGAGAAACATCTATATCCTCATTTGCGGCATCTCTTGTTTCAAATCCATATGCTTTTTTTGGAAACAATTGTGAACTAGAACCTCTTATTTCTATCCCAATATTACCACTGAATGTTTCATTGCCAGCTTCAACGATAGTCATAACTCCATCAATTTTTGGTTCATCTACAATAGTACTGCCATTGGTGTTTATATGTATTTGCGGTAATCTGTTTTCTGGTAATATAGTAATTGTGTCATCATCGGAATCACCGGTAATTCTTTCATTATTACAATTAGTAACTATGACTAAAACCAAAATGGTGTAACATAATTTTAGAAGAAGGTTCTTTTTCATAATTGTAAAGTTAATAATAATTAGGAGTTCAATTAAACCAATTTATTTTTTGGGTGTCTTATAAATGATGAGTTAGTAGAATATTAATTTAAATTCTTTTACAATGAAAAATTTAATCGAAACTATCAGTTTAAAACTGATAAAATGGAACGAGTTACTAAAAGAATATGGAAAAGCAAGTAGCTATGCGATACATAGGTAATCTTTCAATTAATTTTTGGTACGTATAAAGCCCTTTAATTTTTTTAAGTTAAGGGGCTTTTTCGTTTTAAGGGCTTCATCGAATATTTATGATACAACATCTAAATTTAGATTAATAAACTCCATTATATTTATATCTTTACGGCGCTATTAATCAACCAATTGTTCAGTATGAAATACTTAAAAATCTACGCAACTACTCCTGAGTCAGAGACTCAAAATATCTCGATGAAAAAAGAAGCAGTTAATGGTCTAGACTATTATAAACATGTTTTGAATACTGCAAAATGGAGTGAGGACAATGGATATGAAGGCACTCTTATTTATGCAAATAATTCGCTTGCTGATGGATGGCATATTGCTCAAACCATATTGGAACATACAGAAAAACTAAAGCCTCTAGTAGCGGTTAACCCTATATATGTAAGACCATATACGCTTGCCAAAAGAGTTGCAACGTTAGCCTTCATGTACAATCGCCGCGTAGATATTAATTGGATAGCTGGTGGATTTAAAGGAGATTTAGTGAGTCTTCATGAAGATACACCTCATGATGAGAGATACGATAGACTTGTTGATTATGCCAAATTAATTAATGGACTTTTAACTAATAAAGGGGCATATACACATGACGGAAAGTATTACAAGGTTACTAATGTTCGTATGCGACCACAAATATCTCCCGAATTAATTCCATTAGAATTAATTAGTGGAACTTCTGAAGCAGGTTTAGCTGCAGCGAAGCAATTAGGAGCAACAAAAGTAAAATATGCAAAGCCTTTATCTGAATATGAAGGCGTATCTCCAGATGAAAACTTTAATCTTGGAGTACGATTTGGGATTATTGCGCGAGACACATCCGAACAAGCCTGGGAAATTGCAAATGAACGTTTTCCTGATGATATGAAAGGTAAAATGGCTCATACTATGGCTACCAAAGCGTCAGACTCGTCATGGCATAAAGAATTATCTAATTTAGAAAAACGAGAAGGTCAAGAAGTGTATTGGTTAAAACCTTTTCATACGTATAAAACTTTTTGTCCATATTTAGTTGGTTCCCACAAGGAGGTAGCAGAAGAATTGGCAGGCTATGTTAAACTTGGGCATACAAGTATTATCTTAGATATTATGAATGAGCAGGATGATTTTACTAATTGTAGAATAGTTTTCGAAATGGTAGAAGATATCCTAGAAAGTGTATTGAGTAAGGCTATCTCTTGAATCTAGTCAAAATTGTCAATTTCTTTTTTGTATTAATAAAATATACACCAGTTAATAATATTATTGCTGCAATAACAGATTGAATTGTGATTTGCTCCTTCAGGAAATACCAGCCAAGAATTAGCGCTATAATAGGATTAACATAAGTACAGGTAGCTACTTTTTCTGGAGATACTTTTTTTAGTAAATAGTTAAAAGAAGTAAATGCTGCTATACTCCCAAATACAATTAACATTACCATAGACCACTGTACACTACTACTCCACTCATGAGGCAAAGACCATCGCTCTCCAAAAAATAGGCTGCTAAGCAATAGCATTATGCCCCCTGTTAACATTTGATAACCAGTATTTACAAAATAGTTTGGTGGTAAATCTGCATCACCAATAAAAATACTTCCATAAGCCCAACTTAACATACACATAAATAGCATAATCATGCCTATGATACTATTTTCTTGGGTGATGATTTCTTTCTGACTTACCAGTAGAAAAATCCCTATAACGCCAAAGATAATGCCTAAGATACTCATAGGCTGTATTTTCTTTCCCTGCAAAATGAGCATTAAAAGTAATACAACTAATGGCTGCGCGGAAACCTCTAAAGCAGCAAAACCGCTGTCTAAATATTTTAATGCCCAAACTGCTATCCCATTCCCAATAGTTAAAAACAAGAAACCAGCAATGATAGTATTTTTTAGCTGTTTTTTTGTGATTGAAATATCAATTCTTAGAATTCTAGCGATAATGAAAATCAAAACGCCAGCAGTAATAAATCGTAATGCCGAGATGAAGAATGGCGGTAATTCGGTAACGGCAATCTTGTTTAACAAATAAGTTGAACCCCAGATAACATATATAGCAAAAAAAGCTAGTAGTATTAGAACTTTGTCCTTTGGTTTGCTCATTAGGTTGGCTTTGGTTGATTGCTCAAGCAATATTAGTTAAAAAGCTAAACCTAAAAGCTAAAAGTTACTTATCTTTTTAATGCAAATCCCCCTTTTAAGGCTGTTCCATCTATTTTTTCAATCACATACCAATAATTAGACGTTGGCATTGGATTACCATTATAAGTACCGTCCCAACCAACGCTAGAAGGTGATAATTGCTTTAGGAGCTTACCGTATCGGTCGAATATATAAATTGTTTTAATAACATTATCTGTGTCAATCACTTTCCATGTTTGATTGTATGCGTCCCCATTAGGTGTAAAGAAACTTGGAATAGTAAATATGATGATTTCGAAAGTAATAGATTTCTCTACACATCCATTCTCATCTATAACTGAGAGCGTGTGGTATTCTGCTTCAAGTCCAAAAAATTGATTATCGTTTTGGTAACTAGACCCATCAACAGAGTATTGATAATCAATAGACGTATTAGTCATATTAACTGTTATATTTTGTTGATTTTCGATAACAATATTTGCTAGAGATAAATCAAAATCTATTGACGTATTAATGGTTACATCAAAACTGGATTCATCACTACAGTTTGGAGTCGTACCAGTTTCTGCATAGATATAAATAGTTTGGGATGTGGTAATGGTATCACCAGCATTGAGTGGTGTTCCACCACCTCCAGTAGCTGTAAAGTAATTTCCTGAAGTCAGTGGTTGCAGTATGAAGTTATCGCAAGCTGACTCATCTGTCAATACATCAACAGTAGATGTTGTATTAATCGTTACATCAAAACTAGATTCATCACTACAGTTTGGAGTCGTTCCTGTTTCTGCATAGATATAAATGGTTTGTGATGTGGTAATGGTATCACCTGCGTTAAGTGGTGTTCCGCCTCCGCCAGTGGCTGTAAAATAATTACCAATAGTAAGTGGCTGTAATATAAAACTATCGCAAGCTGACTCATCTACTAATACATCAACTGTAGGAGACGTATTAATGGTTACATCAAAACTAGATTCATCACTACAGTTTGGAGTCGTACCAGTTTCTGCATAGATATAAATGGTTTGCGATGCGGTAATGGTATCACCAGCGTTGAGTGGTGTTCCACCGCCGCCAGCGGCTGTAAAGTAATTTCCTGAAGTCAATGGTTGCAGTATGAAGCTATCGCAAGCTGACTCATCTGTCAATACATCAACAGTAGGTGTTGTATTAATCGTTACATCAAAACTGGATTCATCACTACAGTTTGGAGTAGTTCCTGTTTCTGCATAGATATAAATGGTTTGTGATGTAGTAATGGTATCACCAGCGTTAAGTGGTGTTCCAACACCTCCAGTAGCAGTAAAGTAATTTCCTGAAGTTAGCGGTTGCAGTATGAAGCTATCGCAAGCTGATTCATCTGTCAATATGTCGGCAGTAATACTACATGTACTTATCGTAGTGAAACTTTCTTCTAAACACCCTGTAGCATCGCCTGCTATGTTATATGGTATTATAGAAACATAAATAACTGTTCCTTGCGGTAAATCAGCAGGTAAATCATAAGTATTTTGATTTCCAACATTAAAATCATTCAATATATCTGTTCCTCCTGAAGTGGTTCCAATAGTAAGTCTGTATCCATCCGCATTTGCAATATCATCCCACGATATATCCGTTTCAAGAGCAACGTCTAATTCTCCATCTAGTGGAGATGAAAGGATGGTACAGTCTGGAATTACAGTTGTAGTACCTGTTGTAAAGCTTTCTTCTGCACAAGTTAGTGCATTACCACTATAGTAGTAAGGTGTTATAGTTATATAAATCTGGGTATTAGGAGGTAAATTTGTTGGAAAAGCAAAGTTGTCCACGTCTCCGATATCTGCATTATTCAATATATCTGTTCCTCCTGGCGTGGTACCTGCACTTATATAGTATCCACAAGCACCAAAATTTTCTGACCATGTTATTACTTCATTTAATGGAACATTTGTACTTCCATCTAATGGAGATGTTAAATTCACGCAGCTTTCTGCTGGAGATGTAACATTCAATGTAATATCATTTCTAATTAACAAAAGATTCTTTCCATTGGTTCCAGGCGGGTTTGCATTTTCAAATGGTACTAAATCGCTTGTGACCTCGGAATGATAGACTCCAAAATCGCAACTATTTACAGCTGGAATGGTATAATTAGGAGAATCTGGTGCTCCAGGAATAGGAACTCCATCCTTAAACCATTGGTAATGATTTTGTGCCCCAGCGCAAACTGTAGTCAAAGTCACTGCATCACCTGCATTGGCATTGATTGTTTGAATAACATCTATTTTGGCTTGTGGCGCATAAAAATAATCCCTTATGTTTGGAATAGATGTCCAATACGGTGGTGGTCCAAAAGTTGTATCGTATAAATAATAATCCGCATGTTCATTTTCGAAATGACCAAATTCGAATGCATTATTGTCAAAAGCTAAACTAAAGCCAATAGGTTGTATACCATATCTTGGAGCTATCAAAGATGCATAATCAGGGATTTGCCCAGAAAGCATATTGTAACTTACAATAAGGGAGCCTCCATGAATACCATTGTCATTTAGCCTTATAGTATAAAACTGATCTAAAATTGATGTACCGGTAAACAAATTATAATCTAAAACTAAAGTGCTTAATCTAGCGTTCTGAGTGATATCTAACGATTCTATCTGATTATAAGAAGCATAAAACGCTAACAATTCTACATTTTGAGTCAAATCTAATCCAGTTGTAGTAAACAAGTTATTACTAATATCTACTATATATAAGTCTATGTTCTGTGTTAAGTCTAAAACTGGAAGCAAATTATTGCTGAGATACAAATATCTTAAAATAACATTCTGAGTTAAATCTATTGTAGGCAGTTGATTAGATCTGGCAGATAATCTTGTTAAAACTGTATTCTGAGTAAGGTCTAAAGCAGTTAAGTTATTGCTGTCTATTCTAAGTGTTTCCAGAAGTGTATTCTGAGTCAGGTCAATAGAATTCATATCGTTTCTAGACAAGTCTAAATCCTCTAACACAGGGTTTTGCGTCAAGTCAACAACTAATGGTGTATTTCTGTTTGAAGTAATATCAATATCCTCAAGATTAGGTGCTACAGAGAAGTCTAAAGGATTTTGAATATCATGTAGGATGATAAAAATGTCTCTAAAAGCATTAGAATTTGGCAATATTAAATTCTGTACATAGGTTCCCCATAAATATAGGGTTTCTAAGTTGGTGAAGGCTGACAAATCTATAGTAACTATTTCAATACTAGTTATACTCAAATTTCGCAATGAATTGGTATTGGGCAACACAAGAGCTACATTACTGCGCCATCCTCCGATTCTGAAACTTTCGAGGTTTGTTAATCCAGATACGTCAATTGTTGGGTCAGCTAAATAGCGTAAAAAGATAGTAGTAAGTGTTGGTGTAACTGGAAAGATAAAGTCTGTAACATTATCTAAAAAATCTCCATTTATGGAAACTAAATTTATGTTCTGAGATAAATCAATCTGAGTAATTGGCGGTGGTGCACCAGGAAAGTCTCCATGAGCAAAAAATGTTTCTAAAAGTGTATTCTGAGTTAAATCTATACTGCTTAAAGCCGCGTTGTCATTGGTTCTGAAATTTACTAACTGCGTTAGAGCAGTAAGAGATACATTAACAACTTGATTATTACCTAAATCCAAATCAGTAAGATTCGTAAAAGCGTTAATCCCGGTAATATCTGAGATTGTAGTTCCAGCTAACGCTAAATTGGTAACGGCTTGGGCGTCTGTATCTAGAATGTTTCCATTTAACCCATTGGTATCTATACCTTGGTCAACTAATTCTTGTTCGAAATTTCCATCAGGAATGTTGGTAGTTTGTGCTTTTAGATTTAAGCAAAAAAATAGCAGTATTGATACGCAAATATACTTCATTGGTTGGGGCATGAAATTATCTGATTATAACTTTGATTTTCAATAAATTCGGGCTTAGTAGGTCTAAGCCTATTGCAAAGTAAGTAATTTTCCACAAAATGCTGAATAATAACTAAGTAAATCGGATTTTAATTCTGAAAACTTAATCCTCAGGAGGATACCCATGGATTTCTTCAAAAACCGCATCAAAATTATCTCTGATATAAAATCTTAATTTTTGACGATAATCTTGTCTTAGCCAATCCATAAAATTGTGTGTGCTTTTACTTATACATTTGGAATAGCGATGTAAGCGATGGTCAATATCATCACCAAGCTTTTTGGATAAGTCATATGCGTCAAATATATCTTCACTATTTTCTATACAAATTCTTGCGTGTTGTGCAATGGAACGTTCTAAAACAACTTTTGAAGACTCTCCTGCCCTAACAGCATCAATATAAGTCTTAGATATATCAAAATAGACATCTTCCGTTTTTCCAAACTCTGCTCTGAGGTCGTCTGGCATTTCATATCTAAAGTTGCTCTCTAATTCTTCATCATTTAGAAGGCTATCAAGATAATAATTGGGTGTTCTGAATATTCTATACCAATCCAAATCTGCACCCCAAGGGCCAAACCTGTGAAAGTTATTCCCAAGGTCAATAACTGTAAAAGTAGATTTGCTATTTAGTATTCTTGAACCACGACCAATCATTTGGTAGTATAGTGTTAAAGATTTGGTGGCTCGATTAAGAATAATGGCTTCAACAGTTGGTTCATCGAAGCCAGTCGTTAGAATGCTTACAGAAGTAAGTATCGCATCGGGAGTTTCTTTAAACCACTTTAGAATTTCTTTTCGCTCTTTCTTTGTGTTGGTATTATCAAGATGAGCTACTGGGTATCCAGCTGCTCTAAAGGTATCATAAACAAATAGAGATGTTTTTATACCATTATTAAAAATAAGCGTCTTCTTCCCTTTTGCACGTTCTTCATAAGCCTGCATCAACTTGCTAAGCATATCGAAGTTGGTATATAAGTCTTCAGAAGATTTTACCGTATAATCACCATTAGCACCAACTACTAATGATGTTAATCCAACATTATAAGAAAAGGTTTCGGCTCTAGCAAGAAACTCATTATCAATAAGAGATTGAATACTTTCTCCAACTATCAACTCGTCATAATTATCTTTCATTGGGAGCTTGATGTTCGAACTCAAAGGTGTCGCAGTAACACCTAATATGAAAGATTTTTCAAAGAATTTAAACAGTTTCGTAAATGAGTTGTAGTGCGCTTCATCAATAATAACTAGACCGACATTAGAGATGTCTAGCTTATCCTCATTTAATCGATTATTCAAAGTCTCGACCATAGCTACAAAACAAGTATACTCATCTTGATCATCTAGATTGGCCGTGCTATGGATAATTTTATTGCTCACGTTAAACTCTGTAAGCATTTTAGAAGTTTGTTTACTTAATTCAATACGATGCGTCATGATAAGCACTTTTTTATCATGGTGCTTCAAGTATTGACGTACCATTTCAGAAAATATAACCGTTTTTCCACCTCCAGTTGGTAATTGGTATAGTAGATGGTAATCCTCTGGTGCAGATTCGAATTTTTCAAATATCTGACTAATAGCTCCTTGTTGGTAGCTATAAAGTTCCTTATCAGTTTTTTTATCTTGTATGTCTACTGCATTTTCGCTCATGCTATTTCTTTTTGTTTCGTTTATTATAGTTTTTATCCCCTTTGGTTTTTGGCTTTTTGTATTTCTTCTTAATAGTGCGCTTGTATGAGCCTCCTAAGTTTACTTTTTTGTTTTTCTCTTTCTTCTCATGAAAACTTGGTCCAGGAGCATCATCTTTATTAGTTTTATGAGGGTTATTGTGCTCTAATATTCTTGGTTGTTCCTCATATGTCAGTTTTTTGGAAATCTCTACTTCCTCCGGAAAACTAGTAAGTGGAATTTCAATGTCCATTAAAGTCTCAATAGCTTCTTTTGCTTCTTGTTCCTTTTCTGTGTAGAACAATAATGAGCTTCCCTCCTGTTCTGCACGTCCTGTCCTACCAATACGATGCATATAGTTCTCTGGAAAAGTGGGCGTATCAAAATTTATAACATGAGAGATTTTATCTAAATCTAAACCTCTCGCCATAACATCTGTTGTGACTAATATTCTCGTCTTTTCGGCATTAAAATCCGATACAGAACGTATCCTGTAATTTTGGGTTTTATTTGAATGAATTACAGCAACATCATGACCAAAGCGTTCTGAAAGTAAATCGAATATCAAATCCGCACTTTTCTTATTAGGAACGAATACCAACACTTTTTTATAGGTCTCTACTTTCTTTAAAAGATGTAATAATAGATTGACTTTGGTGTAAAAGTTTGGAACTTTATAACATTGTTGAGAAATATTATCAAGTGGTGTACCGCTAACAGCTATTGACACTGTTGTTGGTGCTATAAAGAAATCATGAATTAATGTATTTACATCCTCTGTCATCGTGGCTGAAAACATAATGTTCTGACGACGTTCTGGTAATAATTCAAAAATATTGGTTAATTGAAAGCGGAAACCTAAATCTAACATGACATCTACTTCATCAATCACCAATTTTCTTATTGATTTTAAATGTAGGGCTCTGTCTATAGCCAAGTCATAAAGCCTTCCAGGAGTAGCAACTATAATATCCGTGCCTTGGGCGAGTAACTGTTTTTGAGCATTCATATTTACTCCACCATAAATACCAACAATACGATGATTTAAGTATTTAGAAAACTTCTCAATCTCTTCGACTACTTGCATTACCAACTCACGTGTTGGAACCATTACTAAAACTCTTGGGTCTCGCTCTTTAGAGTATTTAAGTCCCTGTAATATCGGTAACATATAGGCGAATGTCTTTCCTGTACCTGTCTGCGCTATGCCTACCATGTCTTTCCCAGACATAATTACTGGAAACGCCTGCGATTGCACAGGTGTCGGCATCTCAAAACCGAGGTCTTCGATAGCGTAATTAAGCTGTTTGGAAATATTAAATTCTGTAAAAGAATCCATTGGAGCTAGTTTATTTTTGCAAAAGTAGGGTTTTTAAGGGTATTGAAAGCCTCTCTGAGAGCGAATTTACATCTCTTTTAGAGATTTTAGATAAAGGTCTTCAACCTTTTCTCGTGCCCAAGGCGTGCGTCTTAAAAACTTTAGACTAGATTTAACTGAATGTTCATGATTAAAACACCTAATATTAATTCGTTCTCCAAGCTCCTCCCACCCGTATATTGACACCAAACACTCAAGCATATCTACTAATTTCACTCCATGTAATGGGTTGTTTGGCTGTTCTTTAGTCATCAATTATATTTTTGCTTGATAAGTGTACAAATCATAATATCTTCCTTTTGAAGATATCAGTTGGTCATGTGTTCCTCTTTCTTTTATCCTTCCTCCTTCTATAACTAATATTTGATCGGCTTTACGAATAGTGCTTAATCTGTGAGCAATAACAATAGTTGTTCTGTTTTTTATGAGTTCAGTTAAACTTTTTTGAATCAATGCTTCGCTCTCGGTATCAAGATTAGATGTTGCCTCATCTAAAATAATGATTCTAGGATTAGCAAGAATTGCTCTGGCAATTGCCAAGCGTTGACGTTGACCTCCAGAAAGCTTAACACCTCTTTCCCCTATTAAAGTATCTAAGCCATTATCAAATCGATCTGTAAATTCATTAACATATGCAGCCTTTACAGCATTTTGTAATTCTTCTTCGGACGCATTAGGTCTTGGAAATAAAATATTTTCTCTAATAGTGCCTTCAAACAAAAACTCATCCTGAAGTACAACACCTAGATGTTTACGATAGCTATTCAATTTTACTTTCGAGATATTATTACCATCGATAGTCACTTTACCTGAATCAGGATTTAGAAAGGTAGCCGAAAGACCTGCAATAGTAGATTTTCCAGAACCAGAGCTACCTACTAATGCGATAACTGAGCCAGCTGGAGCATTGAAACTAATATTATGTAATACATCTTTGCCCTCTTCATAGGCAAATGAAACATCATCAAATTCTATATCACCTTTAATCTCTTCCAGTTCTATAGTTCTATTTTCATCATCAATTTCAGCAGTCATGTTCATGAGCTCTTCTGTTCTATCTAAACCAGCCAAGGCTTCGGTTAATTGGCTTCCTATATTACTCATTTGTACGATAGGTGCTATCATTAAACCCAAAAGCAATGTAAAGGACAGAAAGTCTCCGACGGTTAATTCGCCTGCCATAATTTTATAGCCACCAATACCCATAATACCTGTTGAAGCAATTCCCAATAAAAACGTTGAAGAACTCGTCATAAATGCCGTAGCCGTTAAACTCTTTTTTACATTTTGAAAGAGCTTATCTACACCACTTTCAAACGTTTTATTTTCTTGTTGTTCAGCATTAAAAGCTTTTATAACTCTAACTCCCGCTAAGGTTTCTGTAAGTCGTCCTTTAACTTCTGCATTAATTACACCACGTTTTCTAAATATTGGACGTATGTAGCCAAATGCTTTTAAAGCTATAAAACCAAATATTGCCACTGGTACTAAGACAAACAAAGTCATAGATGGACTGATTCCTATTAGGATAATCAATGAAATAATCGCAGTAATAGTTCCTCCAACCATTTGTACTAAGCCGGTTCCAATAAGGTTTCTTACGCCTTCAACATCAGACATTATTCTTGATACCAATGCCCCAGATTTTGTATTGTCAAAAAAACTAATAGGTAAGGAAAGTACTTTTTTCTGTACTTGCGCTCGTAATTCTGATATTAAAAATTGTGCTTGTACACTAAGAATACGAGTTAATAGGAAGGATGTGACGGCTTGCACTGTTATTGCAATTCCAACAATTAACAATAAGTTATATAATTGATCATAATTTTTATTGGGAATGACTTCATCAATTAACACTTTACTCTGAAGTGGCAGAACTAGACTTGCTAGTCTACTAAACACTATAAGTATAAGACCTATAAACACTAAGTTACGACGTGGCCAAATGATGGTCCGGAATGCCTTAGCCATACTTACTTTAGGCTTACCCTTCTTCTTGTTGTTATCAGCTAAATGCTTCATATATTGCTAGATACGCTATTTATATCATTGTTTCCTTGAATCTTATACCCAAGGTCTTTTCAATCTCTTTAACGCGTTGTAATTCATTTGGAAGAACCAAAGCTATTGAACTTCCTGTCTTACCTGCCCTGGCTGTTCTACCGCTTCTATGTGTATAGTACTCCAAGTGTTCAGGCAATTGATGATGAATCACAAATGCTAAATCATTTACATCGATACCTCTAGCTGACACATCTGTAGACACCAATATTTGTAAGCTTTCTTTTTTGAAAGCGCGCATAACTTTATCTCGCTCTTTTTGCTTCATATCTCCTTCTAAAGCACCCACTGAAAAGCCTTCGTACATTAAAGACTTACAAAGACTCTGTGTTCCAGCTTTTGTTCTACAAAAGATAATGCCGCGACCATCAGCTTGTTTTTTTAATAACTTAAAGAGTGTATTTGGCTTTTCCACTATCCCAGTAACAATGTACTCATGTGAGATATTGGCATTAACCAACGCATTTTTATTCACTTCTACCCTAACCGCATTATCAGCCATATAAGTATTTACTATGCTTTTTATGCCTTCCGGCATAGTAGCAGAAAACAACCATGTGTGCCTTGTACCTGTAGTTGTCTTTAGTATGGTATTTAATTCTTGTTTAAAACCCATGCTCAACATTTCATCTGCCTCATCAAGAATTAACGTATGTATATTTTTAATATTTATGGCTTTTTTTTCAATTAAGTCTATCAACCTACCTGGCGTTGCAACGACAATATGAGTAGTGCGTTTTAAGTTTTTAATTTGACGGTCTATTTTTTCACCTCCATAAACACCTTCCACAAAAATCTTAGACACTCCATATTTAGTGAACTTAAATAGCTGTTTCTTAATCTGTTGTACCAATTCTCTAGTTGGCGCTAATATTAAGCCTTGTATTTCATCTTTTGAACCATCTATTTTATGCAGCATTGGCAGTCCATAGGCAGCAGTCTTACCAGTTCCTGTTTGCGCTAAACCAATAAAATCAGTAGGCTTATCTAAAAGTATTGGAATTGCTTCTTTCTGTATATCGGTAGGTGTATGTATGTTTAATTCTTTAAGCGCTTTTATATAAGACTTATTTAAGCCTAGGTTTTCAAATGTTGACATGTAATTGATTTTGAAGTTGCAAAGGTAGGTTATTAATAACCCTCTTCCATAAAAAAACCACCCTAGAAAAGGATGGTTTTGATGGATTTATATGAATAGTATTTTATTTTACTAAAGTTACTTTAACAGCATTCATGCCTCTTTGTCCTTTTTCGAGCTCGAAAGTAACATTGTCATTTTCTGCAATCTCATCAATAATACCGCTAACATGTGTGAAATATTTCTCTTGATTCTCGGCATCTACAATAAAACCAAATCCTTTAGACGTATCAAAGAATGACACTTTTCCTGTTCTAACAGGATTGAATGCTTCTCTGTCACCTTCAGCCATTTTGGGGATGCTTACCTCAATGTCTTCAACTTCAAATTCTGGTTTTAGGGAAGGGTCTGGTGGCGTATCGGTAAGATTACCATTGTAATCTACATAGGCCATCGGAATACCTTGAGGGTTTTCTTTAGCCTCTAACCTGCGGGCTTCTTTCTTTTTCTTTTTGTCTTCACGCTTTTTTAAGCGTTTCTTTTCTTTTTCACTTTTACTATAGGTCTGTTGCGATTTTGCCATTAAATACTTTAAATAGGATTAATTGTTTATATCTTACAAAGATACGTTTTTGAATATTAATCATATTTCATGCCAACAATATACTTATAGCATTAAGTATATCAACCATTTACTGAATTCAATTCAGGAATTATTTTAATTTAGTGCTTATGAAGAAAATACTTTTATTAGTTCTCATAATAATTGGGTTTTTAAGCTGTAAATCCAGTAAGATTAAATCTTTAAATAAGGACTTAAATAGTATTATAAATAGCTCTTTTTACGATAATCAATTCACAGGTGTTTTTATTTATAATCCTGAAACTAAGGATACACTGTATAAACTAAATAGCGAGAAATACTTCACGCCGGCTAGTAATACAAAGATATTCACACTTTATGCGGCACTAAAGACGCTTCCCGATAGTATTCCTGCATTAAAATATAATATTGTTAATGATACCCTTTTTATTGAAGGCACTGGCGACCCCACATTTTTACATCCCTATTTTAATGATAGTACTACTTTAAAGTTGGTTTCTAATTACAAAAAAGTTGGTTTGTACCTCAATAATTTTGATGATGAGCATTTTGCACCCGGATGGGCTTGGGAGGATTACGATACTTATTTTAGTCCCGAACGCTCAGGTTTTCCTATGTATGGAAACGTTGTTGAAGTGTCCAATAAAAACAATTTAAAAGTGACGCCTAGTTATTTAAAAGGTAATGTTTCAATCGATTTAACTAGTCAAAAAAGAAGAGTATATAATGATAATGTGTTCTATTACAACCGTACAAAAGATACTCTTGAAATTCCAATGGTTATTGATAGTACATTGATTAAAAATCTCTGGAATGATATTGCTCCTAATAAAGTATCATTAGTTAATAGAATACCTAAAAAGGATAAACGCGTATTATATAGCATCCCTTCAGATTCGCTTTATAAACGTATGATGGTAATTAGTGATAACTTCCTGGCAGAACAAATGCTAATGTTAACGTCTTCTGCGCTTTCAGATACTCTTAATAGCGCAAAAGCCAGAAAACACATTTTAAGCAACCATCTTAAAAAGATGAAACACCAACCGCGATGGGTAGACGGTTCTGGCCTTAGCCGTTATAATCTTTTTACTCCAGAATCATTAGTATATGTTCTTAATGAAATGTATGAAGAAGTTCCGAGAGAACGTTTATTTAACTTATTTCCCGTTGGAGGTGTTTCAGTAACTCTAGATAATTGGTACGGTAACGAATCTAAGCCCTATGTTTATGCTAAATCAGGAACGTTAGGTAATAACTATAGTTTAAGTGGCTACTTAATTACCAAATCTGGCAAGACACTGGTTTTTAGTTTTCTGAATAATCATTACAGAATACGAACGTCTGATGTTAGAAAGAATTTGCAAAGGGCACTAGAGACTATTAGAGATAACTATTAATTACCTAACGAATCATAGACTTGCACTTTACTCCAAAGATGCTTGGCGTCTTCAATAAATTTAAGATGCACAGGTTCAGCTTGGTATTTATCTTGCTCTTCTTTTGAATTGAATGATAAAATTATAGAATAGGTATAAGAATTATCAACTACTTCCCTGTCCGTCATAGCTGGCACCCCAATAAATTTTGTTTTCGCGTATTCCGATGACTCCAAAAAAGTACTTAACGCTGTTTCAAATTCTTTTCTATCATCAGCATCATCGGGGTTATTTAGCCAGAAATAAACGACATGTACAAAGTTTGAATTTAGCGCTTTAGAATCACTTGATTGGCAGCTAGATAATGCTATTAGGGCAATAATAATTAGGTTCCTAAGTTTCATAGACTTGATTTTACTTAATAAATTTCCATACATACACGCTAGAGATGGCCCCGAGTATGGGCGACACTATATATATCCAAAGATGATGTAATTCAAATGCAACGAATGCTGGTCCAATGGATCTTGCTGGGTTCATAGAAGCTCCGGAAATGGGACCGCCAATCAGTGCGCAAATTAAAACTGTCATGCCAATAGCCAACCCAGCAACAACACCTTGTTCTTTCGAACCAGTTGCAACATTAATGATAACAAACATTAAAGCGAAACTCAAAATGAATTCCATAATGAAGGTTTGTAGTATACTACCAGTAGGGAGTGTTTCACCCAACGTAATCGCTTCTGGAAAGAGTAACCTAAGTACCACGCTAGCAACAAGTGCTCCTAATATTTGAGCTACAATATACCAAAGTGTTTTGTTCAAAGGCATCGTTTTAGCAGCATAAAAACTTAAGGAAACAGCTGGATTTAGGTGCGCTCCAGAAATTTCGCCGATAGCATAAATTACAGCCAAAACAACTAATCCAAAGGCAATCGAAATTCCCAAATGACCAATGACTCCATTATAAACATTATTGACAATGATAGCTCCAGTACCAAAGAACACTAGAAGAAAAGTGCCTACAAATTCGGCAAAAGAAGACTTTTTTACAGACTCAGACATTCATTGATTAATTAGTTGAGTGCAAATTAAAAAGAAAAATATTGAATTGCCTAAAATGACGAACAGCATCCTCTTTAAACTGTTGTGAAATTTAATTGAGGGATGCTGTTCTAAAATAAGAATTAATAATCCTTTTAACTGCAAACTTTTAAAGGGATTATTGCAAATTTCGTTATTATCTTTTACTTTTTGTTGCGGCTTTTGCACAAATTTTTTACGGTTTTACCGTAATTAATTTATAACATTTCCGTGTATATCGAGTTCAGTTATTTCTTTACCTAATTTCATGACTTCATCAAATTGAGTTGCTTTATCCGCCACTACAACATAAATCATATCGTCTTCAGTAATATACTTTTCTATAACTGATTTAAAATCCGCAAGAGACATAGCTACTAATTCTTTCTGGTCATCTTCAATAAAGCTAGCTGGCTTGTTGTACTTACTCATATCTCGTAAGATTCCAAGTTTTGCACCTAAACTTTCATAAGCCCTTGTATTCCCTTTTAAAATTTTGTTCTTAGTTAATTCCACATCATTCTCTGAGAAATCCTCTGCATAATTTTGTAATATCTCCTGAATGATTTTTAGAGATGGTAACGTTGCATTAGCGCGAACACTTGTGGTAACCCTGTAGGGAGCTATTTCGTTGCTTTCACCCACTCTACTATAAGCTCCATAAGTATATCCTTTTTGAATTCTAAGTGTTTGGAATAATCTACCGCTACTGCCACCACCAATAATTTCGTTGGCAAAATTCAAATTATTTGCATCAGCATCATTTGCTGAGAGCGCTAACTTTCCTATGTATAAAACGGATTGCTTTGCATTAGGAACATCGATAAAATACAGTTGATTCAGCTTTTCTTCTTTAGGGAGTTCATAATTAGGAACACTTTTAGGAGCAACATTCCAATTAGTAGCTAAAGAACTCAAAGCATTTTCTACACTGATTTGATTTATAGCACCGGCTATATGAAATATGGCATTTTCAGAAGATAAATTATTGTAATATGCTTTTACATCGTCTAAACTTATATTTTTTGCAGTCTCAATAGTACCACTCCCAGGTGTTCCAAAAATATGGTTATCTCCATACACAAGTCGATTAAAATTCAATGATGCAATTGCATTAGGGTTTGCTTCCCTACCTTTCAAATTAGTTTCTAAGGCTTGTTTC
>CALDUJ010000083.1 GCA_937923735.1 uncultured Flavobacteriaceae bacterium | reverse complement strand
ATTTCCTTTTTCAGAAATTTTCCATTCTAAAGACAGCATGAAATTAGTGTACTTATTTTTTGTTATGATATTCTTGCCACCTTCTTTACTTGGCGAAAACATCATCGCATCACCCTCTATACTCCACTCAGGGTACATAGTTTCAGTACCATAGCCACGCCAATTGTCCATAGATTCGCCATCAAATAGCATTACCCATTCGTTTTCTTGAGTTACTTCCATTTTAGCATCTTCAACTTCAGTCTTAGCTTGTTCCTTTTCCTTTTTGCAATTAAAAAATGATACAGCTATTAGTAATACGATTAGTTTTTTCATTGTATTTAATTTTATAATCCTAATATTTTCTTTAATTGTTCCTTATCTACTTCAGAGCCTGCAAAATCATCAAACCGTTTTTGCGTGACTTCAATAATATGGTCTTGTATGAACTTTGCTCCTTCTCTGGCTCCTTGTTCCGGACTCTTAATACAACACTCCCACTCCATCACTGCCCAGACATCACATCCATATTCAGTTAATTTACTGAAGATTGTTTTAAAATCTATTTGACCATCTCCAGGTGAACGATAACGTCCAGCTCTATCTATCCAATCGCCATAACCTCCAAAAGCACCTTTCTTTCCATTTGGTTTGAACTCCGAATCCTTTACGTGAAAAGCTTTTATAAATTCATGGTAGTGGTCTATATACTCTATATAATCTAATTGTTGTAATACAAAATGAGATGGGTCGTATAATATATTTACACGTTTGTGATTCTTTGTAGCTTCTAAAAAACGCTCAAAAGTGACCCCATCATGTAAATCCTCTCCTGGATGTATTTCGTAACAGACATCTACCCCTTGCTCATCGAAATGATTGAGGATTGGCATCCAACGCTTAGCCAATTCTTCAAATCCCATTTCTACTAGACCATTAGGACGTTGTGGCCATGGATGCCATGTATGCCATAATAAAGCTCCAGAGAACGTAGCATGCGCATTAATACCTAATCGTCTACTTGCAGTTCCTCCATTTTTAACTTGCTTGACTGCCCACTCTGTTCTGGCTTTAGGATTGTTTTTACATTTATCTGGTGCGAAATTGTCGAACATTAAATCGTACGCAGGATGAACCGCAACCAACTGTCCTTGCAAATGAGTTGAGAGTTCAGTAATTTCTAATCCATAGGAATTAATCTTCCCCTTCAATTCATCGCAATAGGTTTGACTTTCAGCAGCCTTATCCAAATCTATTAATCGTGATTCCCAAGTTGGTATTTGTATACCCTTATAGCCTAGATCACTTGCCCATTTACATAAACCATCTAATGAGTTAAATGGTGCTTTATCATCCATGAACTGAGCAAGAAAAACAGCAGGTCCTTTTATAGTCTTCATCTTCTATTCTTTATCTAATTCTACCCAAACATTACCTTTTTGATGCGATTCTACGGCTTTTTCAATAAAATCCATACCTCTTGCGCCATCAATAATAGTTGGGAATTCTCCATGGTCATATGGTTCTTTTCTAATTGCTCTGGCAACACCTTTATATATATTACCCATTGAATCAAAAATACCTTCTGGATGTCCAGGGGGTAACTTTGTCCCATCTAATGACATAGCACTATTATAGTCATGCCCGGGTTTTAATACTCTCATCGGTTGTCCGTCCTCAAGCAAATACAAATAATTCGGGTTTTCTTGAGCCCATTTCAAACCAGCCTTCTGACCATAAATCTGAACCGTGAAATTATTTTCCTCACCAGTTGCAATTTGGCTAGCTCTTATTACTCCTTTTACATTATTCTCGCAATGAATTAATATTGTACCATCAATATCCATTCGATTGTCTTCGTAAAGATAATTGAGATCCGCTAAAATGGACTCAACACGATGACCAGAAACATATTCAATCATATCAAATGCATGCGTACCTATATCTCCGACACAGCAACTTATTCCAGATTTTTCAGGATCCAGTCGCCAAGTTGAAGATCGCTTTTCTTTATCATGAATAATTGGGTTAATCCAACCTTGATAGTACTGTGCATCTATCTTTTGTACTTTTCCAATATCCCCATTAGCAATCATTTCTCGCATTTGGCGAATCATTGGGTAACCAGTATAAGTATAAGTAACAGCGAAAACTGTATTCGCCATTTTTAAAGTTTCCTTGAGAATTTTAGCTTCTTCGTAGGTTGTTGTCATTGGCTTTTCGCAAATGACATTAAACCCATTTTCCAAAAGCTTTTTTGCCATTGGAAAATGAAGGAAATTAGGTGTCAAGATTGACACAACCTCCATCCGTTCCTCTTTTGGAAGCTTGAGTTCTTCCTCAACTAGTGTCTCTAAATCCTTATAAACTTGGCTTGTTGGTATACCTAATTGGTTTGCAAACTTTATGCTTTCATCTAGGGAAGGGTTAAAAGAACCACCGACCAATTCATATCTATCATACATTGTACTTGCTACCCTATGCAGTACACCAATTAATGAATCACCTCCTCCACCAAGGATTCCTAATCTTATTTTTTTACCCATAAATTTTATGCGTCTTTATATTCTATTTTTTCGTTTTTAAATAATAGTGCAAATATTACCAGTACTGCAGCTGCAAAGATGGCTGGGAAAATCCATATATCTTGCCATGTATGTCCTCCTTCAGCTAAAACGTATTTATTCGATATTTTTCCAGCGACCCAAAAACCAATCAACATTCCAATACCATAAGTTGCTAATGTAATTAGACCCTGAGCAGCACTCTTCACTTTTTCTCCTGCTTTTGAATCCGTATAAATTTGACCAGAGACAAAGAAGAAGTCATAACATATACCATGCATTACAATTCCTATAACAATCATAAAAAACATTTCTCCACCATCGCCAAAAGCAAATAATAAATAGCGTAAGGCCCAAGCTAACATTCCGAAAAGAATTGTTTTTTTGAAACCATATTTTTTAAAGAAAAACGGTAGAAGTAACATGAAAAGAACCTCAGATATTTGACCAGCAGTTGCCCATGCAGTAGAGTTTTCTACTTTCGATTCGGTTAAAAAAGGACTAAGGTTTTGGTAATAAAAAGCCAGTGGGATACATATCAACACCGAAGACAAGAAAAATATCAGGAAATTTCTATCCTTCAATAATCTAAGGGCATCTAAACCAAGAATATCAGCAATTTTCACCTGTTCGCCTTTTGAAACATTAGGGGGTGTTTTAGGTAACGTAAAGCTAAAGACTCCTAATAGCGCCGAAGCTATAGCTACCATAATAAACGTGTTAGATAACATACCATTTGATATGTTTTCTATGGAATCCCACTTAAATCCTAAACTAATAATCCATCCAGCTATAATCCATCCAGCTGTACCCCATACCCTTACAAAAGGAAATTGTTTGGCAGGATCATTCATTTGATTAAAAGCAACGGAATTCACCAAAGCCAAGGTTGGCATGTAAGCTATCATATAACCCAATACATAGGGATAAAATCCAGCAAAATCTGTAGTTTGGGACATGAGATACATTAGTCCGGCACCAATTATATGCAATACCCCTAATATCCTTTCGGCATTAAAGAAGCGATCCGCTATTAATCCAATAATAAATGGGGCTATGATGGCTCCCCAAGATTGAGTGGAGAATGCCATTCCTATTTCCGGGTCAGTAGCTCCCAAGTTGTTCCCAAGAAATGTTCCTAAGGTAACAAACCATCCTCCCCAAATAAAGAACTCAAGGAACATCATGAATGACAGTTGAAATTGTGTTGATTTTTTCATGTTATAGTTAGTTAGTTTAATTTACTTTTTTTGAAGCTTCAATTAATAAATTCTTAGTTGCTTGAATACCTTCTTCTTCACTCAAATTATCACCCTCATATTCAATACCAATATATCCATCGTAATTAGCATCTTTTACTATTTG
>CALDUJ010000082.1 GCA_937923735.1 uncultured Flavobacteriaceae bacterium | reverse complement strand
GTTATTTTGGCGGAAAAGTAGATGCGTTTATTATGTGGATTATAAATGTGACATGGTCTATTCCGACTTTATTATTAGTAATCGCTATTACATTGGCTTTAGGTAAAGGTTTCTGGCAAGTTTTTATTGCCGTTGGATTGACTATGTGGGTTGAAGTTGCGAGAGTTGTACGCGGACAAATAATGAGTGTAAAAGAAATACAATATGTTACTGCTGCAAGAGCTCTAGGTTATAACGATTTTAGAATTATTACAAAGCATATTCTTCCTAATATTATGGCGCCTGTGATTGTTATCTCTGCAGCAAATTTTGCCGCGGCTATTTTAATTGAAAGCGGGCTAAGTTTCTTAGGAATAGGAGCGCAACCGCCTATGGCAAGTTGGGGAGCTATGATTAAAGATCATTATAGTTATATTATCCTAGGTAAACCTTACTTGGCATTAATTCCTGGACTTTGTATTATGAGCTTAGTAATGGCATTTATGTTAATTGGGAATGCCTTGAGAGATGCACTGGATGTGAAGGGTTAATTCTTATCATATATATTAAAACTCCAAATCAACAAATGACTTATTTTATTCCCTTGACTCATTCTAATAGTTTGATGTGTGGCTTTTAATTTTTCTAATTGTTTGTAGAATTTATTTAGATGCTCTTTTCTAGAAACTAAAGTCGTAAATAAACCTACTTGGGTTTTAAACGATATGCTTTGTTTTATCATTCGTTTGATGAATAAGGCTTCACCACCGTTACACCATAGTTCATTAGATTGTCCATTGAAATTCCGTTTTAATTCAGCAACTATTTTATTTAGATTCTTCAATTTCTGGAATGCTACTTTATTTGCTTCTTCTTCTGAAGCATAAAACGGAGGATTGCACATTGTAAAATGAAAATATTCATCTTTCAAAATGATACCTTCAAATATATTGGCATTCGTTTCTTGATGTCTAATCTCTATATGTTGTTTTATTGATGAATTAGAGTTTACAATTTTAGTTGCAGACTTAACCGATGTAATATCTATATCAGAACCTATCATCTTCCATTTGAATAGGCTAGTACCTAGAATTGGATAAATGCAATTTGCGCCGACACCAATGTCTAGTCCTTTTATTTGAGGGGTTTCTTTAAGACTTAAGCCATCTATCAAGTCTTTTATATAAAAAAAATAATCAGCTCTTCCAGGAATCGCTGGACATAAATAGTTTTTGGGAATTTGGTAGTATTCGAGTTTGTAATCATGGAGTAGTAAGGCTTTATTCAGTTCGAATACAGCAGTATTATCAGAGAAATCTATTGTTATTGTATTAAACTTGTTAGTAAACGTATGTTTTTTGAGTGCTGGGTTGGTAGCAATCAAATTAGACATATCATAACCATTACGATGTGGATTATTAGGATGCAAGCGTAAATTATTTTGGGTAAGATAGTATTATTCTAGTCAGTTACCACTCATTAATCCTATTACTGTCTAATCTAATGAATATAAATAGTAATAGGGTATAAGCAAAAATTCCTGAACCTCCATAACTTAAAAACGGCAGGGGAATACCTACAGTAGGAATCAAGCCCATAACCATTCCGATATTAATCAAAAAATGAATAAAGAAAATAGAGGCAACCGCGTAGCCATATACACGACTAAATTGACTTTTCTGTAATTCTGCACGTTGTAGGATTCTCAAAATTAGTAATACAAATAGAATGACAACTAAAGCGCTTCCAATAAATCCCCATTCTTCTCCAACAGTACTAAAAATATAGTCTGTGTGTTGTTCTGGGACAAATTTCCCTGTAGTTCTGGTTCCTTCCATGAACCCTTTTCCATTAAACCCACCAGAACCAATCGCTTTTTCAGATTCGTTGAGGTTATAAAGAATGGTTTTCTTCATTTTTTCAAGCTTTACTTGGTCTTTTTCCAAGCGTAGCCATAAACTAATTCTATTTTGTTGATGTGGTTGTAGAATGCTATTGTAGAAAAATTTAACTCCAAAAGCTAGTCCAATTGATAGGATAATAATTGAAATGGGTTGAAATATACTAGGACGTTTTTTTGTACCAAAAAAGTGGGATAATAGTATTACTGTAGCTGTAATTAATACGGCAGATAAAATTCCAAATTTTAATGTCAATACAGAAACCAAAATAAGGATAACGGCCACTAGTAAATACAACTGAGGTAAGCCTTCTCTGTAGAGAACAAAGAAGAAAGCACTGTAAACTATAGTACTGCCCGCATCATTTTGTAAGAGTATAAGTATTGCAGGAATACATATAATAGCAAACAATCGTACTTGGTCTTTAAAGAGTTTTATATTGGTCTGTAAATCACTTATATACTTGGCAACAGCCAAGGATGTGGCGACTTTGGCAAACTCACTTGGTTGAATTGTAAATCCACCAATGCCATACCATGATGTGGCGCCGGAAACGGTTTTCCCAAATAAGAACAAACCAACTAATGATACAATTGAAAGTATATATATAATACTCGAAAAACGTTCATAGAATTTTGCTTCGATTGAGAGAATTAAAACGATAAGAACAATTGATAATATGATAAATATGGACTGCTTCCCAAATGGTTGGTTAATATCAAAATAGCTAGTTACTTCTCCATTATGAGAAGCAGATAAGATATTAACCCATCCAAAACCAACAAGTAGAATATAAATGAGAATGGAAATCCAGTCAAAATTGTAATTTCTATTCCTGTCCGGACTCATCTTCAGTTGGTTGTTCAGTTGGTATTTCTATAACATTGAATTTGGTGCCATCATTTATTGAAAATGATTCTCCAGAATAAGGCTTAGCATATTCTTCTTCTAGGCTTTTTTCAAGCACCAGTTTTTCCATGTATTTTAAGGAAACGTCGCCTTTTAGGTATTTTTCTATCATTAAGCTAGAAATTCTACCTGCCCAACGTGCGCCATAATAACCATTTTCCACAAAAACAGCGATGGCTATCTTAGGATTGTCCTTTGGTGCAAAAGCCACAAAAATAGAGTGATCGGTTAATTGAACACGTTTACCATTTATCTTAGTAAAATTCTCCGCAGTACCTGTTTTCCCACAGATTTCTATCCCTGGTACTTTTAAAAATGCTGCAGTTCCTCCTCTCTTATAAACATCTGCAAGACCTTGTACAACAGGCTCGAAGTGGCGAGAATCTATAGATGTTTTTTTAGGGATAGTAAAATTCTTATCAATACTTTCTTGCCCTTCAATTTTTTTAATAATGTGAGGTGTATAAAAATATCCTCTGTTAGCAATCGCTGCCGTCATGTTTGCTAATTGAATAGGTGTTACCAATACTTCGCCTTGCCCAATAGCATTAGAAATTACTGTTGTAGCGCCCCATCTAAAATCTGGGTACCATTTATTGTAATAATCTCCATCTGGAATATTCCCTTTATCCCCAATAGATAAATCATAGCCTAGATAGTTACCCAGTCCAAAACTTTTAATATGCTTACTCCAAACATCCATTCCTTCCTTAGCATTAGGATACATATCAATAGTTTTCCTGAAAGCGTCTGCAAAATATGAGTTGCATGATTTAGCTATGCCTTTTAATAAATCGCGATTTCCATTCCCACAATGGCAACCCATTGGTTTGGTGCCACCGTAATTATACATGCCTCTACAGGTAATTGTGGTAGCTGGGTCTATAGTGCCCTCTTGTAAAGCTGCGAGGGCTATTAATGTTTTAAAAGGGGAGCCAGGTTCGTACATGGCTTTTAAGCCTCTGTCAAACAATGGTTTACTTATGGTGTCGTTATAAAGTTTTGTAAAGTTTTTGGAGCGAACCCTTCCTACCAGTAAATTAGGATTATAGTTAGGAGCGCTTATCATACTTAAAATTTCTCCTGTAGCAGGCTCAATAGCTATAATACCACCTCTTTTGTTTTGCATTAATTTTTCTCCGTAAGCTTGTAACTCAGAATCAATAGTAATAGTTATATCTTTTCCTTGCTGCGGAATGGTGTCTCGTGTTCCATTTTTATAGGGACCTATATCACGATTAAAACGATCTTTCTGAATAAATTTTATACCCTTTATACCTTTTAATTCATCTTCGTAAGACAATTCTATACCTTGTTTTCCGATTAAATCTCCTTGTCTGTAGTATGGGTTTTTTTTAATCTGAGAAGGATTTGCCTCAGCGATATAGCCTAATACATTAGCGCCGATAGGTGTTCTGTAATCTCTAAGAGAGCGTTTTTGTATATAAAAGCCATCAAATTTGCGCATTTTTTCCTGGAGTGCAGCATAATCTTCTTTAGATAGATGCGATAAAAAGGGGGATGGAAGTCTTGGCGAATAACGATAGGCTTTGTTATATTTTTTTTTAAAGTACGCCTTGTCTATCTTTAGTAAAAGGCAAAACTCAAGAGTATCTAATGGTTCTACCTCACGAGGAATAATCATGACATCGTACGATGGCTGATTAGAAACTAATAATTTACCATTACGGTCGTAAATATAGCCACGTTTTGGGTAGTCAAAAACTTTTCGAATGGCATTATCGGCAAACAAATTTTCTGATGGTGCATTGTACACCTGAAGGTAGAATAATCTTGAAATAAAAATCAGTCCAACGGCAATTACAGAAAATAATAGTAATAGTGGTCTCATTTACGTTTGCCAAAAATTATGATGGTTAATATACAGAGTATAATCGTAAATATACTTGAGAATAACGCCTTTTTAAGTATCAAAATTATTTCTGAAGTGTTAAAAACTTCTAGTAAGAATAAGATGACGTGATGAATAACTGTTAAGATACTTATATAGGTTAGATTTGAAACAAACTCGGCGGTAGCAAATTTTACTGTTTGGTGATCATACATGGCGCCGAAAGTAAATTTTAATGCGGCAGGTCTGACGAAAGCAATACTTACACAAGCTGCTGCATGGACGCCTCCTGAATCCGAAAACATATCAATTGTTAATCCTAATAAAAAACTCAGAAAAATGAATAAAGATCTATTATTTTTAATAGGGTAGAGAATAATAAAAAGGATATACAAATAGGGGTTAATATAGCCCAAAAAATGAATATTATTCAGTACTAATACCTGAACTAAAATCAAAACAATAAACCTGAGGGTATTTGAAGTTATTGCGTTATTCATCGTTTTTGAGTAGGTTCATTATCTCTTCATTATCAATGTTTTCAATAACATATACATGCCCTATATTAGTCATGTCATTGAATAATTTTACTTCTATATTATAAAAATCTTCTGCAATATCTAACTTAAAATCGGTCACTTGTCCTATTGGAATGCCTTTAGGAAATATAGTTGATCTCCCACCAGTAATAATAGTATCGCCAATTTTTACAGGTGCTATTTTTTGTACATCGGTAAGCTGTACAAATTGTGGTGATTTTGTATCCCACTTTAAAGTACCAAAATGTTCTGTGGTTTTTAATTGAGCATTAATACTGCTATTGGTGTTTAATATTGAAATCACATTCGCATAACTACCACTTAAATCTTCAATAATACCAACGATACCTTTAGAAGTTATGACACCAAAATCTTCTTTCAAGCCGTCCTTAACACCTTTATCTATTAATAGCATGTTAGTACTAGAAGCATAACTATTTTTTATGACTGATGCAGATGTAAATCTGTATTTCGAATCGAAAGAAATGCTATCAATTGTCGATGCAGATGCCTTATTAGATTCAGAATTGAAAAGAATAGATTTTAGACGATTGTTTTCTTCAAGAAGAATATCATTCTCTTTTTTTAGTCCAAAGTATTGAGATATACTATTGGAGCTGTTATATATTCCGCCTGACAGAAAATTTGCCGAGTTAATAAATTTACTCTTATGATAAGAGTGTGATTGAATAGTAAAGAAAACAGAGACTGAGAATAGCAACAAAAACAAAAGAAAACTTTGGTTTCTTATGATAAAATTAATAATCCGTTGCATGTGCTAGTTTCTTATTTTATCAATACGCTTTTGTATTTGTTGAGGTTTTTTAGAGTAATGCCTGTACCACGGACAACAGCTCTTAGTGGATCCTCAGCAATATACACTGGAAGATCAGTTTTTTGCGATAAACGCTTATCTAATCCTCGAAGCATAGATCCACCACCAGCTAGATAAATACCTGTATTATAAATATCAGCAGCTAATTCTGGAGGTGTTTGGGATAGGGTTTCCATTACAGCATCCTCAATTCGTAAAATGGATTTATCTAATGCTTTGGCAATTTCACGAAAGGAAATTTGTACTTGTTTAGGCTTTCCAGTTAACAAATCACGCCCTTGAACGCTCATGTCTTCAGGAGGGAGTTCTAAGTCTTCGGTCGCTGCACCAATTTGTATTTTTATCTTTTCAGCAGTACGCTCACCAACATAAAGGTTGTGTTGTGTACGCATATAATAAACAATGTCATTAGTGAACACATCTCCTGCAATCTTAACAGATTTGTCACAGACGATTCCGCCTAGGGCAATCACAGCAATTTCTGTTGTCCCACCGCCTATATCAACAATCATATTTCCTTTTGGTTGCATAATGTCTACACCAATACCGATGGCAGCAGCCATTGGTTCGTGAATTAGATACACTTCTTTACCATTTACACGTTCAGCAGATTCTTTTACTGCTCGCATTTCCACTTCAGTAATCCCTGAAGGAATACATATAACCATTCGTAGAGCGGGTGTAAAAAGCTTCTTTTTTAGAGCAGGAATATTTTTTATAAACATACTAATCATCTGCTCGGAAGCATCAAAATCAGCAATAACACCATCTTTTAATGGACGAATTGTTTTTATGTTTTCGTGTGTTTTTCCTTGCATCATATTGGCTTCTTGACCAACAGCAATGATTTTACCAGAAATTCGGTCACGAGCAACAATGGAAGGACTGTCAACTACTACCTTGTCATTATGTATGATAAGTGTATTTGCTGTACCAAGATCTATAGCGATTTCTTCTGTTAGGAAGTCAAAAAATCCCATGCGTGTTTATGTGGTTTAATAGGTTAAATAGGCGTTCTTTTAAGGAACGACGTAAAAGTAATAAAATTAATGCTTAAAATGACGTGTTCCAGTAAATACCATTGCTACATCATTTTCATCACAATAATCAATACTCAATTGATCTTTGATTGAGCCTCCAGGCTGTATTACGGCAGTAATACCAGCCTTATTTGCAATTTCTACACAATCTGGAAATGGAAAAAATGCATCACTCGCCATAACAGCGCCTTTTAAGTCAAACTTGAACGATTCAGCTTTATGAATCGCTTGATTTAGAGCATCAACACGGCTTGTTTGTCCAGTTCCGCTAGCGCAAAGCTGCTTGTTTTTAGCCAATACGATAGTGTTAGATTTGGTATGCTTGCAAATTTTCGAAGCAAATATCAAATCTTCTAACTCGCTTTCAGAGGGTTTATTGTTGGTCGAATAGGTTAAATCTTCAATAGTATCTGTTTTGTTATCTCTAAATTGTACCAATGCACCATTCAAACATGTTCTAACGGTCGTTTCAGGTAACTCAACATCTTTTAAAATTAGCAGAATTCTATTCTTTTTTCCTTTTAATATTTCTAATGCGTCGTCTGAAAAGGAAGGTGCAATAACAACTTCACAGAATAGACTATGAATTTCTTCAGCTGTAGCTTTGTCAATTTGTGTGTTGCTAATCAAAATACCCCCAAAAGCAGATACTGGGTCACCAGCCAGAGCATCTACATAAGCTTGGTGGATTGTGTCTCTTTGCGCTAACCCGCAAGCATTGTTGTGTTTTAATATGGCGAATGTGGGCGCTTCTCCTTTAAATTCACTCATCAAGGTTACTGCGGCATCTACATCTAAAAGATTATTATAACTCAGCTCCTTGCCATGAAGTTTGTCGAACATGGCATCAAAATCTCCAAAGAAGAACCCTTTCTGATGAGGATTTTCACCATAACGTAATACTTTGCCATTGGTTTCACTTATTTTAAGTGCTGCCTCTTCATGATTTTTATTAAAATAGTTGAAAATAGCAGAATCATAATGCGATGATACATTAAATGCTTTTGTTGCAAAACGTTTTCTGTCTTCAACTGAGATGTTTCCATTGGTTTTAGAAACAAGTTCTAAAAATTCTGAATAGTCATCAACAGATGATACGCAAATAACATCAGCAAAATTCTTTGCTGCAGCACGAATAAGAGAAATACCACCGATATCAATTTTTTCGATAATATCCTGTTCACTGGCTCCAGATGCAACCGTTTTTTCAAAAGGGTAGAGGTCGACAATAACAACATCTATCTGAGGAATTTCAAAACTCTCTAATTCGGCTACATCACTTTCATTGTTTTGTCTATTTAAAATACCACCAAATACTTTTGGATGAAGCGTTTTAACGCGACCTCCAAGAATAGAAGGATAGGATGTCACCTCTTCAACAGGTATAACGTTAATACCTAGATTGTTTATGAATTTTTCAGTACCACCAGTTGAATAGATAGTTACTCCTAATTCATCTAATTTTTTTACTATTGGCTCAAGACCATCTTTGCTAAAAACTGAAATTAATGCTGATTTGATGTGTTTTTCGTTACTCATTTTTTGAGGAATGTTGTGTTGTTTTTATGATGTTTCAAAAGTAGAGATTTAGGTGCTAAATAGTCGATCTATCCAAGTGATTTAATTAACTTTTTTGTAACGATTATTAACAAAGAACGTCTTACCTTTATATCGAAGCGTAAATCAACCAAGTAATAACGCATGTTAGTATATCTTCGCCTTTTTAAAGAGAGTTTCAATTTTGCATTAAATGCATTGAGGAACAATAAGTTACGTACTTTTTTATCGCTTCTTGGCGTTACTGTTGGAATTTTTTCAATTATCGGTGTTTTAGCAGCAGTGGAATCTTTGGAGAAGAGCATCATGGATGACCTCTCAGGATTAGATAAGAATACAATTTACCTAACGAAATATTCATTTGGTCCAACAGATGTTCCTCGCTGGCAGCGAGAGAATTTCAAACAAGTTGAAAATGATGCTTTTGAATTTGTACAGCGAAATGTACCAGATATTCAAGCTTCAGCCTATGTTATGTTTGGTGGGTTGGAAACACTAAAATTTGAAGACAAAACTGTTACTGGGGTCGAAGTAACACCTGTTTCTGATGGGATTTATGAAATTGATGATTTAAAAATAGACCAGGGTAGAATGTATACAGAATCTGAGTCCAACTCAGGGCAGCCTGTGATTGTGATAGGTGATGGATTGGCCAAAAATTTATTTGAAAATTCTAATCCAATAGGGAAACAAATACGAGTCTTTGGAAGAAAAGTAACCGTTGTAGGTAAGCTTAAGAAATTTGGGCAAACCATTTTCGATTCTCCGGATGAGAAAGCATTTTTACCTGCAAATTTTGTTCGTCGCTTTCAAAATGGAGGAGCGGATGGTATACCCGGTGCTGTTATTATTAAGCCTAAAGCAGGTGTAGATATTGGAGCTTTTGAGCAAGTGTTAAGACAAAAATTCAGAAATTATAGAGGGTTAAAAGCTGGCGAACCTGATAATTTCTTTGTGAATAAACTCTCAGGTATGACAGATGCCATTGACGGAATCATTGGTATGTTAAACACTATTGGGTGGATTATAAGTGGCTTTTCTCTTCTCGTTGGAGGTTTCGGTATCGCCAATATTATGTTTGTTTCTGTAAAAGAACGAACCAATTTAATTGGCATACAGAAGTCGTTGGGTGCTAAGAATCGATTTATCTTATTTCAATTCTTGTTTGAAGCTGTTGTGCTGGCGGTTATAGGCGGTATTGTAGGTTTAATCTTAGTATGGCTAGTATCTCTTGGTGCTACAGCTGCTGCTGGAGGATTTGAATTTATATTGTCACCTAGTAATATGATTCTCGGATTCTCGCTATCAACTTTAATAGGTTTGATTTCTGGTGTATTGCCTGCCATTTCTGCATCAAGATTAGATCCTGTAGAAGCTATAAGAACAGGGATGTAATTCTGTTATTCTAGTAGTGTAGCAACTTCCTCACATACAAATTCTAAGAAGCGTTCATCCTCTTCGGTAAATGGGTCTGGCGTATTAGAATCAATATCTATCTGTCCAACATTTTCTCCATATACAAAGATAGGAATCACAATTTCTGCTTTAACCGTAATACTGCACGCAATGTAATTATCTTGAGCAGCGACATCTGGTACTACAAAGTTTTTATTACTAATAGCAACTTGTCCACAAATGCCTTTTCCAAATGGAATAATAGTATGGTCAGTAGGTTCGCCAACGTAAGGTCCTAACTTCAATTCGTCCTTGTCTCCATTCTTAAAATAGAAACCGACCCAATCGTAGTAATCTACATGTGCTTCTAGAAGCTCACAAATACCTAATAATTTTTCAGATTTCGATTTAGTATCGCTAGCTATGATGCCAGTTACTTCGGGTTTTAATTCTTCGAATGTCATGAGTGTTGAAAAGTTTAGTCAAAAGTATTTAAAAATGCTTTAAAATCATTTACGCATTTGTATAATTTTAGCATGCTAATTAAATCAAAATTTGTGCGCGAACTCTTTGTAAAATATAAGTCGGTTGTTCGGTTTATCCTTACATTCTTATCGGTCTACATTGTTTTGTCGCTGGCGTACAAATTTTATTTGGACTTTTCGGATGGTTCCAAATACTTTCCAGACTATATTACGAATATGGTTGCTAAACAAAGTGAAGAATTATTGAATGTTTTTGGTTATGAATCTCAAGCAATGCCGCATCCAGATGAGCCATCTATGAAACTTATTGTCCGAAATAAGTATGTGGCAAGAGTTATTGAGGGCTGTAATTCCGTAAGTGTTATTATTTTGTTTGTGTCTTTTATTATCGCATTTGCTGGTAAAAAAAGGACGACATTTATGTACGCTTTAGCTGGAAGTGTAATTATTTATGTAGTTAATTTGCTTAGAATTGTGGTGTTGGCCATAGGATTATTCCATTATCCTTGGAGACGAGAAATATTACACACAGTTATATTCCCATTGATTATATATGGTATGGTATTTCTGTTGTGGATGTTTTGGGTGAATCGTTTTTCTAAACTAAATCAAACAAATGAATAGTCTTCCTAAAATCATAACAGTTGGATTTTTAGCTGGATTGCTTGTGTTGATTCGTGTTTTTGAAAACGAACTCTTTTACGACCCTTATCTTTTGTTTTTTCAAGACGACTATTTAAGAATGGATTATCCAAAGAGGGAAGTTTTTAAGCTTACAGCCTTTACGACTTTACGCTATATATTGAATTCAGTTATTTCTCTCGGCATTATTTATGTTGTTTTTAAGGATAAAAGCATGATAAAATTTGCAGGAATACTCTATGTAATTGCCTACGTTGTTCTATTGATATTGTTCTTATATTATGTCTTGAATCCAAAGCAAGAAGATTATCTCATATTCTTTTATATAAGACGTTTTTTAATTCAGCCAATATTTCTTTTGCTGTTTCTACCAGCATTTTATTATTTCAAAAAAACTTAACAACACGTTAATTAAATACTTGGGTAGCTTAATTTTCATAACTTTGTAGAGTGAAACATACGTTTTTTCATAAAAGCTTTTCATTTACCATGGCCCTATTGGTAATGTTGTCTACATTGTCTTTTACTGTAGAAAAGCATTTCTGTGGTGATACTTTAGTTGATGCAGCATTGTTTACCGAGGTGAAAGGATGCGGTATGGAAATGCCATCGACTACTAAAAAGTCTTGTTGTAAAGATGAAATTGACCTAGTTAAAGGTCAAGATGAGTTAAAATACTCATTTAATGATTTCGATTTAGACCAACAACAGTTCATTGCAACGTTTTTTTATGCTTACATTGATTTGTTTGAAGGTTTGCCAGAACAAGTTATTCCCTTTAAAGATTATTCACCTCCTAATCTTTTCTACGATAGGCAGGTGCTTCACGACGTTTTTATTATTTGATATTTATTTCTTATTGACTTAAGAAAGGCACTCTGATGCCTAATAATGAATAATCAAAAACAAAATCATGATACATACATATATAGTTACAGGAATGACCTGTAATGGTTGCAAGGCGTCTGTTGAAGGGAAATTAAATGCATTAGAACATGTTGTTAATGCTTCGGTAAATCTTGAAAAAAGTGAGGCAGTTATTGAAATGTCACAGCACATTTCGTTGGGAACCTTACAAAAATCGCTGCCCGAAAAATATTCAATTTCAGAAAAGATTGAAAAAAACGTATTTCAATCGACAGAAGGTATTCAGGAAGAAACTTCAGAGTTAAAACAATTATTTCCACTGTTCTTAATCTTCTTCTTTATAATTGGAGCTTCAATTTTAATCAACTATAATCCGTGGAATACTTCAGGCTTTATGTTGGACTTCATGGGCTTGTTCTATGTGGTATTTAGCTTCTTTAAATTCCTTGATTTAAAAGGCTTTCCCGAGAGTTTCAGGATGTATGACCCGTTGGCAAAAGCAGTTCCTGTTTACGGATGGATATATCCGTTTATTGAGCTGGGACTAGGCCTTATGTTCTTGATGCGGATACAAATTCCAACAGCCTTGATAATCACCTTGATTGTTTTGGGAATTACAACCATTGGAATTACAAAATCGTTGTTAGGCAAAAAATCCATTCAATGTGCTTGTTTAGGAACAGCTTTAAAATTGCCCATGACAAAGGCAACTTTTATCGAGAAAAGTATCATGATTATAGTGGCAGTTGTCATGCTGTTTAGAACCTACAATTAAAAAAATGAAAAACATAATATACATATTGATAATGCTTCCAACGCTGCTCTTTTCGCAAGAAAACATTAGTGGAATGATAATGGAAGCGAATGACAAGAACGAACACATAGGTTTGCCTGGTGCCAACGTTTATTGGCTCGACACATCTATTGGTACTACCACTGATATTGATGGAAAATTTACCGTACCGTATCAAAAAAGCTATAAAAAGCTTGTTGTTAGTTATGTTGGGTTTAAGACAGATACTTTGACTATTACTGAACCAAAAATGATACAGCATTGGCTAAAGCCAACCAGTGATTTGGATGAAGTAACGGTGACTTCAAGGAAGCAAGCAACGTCAAAATCGTACTTACAATCACAAAACGTCATTACTGTAAGCAGTGCTGAATTACTGAAGGCTGCTTGTTGTAATTTGAGCGAAAGTTTTGAAACCAATCCATCTATAGATGTTAATTTCTCAGATGCTGTTACAGGAACGAGACAGATAAAAATGTTGGGTCTTTCTAGCCCATATATTTTGATAGCTACCGAGAACATACCATCGGTACGTGGAGCATCTCAAGCCTATGGGTTGAGCTTTATACCGGGAACATGGGTAGAGAGTATACAAATTACCAAAGGAGCAGGAAGCGTGGTTAATGGGTTCGAAAGTATTGCAGGACAAATTAATGCCGAATTACAGAAGCCAACAACCGACGATAAATTGTTTGTTAATGCCTATGCTTCTGTTAATGGGAGATTGGAGCTTAATACACACCTTAATACAAAGGTATCCGATAAATGGAGTACAGGACTGTATCTTCATGGTAATTTAAGAGATAAGAAATTCGATAAAAACAATGATTCCTTTTTAGATGTGCCACTTAAAAAGCAGGTGAATGTCATGAACCGTTGGCAGTACGTTAATCCAGAAAAAGGCTTTGTTAGTTTTATAAACCTTCGCTATTTAAATGACAACAATCAAGCTGGACAAGTTAATTTTAATCCTGATACAGATAGGTTAATATCAAATGAGCCTGTGCTGAGCGGAGACGAAGTATGGGGTAGTGAAATTGATACCAGACGTTTTGAAATATCAGGTAAGTTAGGTTATGTAAACCCTGAAATTCCATGGCAAACCTTGGGTGTTCAATTTGCTTTCAGTAATCATGTCCAAGATTCTTATTTTGGTCTCAACCAATATGATATTAAACATAATAGTATCTATTCAAATGTGATTTATAATTCCATAATTAGTGATTCTAGGCACAAAATAAAAACAGGTTTGAGCTTTACGTATGATGATTATGATGAATTTGCAATTAGCCAAGATTTTGAAAGAAGTGAACGTTCTTTTGGCGGTTTTTTTGAGTATTCTTATGACGATTTAGATAAACTGACTTTAACTGCGGGATTGCGATTTGATAGCCATAATCTATTGGGAGAATTTGTTACACCTAGGTTGCATGTGCGATATACACCTTGGGAGAAATCAGCTTTTAGAGTATCTGCTGGAAGAGGTAAGCGTAGTGCAAATATCTTTACCGAGAACCAGCAACTATTTGCAACCTCTAGAAATGTTAATATTTTAAATAATAATGGTGCTATTTATGGGTTGAACCCTGAAATAGCTTGGAATTATGGTATATCATACTTACAAGGATTTAACCTATTCGGAAGAAAGGCGGACATTACATTTGATTATTATAAAACCGATTTCAAAAATCAAGTAGTAGTAGATTATGAAACACCTAGCGAAGTCAATTTTTATAATTTAGAAGGTAAAAGTTTTGCGAATAGCTTTCAAGTAGAATTTAATCATAACACATTTGATGGGTTTGATTTAAGACTAGCCTATAAAAATTATGATGTAAAAACGGATTATATTTCAGGAAAGCTATCAAAGCCTCTAACTCCAAAGCATAGATTATTTGCAAATGCAGCTTATGAAACTGAGGCTAATGAAAATACCTTGTCTCAATGGAAATTTGATATAACCTATAATTGGCTAGGCGAACAACGTTTTGGTTCTACGGTGGCAAATCCACCTCAGTATCAATTATCTGGTAATTCACCAACGGTTGGAACTTTGAATGCCCAGATAACTAAAGTGTTTTCATCTAAATTTGAAGTATATTTAGGAGGCGAAAATATTACAAATGTAAAACAGAACAATCCAATTTTAAGTGCCGATAATCCGTTTGGTTCGAATTTTGATACTACATTTGTATATGGCCCAATTTTTGGAAGTATGTATTATACAGGATTACGATATAAATTAAATTAAAAAAGAAAATGAAAATTATAATTGTTATTATCGCTATGTTTTTTAGCACATTTGGTTTTGCCCAAAAC
>CALDUJ010000081.1 GCA_937923735.1 uncultured Flavobacteriaceae bacterium | reverse complement strand
CTTGGGTATGAAATAACTTTTTGTTCGTAAAGTTTTTGAGCAGTTTTTAAAGTGTCATCCGCAGACATTCCGAACTTTGTATTGCAATAAACCTGTAAACCTGTTAAATCGAATAATTTGGGTGCATATTCAGTGCCTTTCTTTTTCGTAATAGAAACAATTTCAAAATCATCTTCTTTCACTTTGTTTGCCAGCACTTGGCCATCTTCCATCTTTAGAAAGCGTCCTTCTTCGTAATTAAATAAAGTGTCCCGATACAAGGTTTGTAATTCCCAATAGGGTTGGGGTTTGAAATTTTCAATTTCCTTAAAACGATTCACAAGCATTGCTAATGTTGGTGTTTGTACGCGTCCAACAGATAATACTTGCTTATAGCCACCGTGTTTTACTGTATATAGTCTTGTCGCGTTTATTCCCAACAACCAATCACCAATAGAACGTGAAAAACCAGCATAGTACAAATTATCGTAATCTGAAGCTGGCTTTAGATTCTTAAAACCTTCTTTAATAGCTTCTGTGGTTAAGGATGAAATCCAAAGACGCTCAACGGGTCCTTTATAATTTGCTTCATTTAATACCCAACGCTGAATTAGCTCTCCTTCTTGACCAGCATCACCACAGTTTATAACAACCTCTGCTTTATCGAATAAGCTTTTAACAATGTTGAATTGCTTTTTAATGCCATCATTATCAGAGACCTTGGTTTCGAACTTTTCAGGTAACATCGGTAAGTTATTTAAATCCCAACTTTTCCAATGCGGCTTATAATCTACAGGTTCTTTTAAAGTACAGAGATGTCCAAAGGTATAAGTTACTGCATATCCGTTGCCTTCATAATAGCCATCGCGTTTAGTGCTAGCACCTAAAACAGATGCTATTTCGCGAGCTACACTCGGTTTTTCGGCTATGCAAACTTTCAAATTTCAAGAGATTTAAAGTATGCAAAATACAGAAATCGGAAGCCTAATAAAACAAATTGAGCTATGGGTTTTCAACAGTTTATTAAGTATCATTTTCATATAGTTAAGGACATTATATGTTATATTTAGCACTATCTCTACTGATTGATTACCTTTCGTTAGCAATTGAATTTATGAAGGTAACACATAAAATAGGCTGGAAAACAGCAGCAGCGCTAGTAATTTCTAGTATGATTGGCACAGGCGTCTTCAGCAGTCTTGGATATCAGCTTATCGATATTCAAAATACTTGGAGTATTATTTTGCTCTGGGTGTTAGGAGGTCTATTTGCCTTGATTGGCGCATTTACCTATGCCGAATTAGGAACCAATTTTGATGAATCTGGAGGTGACTATATATTTCTTTCTAAGTTAATACACCCAATTGTGGGTTACGTTTATGCGTGGACCTCCCTAACTGTTGGTTTTACCGCTCCAATTGCCATTTCGGTAATGGCTATGAAGAGCTATTTAAACCCCATAAACCCTTCAATTTTTAATGAATGGTTTGGTGTCTTAGTTATAATCATTCTTACCGCTATACATTCCATAAGTATAGGTCAGAGTGGGAAATTCCATAATATATCTACCGCCATTAAAGTAGGCTTTGTGCTATTGCTCATTATACTGGGCTTTAGCTTTGTACCTGTTCAAGAAACTGGATTGAATTTTGGAAATGCATGGAAAGAAGAAATATTTCTCCCCGGTTTTGCTGTGGCATTATTATATGTAACCTATGCTTACACAGGTTGGAATTCTGCAGCATACATCGTTGGGGAAATTGAGGACCCTCGTAGAAATCTTCCTAAAGCCTTGATACTCGGAACAGGATTAGTAACGATAGTTTATGTACTTCTACAGGTTGTATTTCTGAGGCACGCTTCAGTAGAGCAAATGTCTGGTAAAGTAGAAGTAGCTTTCATTGCCTTTCAAAACCTTTTTGGTACCGATTGGGGACACTGGCTGAGTTATATTATCGCCATTCAGCTTATCGCAACAGTTAGCGGTTATTTATGGATTGGTTCCAGAATTACCTATGCTATGTCTAAAGACCATTCACTCTGGAACATAATAGCAGTGAAAAACAAAAATGGTATCCCTATTAAAGCACTTTGGTTGCAAGCTATTATAAGCATCATCTTAACGCTTACAGGCACTTTTGAACAAGTCTTACTTTACGCCAGTTTTGTGTTGCAGCTAATGGGTACTTTAACAGTAGCGTCTATATTTTGGTTAAAGGGGAGAAAGGGAGCATTTAAAAGCCCTTTAAAGCCTTTATTACAAATAGCTTTTGTAGTCTTTAGTATTTGGATATTAGGCTATATGCTTATTGAAAGACCAAAAGAAAGCCTAATTGGATTATTATTTGTTTTATCAGGAATTGTAACTTATTTCTTGTCTAAAAGAAAATAGTCAATACAATTATTGATCTATTTTTAAAACATAATAAATCGATTACCGATAGAGCTCAAAGCAATTTTCATAACGCCTTATTATAACAAATAAGTATTTCATAATGTTCCGCGTTATATAACTTGAGCTTTAATTTAATGAAGTTGAAAGCAGCTTTTATAAATTTAAATGAAAACATAAGTATACACTTAAAAAGCTTTCTTTGATTTAGATATTTCTTGTCTATTTTAACAAAAAAAGTAAATATTAACGGTTTTAGTTTCCATATATTTATCACATAATCAATACAATGCCTCCAAATGTTATCAAAAAATCATAGTTTTAAAGAGATACTTTTTGTCCTTATCGTTTCTTCCACTGTATTTACAGCTTTTAATAGTCATTCTGATTTAGCAACTAATAAAAAAACCACACTCGATATTGTTGACGGCACTGATGGCTTTCGCCAATTAGGACCAGTCGGAGGTGGTTATCCGAATGTGGTTACTTGGGATCCAAATGTACCTGGTAAAATTTATTATGGCTCTGATATTGGAGGCACAGGTAGGTCCACTAATTATGGTAAAGATTTCGAATCAGCAGCGCAAGGTTTAGGCTATGAAGAATCTCATCAAAAAATAGCTGCTCTCAATGCGGTTAATGTCAACGGTAGTACGGTGATAGTCGGAGGCACCGGTTTTAAAGGTTTGGGTGGCGAAGTGATTTCTTCAACAAACGGAGGTGATTCATGGCATCATGATTCATCAAATATTTCATTTTCAGCACAGAACAGTAATGCACCACTACCAACCGGAAGACCTAGATCAACAGACCCAAGTTTAATTCAATGGGTAAGTGGTTCTACATGGGTAGCTGGTACTTATAAAGAAGGCGTATGGATTTCAACAAACAATAGAACTAGCTGGAGCAGATTAAATGTTTTTAGCGGCGATGTTCATGTACGTGCTATGGCCACGTCTCCAAATGACCCGAATACCGTTTATGTAGGATTATGGGGCGATGATGCTTCCATAGAAAATAAAGGGTTATGGGAAATAAATAATTTAAACAGCAACCCTTCGGCAAGTAAAGTCTCGGGTATTCCTGATGTAGTAGAATCAATTGTTGTGCTTGGCAACCGAATGTATTTAGCATGCGGACGGTTTGGCGTCAGAAGATATGTGCCTTCTAATGGTAATTTAAGCGACATCACTGGACCTATTGGCACATCTGTAATGTCTACAGCCATACATGGCATTAAAAGAACATGGAATACAGATAGGATTGTAGTAGGTACCGCTGAAGGTTCTGGGAATATTTGGGTATCGGAAGATAGCGGATCTACTTGGAGCAACACGACGTTTTCTGGTGTTTCAATAAGTCCTTGGGGTAGCAATCAGAATCTAATTGTTTTTGAAACTCATGGTAATTGGGCTTTAGGAGGCTCAAAGTGTGATGTCGCTACTATACAGGTTTCTCCCCACGATCCAGATGCATGGGTTGTATGTGCCACTTCTGCCATTTGGACCACAGATGATGCTGGTGTGACTTGGAAGCCTGCTAACGGTTTTCAAATTCTTACGTATAGAGATGTTCAAATTAGTCCATCAGGTGTTATTGCTGCAGGCAACGTAGATCATGATGTCATCTTATCAATTGACGGAGGCACAGAATGGACAGCCGTTGGCCTAGGTGGAGTTACAGTAGGTCATGGACTTGCCTTTTCACCGGATGGTTCTGAATTGGCATTTGGCAATGGTGAACGTGATAATAATATGGAAGGAGGCAAATTGGCTGTAGCCTCTTCACCAAATACACCTTCATCGCCAGGACTTAACGAATTAGCTAATCCTGTCGCACCAAAGCGTATTGTTGGTTTGGCATGGATTAATTTGTTAGATGGAACGGAACGACTGGTTACAGCCATAGACAATGGAGGTATTCGAACCGTTGACCGTATTAATGACAACTGGACTAACTGGAATACGCGAACCACAGCATTTATGCAAGCACAAGACAATGGACGTTTACGCTGTTCCGTAGAGTCTAATGGAGGTTCTACTATTTTTGTTTATGACCGTCAAACAGGTGTTTGGAGAAGTACTGATTACGGAGAAAGCTGGGCACAAATTCTAGTAGCACCAGCAGGAGAAGATAAAGGCTATTTGGCTTATGATAGTTACAATAATCGTCTCTACATCTCTACACCGTCTGCGGTTCTTAGAATAGATAATGCATCCAATTCTAATACCACTACAAATTTATCGGTACCTACCAATAGCCCAGGAGCCATTGCTTTAGATCCTTTTGGCAAACTATTAGTGTTTGCAGAACCTCAAAATGCAGCTAACCCAGATACAGCATTATATAGAAATGAAAACCCAGAAACCAATGATAATATATGGCTAGACATTGCGGACGAAACGATAAAAAGAGTCGTGCCTCCTGTTACAGATATCGATGCCTCGGCCGAGCATATCGTTTTAGTGACTGCTGGTAAAGGCATGCTAGTATCAGGTAATGATACAACGCTTAGTCTAGAAGATTTTGACAGAAATGATTTTAAAGTCAATGTTTATCCAAACCCTACACAAGATGTTATCACAATTCAATCTAGTCAATTAAATGAAACTCTAAAATTAGAGTTACTAAATAAATTGGGTCAAATTGTATTAAAAAGTGAAATATTACAAGGGATTACCTCAAGTACTATGAATGTGCAAACACTTAATAATGGCTTATATTTTTTAAAAATATCAAGTACCACTTCAAACAAAACGTATAAAGTGGTTATTAAAAAATAGTTGATTTTTATTTTGCAATAGGCGCTTCCATACAATGTTCAGGTATTCCAAATCCATCAATTAAAATACCGATATGTGGTCGCAATTCAGAAGAAAGTCGCTCCACACGTTTACGAATCGCTTTGGATTTTGCGCCACCAATATAGCCTTGTTCTAGATACCAAGAGGCATCATTACGCAATTGATGTAAGGCATATAAAGTGCCTAATTTCTGAAATAATAGTCTATTTTTTTCATCTTCAATAGTCTCTGTAAAATCTACAAAAGTAGCGTATGCTAATTCTACGCTGTAGGCTTTTCCTAACCTTAATAAATGTGTTTGCACCTTTAAAAAGGCCTGATAAGAAGGCATTCCTTTTTTTACATAATCTCGTATACGCATCGCAACGGTATAAGTTAATCGTCGTGTACGATAATTAAAAGCATGTTTATGAAATTTTAAACTATATAAGTGCTCTTTATCTACATTGTTGGTGTAAACTGGGTTAATAGTACTTAGGGTATCTCCAATACGTTCTCCCAATAATTTAAGGACGGCTGTAAAACCTGCACTATTAAATTCTGATTTAAAATCGGATAACACGCCTTTGGCTGCTAATTGTAGTAACACGTGGTTATCACCTTCAAAAGTTGTAAAAATATCGACATCGCCTTTTAAATCCGTGATTTGGTTTTCCATTAAATACCCCTTTCCGCCACAAGCTTCTCTACATTCTTGAATGGTATCGTTTGCAAACCAAGTAATAATAGATTTTAGTCCAGCGGCTTGCGTTTCTATTTTACGTTTATCGGTAATGCTGTTATCACTATACACTTTCATCATGTGTGTGAGTGTTACATCATATATATAACAACTAGCAATTGCTGGTGTTAAACGCAATTGATGGCTAGGGTAGTCCATTAATAAATCTTCTTGAACTTTTATGCTATCATTAAATTGTCGTCGCTTCAGGGCATGCTTTACAGCAATGGCTAAGGCTTTTTTTGCGCCACCCAGTCCTGCACGAGCCACACAAATACGACCACCAACCAAGGTGCCTAACATGGTGAAAAACCGCTTACTTGGGTTTTGTATATCCGAATGGTAGGTTCCATCTGGTGTAATATCACCATACTTATTTAACAAATTACCTCTAGGAACACGTACCTGATGAAACCAAATTTTACCATTATCTACTCCATTAAGGCCTAGTTTATAACCATTATCTTCAATAGTAACTCCAGGCATGAGGTTATGTTCTGCATCACGAATAGTCACTAAAATGGCATGAACGCCATGGTTTTTTCCATCCACAATTAATTGCGCAAACACAGACGCCATAGTAGAATGCAAGGCATTGCCTATGTATTCTTTATTGTCGTTTTTTCCTGGTGTATGTATGATAATACTGTCTGTTTCGGGGTCGTAAGTTGCTGTCGTTTTAATACCTCTTACATTAGAGCCATGTCCGGTTTCTGTCATTGCAAAACAACCTAAAAGCTTTGATTTTCCGGTATCAGACAAATAGTTGTCGTGATGTACTTTGGTACCCAATTTCTGGATGCTTCCTCCAAAAAGGCCAAATTGCACTCCAAACTTTATAGCCATACTACCATCTACATACATCATATTTTCAAAAACGGCGGCATATGCTGGCATATTATCTGTGCCTCCATAAAGTTCTGGATAGGCCATAGCGCCATAACCCTCTTTAGCTAAAAATTCTACTTGTTTTAATACATGAGCTCTAAAGATATCTTTATCTCTTTTTACAGACCATCTAAAAATAGGGTCTTTTAGCACTTTTCTAAAGTCATCAATAACAGGTGCGTGTTCGCCTTTTAACAGACTGTCAATTGCTATAGGATTGTAATATCTAGATGACTTTTCTTTTACAACTTCAATTTCAAATAAGTGATTGTAATGGTTTGGCTGAATACCAAGATTAATTTCAATAGCTTTTAAATGCTCATTAAAAGGGCATTCGGTAAAATGATGGCATATCATTTTTTGGCTAAATGAAGAAAGGGGATAGGTGTCACTTTCTATTAATTTTATGTTAGAATTAGAGATGACATTTTTCCAATTCTTAATTTCTTGATTCGCAGGAGGCGCTTTTTTATCTAAGCATTTAATTAAGTAATTATGATCTTCTTTGTTAAGAGACTCATCTTCATTCAGAGCTTTTTTTACAACGGAGACCTCAGAATATGACAATAAATCATCGGACCAAATCACATAAAAAAATGGAATATATTGTAAAACACCGGGGGAATAAATTACTGTTTGCATGCTATAAATTTACTGCTAAAAGGAGAGATAAAAAATTGAAAAAATATATTAAGGATATAATTGGACTACACAATATAATATAATTGCTTTGTTCTCGGTTAATGCTATTTTACATAACAACTTATTATGACAACAAAATGTTTCATAATGTTCCGCGTATCTGTCTGCCGTCTGGCAGGTAACGTGAAATATAAGCCATTAAAACAGAGCATATTTCTAAAAACATTGGCTACAAGCTAAAGCGACAATCCGCTAAGAATATTTCTCAACCACTAAATCGCCCCAATCCGCAATAGATTGAATTAAAGGAATTAAAGTTTTACCGAAATCTGTTAGTGAATATTCTACTTTTAAAGGTGGTTTAGAAGTATAAACCTTTCTCATAATCAAACCATCTTCTTCCATCGCCTTCAGCTGCAAACTCAATGTTCTTTCTGTAACAATAGGCATCAATTTTCGTAATTCATTATAACGCAAAGTTCCGTCCATTAAGTGATACAGAATAACTGTTTTCCACTTACCACCAATAACACCCATCGTAAGACTCGCGCAACATGGATAATCCTTGCCGTTAAAGACGTATGTTTTGTCTAGTATCGCTTTCATAAAGTTTGTTAAAATATATACTATCTCTTTTGATAGTTATTGCAAATTTACACTACTATAATTATTTTTGCAACTATAATTTTTATAGTAACTAAAAACAATGCCAAATGAAAGCAATGACAATCAGTAAATATGGAGAAAACGCAATCTTTGAATCAAGCGAAGTAGAAACACCAACTTTAAAAAGCGGTCAAGTACTTATTAAAATTTCTGCATCGAGTGTCAATACAGTAGACACAATGATTCGAAGTATGGGAAAAGACTTACCTTTTTCGCCTGAAAATCCAGCAATATTAGGAATGGATTTAGCTGGTACTATTGAAAAAATAGGAGAAGATGTTACAGGATTTTCTGTTGGTGACGAGGTTTACGGTTGTATTGGTGGATTGGCTGATTTACAAGGAACTTTAGCAGATTATGTTGCAGCAGATAGCAAACTAATCGCTTTAAAACCTAAAAACTTGTCAATGAAAGAAGCAGCTGCTCTTCCATTGGTAGGTATAACAGCTTACGAAGGTTTAATTCGTGCAAATGTTAAAAGTGGACAAAAAGTTTTAGTACACGGTGGAACTGGTGGAGTTGGACACGTAGCTGTGCAATTGGCAAAACATTTTGGAGCAGATGTATATGCAACTTGTGGTGGTGAAAATCAAATGGAAATTATTAGAAATTTTGGTGCAACACCCATAAATTATAAAACAGAACAGGTTGAAGATTATGTAAACAAATACACCAATGGTGTAGGCTTTGATGTCGTGTTTGATTCCGTAGGAGGAGCAAATATGCTTAAATCTTTTGAAGCAGCTGCTCTAAATGGTCATGTTGCATCAACCGTTTCTTTATGCGAATTAGATTTAAGTATTTGTCACTTCAAAGGTCTATCTCTACACATTGTATTTATGTTAATACCTATGTTGCATAATTTTAAAAGAGAACAACATGGTGAAATTTTGAGCAATATTACTAAAATTGTTGAAGCAGGACACTTAAAACCATTACTTGATGAGCAACAGTTTTCAATTGAAAATGTAGGAGAAGCTTATGCAAGACTAGAAAGTAAAAAAGCAATCGGTAAAGTTGTTGTTGAAAACAATTAAACTATGTACATAAAAAAACAATACCACATTACAACGGTCCTAAGCTGGACAAAACGATATTTAATAATTTTTTTCTTTGTCTCTATAGTACCTGTCATTTTATATGAAGTGGTAGGATGGAAATGGCTTCATCTACCTTGGTTACCCATCGGACTCATTGGTACTGCTTTAGCTTTTATAAGTGGTTTTAAAAACAATGCGGCTTATGGTAGGCTATGGGAAGCACGTAAAATTTATGGCGGAATTGTAAATACTTCTAGAACACTTACAACAATGGTAAATGATTTTATTACTAATGAGTTCTCTTCTAAAAAGTACTCTGAAGAAGAACAATTTGCCATACGTAAAGAAATTATTTTAAGACACGTAGCGTGGATGACAGCTTTGCGACATTCCTTAAGAAAGCCTAAAGAATGGGAATCTTCTTTTCATAATAAATCTGATAAAGAGTTTATGAAAAATATAGACGTTGATGAATATCAGCATACGCTAGAAGAGCAATTAGACGGCTACTTATCTGTTGAAGAAAAAGCAGAAGTACTATCTAAAACCAATAAACAAACAGCCTGTTTAAAGTTACAATCTAATCATTTTAAAAGATTGAAATTACAAGGTCTTGTTGATGATTTTAGACATATAGAATTCAAAAATTGCATCGAAGAGCTTTTTACATTACAAGGAAAAGCAGAACGAATTAAAAATTTTCCTTACCCAAGACAGTTTGCAACCCTAAATGCAATTTTTGTTTGGATTTTTATTTTTCTAATACCATTTGGATTAATGAATGAATTTGAACATATAGGAAATACGCTCTCTGAAAATAACAGCAATTTTATTACACAAAACTTTGTGTGGTTTTCGATACCATTTGTGATGATAATTTCTTGGATTTTCATTCTTATAGAACGCGTTGGAGACACCTCAGAAAATCCATTTGATGGAGGGATGAATAATGGCGTGCCTATTACAACTATGAGTAGAGGTATCGAAATTGATATTAGAGAGATGATAAA
>CALDUJ010000080.1 GCA_937923735.1 uncultured Flavobacteriaceae bacterium | reverse complement strand
AAAACACTATTCTTCAATTGAGTTTTCTAAATACTTACAAAAACATATGAATAGCGGTATCAAGCAACTCGTGTTTATTATCGGTGGCCCTTATGGTTTTTCTCAAGACGTTTATAACAAAGCTAGAGGCAAACTATCTCTTAGTAAAATGACTTTCTCGCATCAGATGGTACGTCTATTTATTGTTGAACAGATATATAGAGGGTTTACTATTCTTAAAAACGAACCATATCATCATAGATGAAATTATTCCTTATTGAAATGATTTAAAGATTATTACGACTACGTTTTCATACAAATCAAAAAACCAATCATGGAAACTTCTAAAGATATTATCATTTTTGACGGGGAATGCAACCTTTGTAATGGCGTTGTTGGTTGGCTTCTAAAATTTGCACCTCAAGAGCTATTTAGTTTTATTCCATTCCAGTCCCCTAAAGGGCAAATATTATTAAAAGAAAATGGGTTTCCGACAGAACAACTCGACACCGTCATTCTCATAGACAAAAAAGGACTTCACACCCATTCTGATGGTTTTTTACGTGTTGTTTCTAAAATACCTAAATGGCAACGAGTAGCTGCGCTATTAGCTTTTATCCCGCGACTTATTCGTGACGGCATCTACAAAACGGCATCAAAACATCGCGTAAAGTGGTTCGGAACATCTAATAGCTGCACTATCAGTCTAAAATAGGGCTTTCTCTTCGTCATCTTCTTTTTCATCTTCTAACTCTACTTTTTCAATCAAGTTCTTAGGCAGTTCATCTTTTCTATAAAATGTCATTGGCACTGGTAATACACAAGCTAAACCTATCATTAACACCAATGCAAAAAGGCGTAGTATTCTTTTTATTTTCATCTGCATAAATTTTATTTTTATTTATCGGGTCAGATGTAATTCACCATTAAACATCTAGGTGGGTATCAAGAATTGTTATGGCTCATTTCATACATCATTATGAGGCAGGAATTAACATTCCTGTAATTATTTAATAGTTTGAAATCGTCAAAAATGACAAATACGATATATTAAATAAATGATGAATGAGGGTCTTTATATAGAACCCTTAGAGGATAGAAACTTTTAAGTGTTCGTGATTGTTTTAAAACATCACTATTGGAAGAAGCCGCTGTAAAATAGACTTTTTGGTTAGTATTAAAGTTTAATAATAAGTCTGAAAAACTAAAACTATTATATCCAGGATATGAATAACTTTTAGCAGCACTGAATATAGAATATGAAGCACGGTTATCTAAGACGTTTTCATATACAACGTACTCGGAAACAAATTGCTGCGGCAATAGCCTACTCTCTGTAGTATTATAAGAAACAAGAGTAACAAGAAACGCAAGGCTTAAGATTTTGATATGTAGTTTCTTTAAAAACATGATAGTAATAAAGGTACAAACTAATAACCAATACACATAACTGTTTCACTAGTATTGACAGGTGGCGTACCAATTTTATACAAAATAATTCCAGATTTTGGCGCTCTTAATTCTGTGATAGTTTTCCCAAATACGTCTTTTATATGGCCAACTACATCTTCCTCATTAACACTATCTCCAGCTTTATAGTCACTAACGAAAACACCTTTATACTCAGATTTTATATATACCTGTCCTGTTATATTTACGAAATCAATCTTGCTTTTTGAGGCATTATCATACATTTTCATCACCCCTAGCATATTGTAGACTGCTTTCTTTATTGAAACTACTGCTTCTTCCTGCAAATTACCTAGTTTACCACACTCTATACTCAATGCCGTTTTACCATCTTGTACCGCTTGCTTAAATGCATATTTAGCAGGTTGGTCTTTTTTGAGCGTATAGGGATAAGAAACAATATGTTTAAATCCACTTGCTTCGGCTAACATTTTAGCCATTTTAGTTTTTTCTATATACTCTTCATTATTGTAATAACATACAAATGGGTTTAAATCCTCATTAGCATCACCACCGTGAATATCTAAAAACACATCGCTTACGCTAATGATATCAGTTGTCAACATATGCGCAGTTCTTTCTGTAATAGAGCCTGTTTTACTCCCTGGGAAAGTTCGATTTAAATTAAGTTTATCTATTGGATTTAAAAAAGGAGTACGACTAAAAAATGCAGAAGGGTTAGCAATAGGAATAATAACTATAGTTCCCACTAGCTTACTAGGATTAAGTTCTTGGATTAGTTCTTGAGCAGCTATAATTGGTGGATATTCATATCCATGAACTCCAGCAACAATTGTAAAAACTGCACCTGGCCTTTTACCCTTTATTATTGAAACGGGAATTGAAACAGTATTGTCTTGGTCATCACTTAGCTGTAAGTATATGTTTTTCTTTAAAGGTCTATTTCCGTCAGAAAATATGGTTTGAAAATCATCTTGCGCAAGAATTATATTATTAAAAATAATGGCAAAAAATAATACAATTTTTTTCATAACTATAAAGTTCAGTTTTTATGAGGTTGGTCTATCTATCTTCAGAAGCAAACCGATAATTAGCAAGTTCGGTTATTTTTTTGACTAATTCAATTTAACATTACCTTTGAGTTTCAAATTTTTCAACATATATGCAACTCGTTTTCGCCACTAATAATCTTAATAAATTAAGGGAAGTGCAATCTTTAGTCCCTAAACACATTACACTTATGAGCCTAAAGGATATTGGTTGTTTTGAAGACGTTCCAGAAACCCAAAAAACTATTGAAGGTAATGCCATACAAAAGGCAGAATATATTAAAGCACAATACGGTTATAATTGTTTTGCTGACGATACAGGATTAGAGGTAACTACTCTAAATGGTGCCCCTGGCGTGTATTCTGCTCGGTATGCTGGACTTAAACGTGATGCCTATGATAATATGAAAAAATTACTTGGCGAGTTAGAAAACAAATCAGATAGGACTGCTCAATTTAAAACGGTTATTGCCCTACATTTAAATGGAAATCTCGAAACTTTCACAGGCATATGCAAAGGCTCTATTACAAAGAGAAAATATGGAGACAAAGGGTTTGGGTACGACCCAATTTTTAAAGCTGATGGGTATCAGGAAACTTTTGCAGAGATATCGTTAGAGGAAAAAAACAGCGTTGGACATCGCGGGAAGGCAGTTAGACAATTGGTCGAATTTTTAAATTCAATATAATCAGCCTTTACAATCTGTCTACATTGAGCGGAGTCGAGATGAATATGTAAGAATCTCTTACTTCCTGTAAAAAGATTCCTGCCTTCGCAGGAATGACATCCAAAATAAAGCAGTACCTTTGCATCCAAATTCACTAAAGCTTTAGCAGAAGTGAACCAAAAATTCCTCAAGGTGAGGAAAGTGTTGAGCGAAGCAGTTAGGTTATCATTAAGTCGATTTAGCTTCCAAAAGACACGCTAATTGATAGATAATTAATATGACATTCGAACAACTCGGACTCGAAGCTAATTTGCTTCAAGCTATTACAGACATGGGCTTTACGAAGCCTAGCGAAGTACAGGAAAAAGCCATACCTGTATTATTACAAGAAGACACAGATTTAGTAGCATTGGCACAAACTGGCACTGGTAAAACAGCCGCCTTTGGTTTCCCAATGCTTCAAAAGATAAATGTAGATAGTAGAACTACACAAGGGTTGATTCTTTCTCCAACTCGTGAACTTTGTTTGCAAATTACCAACGAGATGAAAAATTACGGTAAGCATCTTAAAGGACTTAATGTAACAGCTATTTACGGTGGCGCGAGCATTACAGACCAAGCAAGACAAGTAAAAAAAGGTGCTCAAGTAATTGTAGCAACGCCTGGTCGTATGAAAGATATGATTAAGCGCCGTTTGGTGGATATTTCTAAAATAGAGTATTGTGTCTTAGACGAAGCTGACGAAATGCTTAACATGGGATTCTTTGAGGATATCACAGATATCTTATCTCATACCCCAGAAGACAAAAGCACTTGGTTATTCTCTGCGACGATGCCAAAAGAGGTATCTACAATTGCTAAGAAATTCATGTACGACCCACAAGAAATTACGGTTGGTAAAAAAAATGAAAGCACCTCTACTGTATCTCATGAGTATTATTTGGTTAATGCGCGCGACCGTTATCAAGCTTTAAAACGTTTGGCAGATGCCAATCCAGATATTTTCTCTGTTATATTTTGTCGTACAAAACGTGACACCCAAAAAGTAGCAGAAAATCTTATTGAAGATGGCTATAGTGCAGGCGCATTACATGGAGATTTAAGCCAAAATCAGCGCGATTTGGTTATGAAATCTTTCAGAAACAAACAGATACAGATGTTAGTGGCAACGGATGTTGCAGCGAGAGGTATTGATGTTGATGATATTACCCATGTTATAAATTACCAATTGCCTGATGAGATTGAAACCTATACACACAGGAGTGGTCGAACAGGTCGTGCTGGCAAAGAAGGTATCTCTATGGTAATCGTTTCTAAAAGCGAAACTAGAAAAATTAAGAGTATCGAACGCATCATCAATAAAAAATTCGAAAAGAAGGATATTCCAAGTGGGATGGCTATTTGCGAAGTTCAATTGATGTCTTTGGCAAATAAAATCCACAATACGGAAATCAATCATGAGATAGATGGTTATTTAGAGAGCATTAATAACCTGTTTGAAGACACCTCTAAAGATGAGTTGATTAAGAAATTCTTTTCTGTAGAGTTTACACGTTTTTATAACTACTATCAGAAATCTAAAGACCTAAATGTAGAAGCACAGAACAGTAGTTCCAGAGATAGCGACCGCAGAGGCAGCAACCCTGATGCCATACGTTTCTTTATTAATGTTGGAAAGAAAGACGGGTATAACTGGCAATCTTTAAAGGATTTTCTGAAAGAAACATTAAGTCTAGGACCAGATGATTTATTTAAGGTGGATGTTATGGATAGTTTCTCGTTCTTCAATACAGATAAAGCACATTTAGCTAAAGTAGCCGAAGTTTTTACTGACTTTAAGGTAGATGGTCGTTTTGTGAATGTAGAAGTAAGCGAGGATAAAGGGCGTGGTGGGCGAGACCGTGGAAGAGGACGTAGGCGAGATGGTGGCGGAAGAAGACGCTCTGGTGGTGGCGAACGAAGAAGTTCACGTCGTTCTGATAGACAAAGAAGTGAGTCTAAAACTGGTGGGAATCGCTCTCAAAAACGCAGTGAAAATAAAACTGGTTCAAATAATAATTCTGGCTCTGGAAGACCAAGACGCTCTAGAAGACGATAAAGATTAACGTTTCAGACTAAAATGTCCTTTATACACCTTATCGTAATTTGGTCTTTCAACTAAGAACCAATAATCTGTTGAGGGCATTTTTCTACCATTAATAGTACCATCCCAGCCTATTTTACCGGGGTTTATTTCTTTTAAAAATTTTCCATACTGGTCAAATATCTTAATGTTTAAATTCGCCTCTCTGTCAGCAAATATAATTTGCCATGTGTCATTGTAACCATCACCATTTGGCGTGAAAAACTTGGGGTAAGACATCACATATATATCTTCAGTAATAATACCACAACCATTCTTATCTCTAGCGTAAAAAGTGTATTCGTCAGGAGCCAAATCTTGAAATACATTACTATCCTGATAAGTAATATTATCTAACGAGTATTCGTAGTCTCCTATACCATCAACAAACATGGATACGGAGTTACCATTACTGTTCCAATCTAAAACTTCGAAGTTCTCAAAAATTGCAATATCAGATTGGCTAACCGTTATATCGAAAGAATTACTGCAACTTACTGATGATAATGTAGGATGATGGTAAGCAGTTACAGTAACTGTGTACAGACCAGGCTCATCTACCACAATACTTCGTGTGATTTCGCCTGTAGACCAAGTATAGCTATCGAAGCCTGCCGTAGCTTCTAATTTTATTTCTGTATCATTAATGCATATATAGGCATTTTCATCCATATCCAATTCTGGAGATTCGATAACTTGAAGAAAAAAAGAACTCACACTTGAACAAGAATTGCCAGCGCTATCAAAAATACGCACAAAAATCTCTTGGTTTTGAGATGTATTGTTATACTGTAAAGGCAACTGGTTGATTTGATTTTCTGCATCAGTAGCAGTTTCGTAATAGGCTATATTAAATCTAGCATCGGATTCAGCACCTAATATTTCATTTTCTTTTACAGAGAGGTCAAAGGTTGTGAATCCATCACCATCATCATCACAAAGAAAATAGTCGTTTAAATTACTAGGAACTGGTATATCGTAAATTGAAACTTCAGTGTTAAGTGTTTTTGTATCTGAAGCTGTATTGGCGGTTACGGTAACCGTGTATGTTCCAGCAGCTGAGTAAACATGACTAGGTTGAATGTCTGTAGAACTATTTCCATCGCCAAAATCCCAGAGAATGGATACAATTGGGTCGTTAGATTCTAGTAAAAATTCCGTTGAACTACCCAAACAATTACCTTCTACTTCAATTCCTAAAAAAAAGAAAGATTGAATAAATGGCGGTAAACCAAGTGCAGAAATTCTGCCATCTAAGGAAATTGCTTGATTTACATAGTTAGCATTAGCACCACGTTCATTAGGGTTCTCTATAACATCTATATAGGTATTCCCTACGTTGGCCAAATAAATTTTTTCATCTATAGCTAGCTGTAAAGCACCAATTATATCATTACCAGCATAAATAATTTCGTCAGAATTAATGATGTCAGCAACGTTAGGCAATGTTAAATCAAACTGATGGACTTTATTAATATTGGAATCAAAACTAACATCGGAGACATACAGTAACTCACTATTTGGCGAAAATTCTACACCATAGACACCATCATTAGAAGTTTCGTAAAACAGCCCATTTATGAGCTGAGGATTGGATATTATGCCCGTTGAATTATCGAAATCGAAAACCTCAACAAAAGAACCAGTTGAAGATTTACCAATTGCAAGTTTTTCTCCATTTGGAGCGATTTTAAGATACCCAATTGTCCCAACTATATCACCATCGTGAACACTTCCAACAGATGAGATAACAGGAACAGTATCGATACCTGCTGCTGTAATCTTGTAGGCTAGAAAATCTGCATTTTGCCAAGCGTGTGTTATAACCCAAAAATCTACACCATTAGCATGTTGGATAGCTGATATTTTCTCCGTTATTGGGGAAGTTATTCCTATGTTTTTGTTTTCAGTAATGTCTCCATTACCCGTATCTAAAGTTAAATCCACCTCAGAATAACTAAGCCCATTTCCTCCAGCTTCGTCATCAACCGTAAAAATATAATATGTGTTTACATCTCCCGGTTTGGGTACTATAATAGCAGATTGCGTACTTGATTGATTTCCGTTTAATCCTGTACCATTAGGCATAACATCATGGATTCTATTCCAAACGGTAATACCATCAGTATAAAACAAGAGAAGACCATTAGCATCGGAGATGGCAGAACATCCCTCAACTGTATTTAATTGTCCGTTTGTAAGCGCTACTGGAACACCACTATTAAAGTCAAGTCCTGCATTTTGCCCAAAGTACCAAATGGCGGCTTCATTTTGAGAAAAACTAAAAGAAAAGACACATAGACAAAAAACAATGACAGCACAATTTTTCATCTCTAATCAAGCAAATTTTTATCTAAAGATAAGGTTTTTTAAAATCTCTGTTCAAAATACATCAATAAGTTGTTAATATTTTAGTAAAATAAAGTCTTTGGCACGTTTTTTACGTTTAGTTTGTTAATTTTAACATTAAGAAAGCGCAGATGAAACAATACCTACTACTTTTTATATTTCTATTTACAGGATATTTTGGTTTTTCACAAGAATCAACTTCTGTTAAAGGTACCGTTATAAATGCGTCCACTACAAAACCTCTTGAGAGTGTAAATATTGTTAACCTCAGCCAGGTAAAAGGTACTTCAACCAACTCTGAAGGGGAGTTTGAAATCAGTGCAGAACCTAATGACACACTCCATCTATCATATTTAGGGTTTAAATCCATCAAAGTTAAAGTTACTAATGACTGGATTAAGTTTGGAGAATCACAAATCGAGTTGACAGAACTTGCCCTAGCATTAGAAGAAGTAGTTGTTAACCAACTTAAACTCACTGGGTATCTTAAAGTAGATATTGCTCAGGTACCAATACAAACGAATTATCGTTACAGCATTTCTGGTCTTCCATCTACTGGATACGAAGGAGGCCAAAGTAAACCTGGAGCTGTAAGCAAGGTTTTAGGTGCCATTTTTAACCCTGCAGATTTCCTTTACAAAGCTTTCGGGAAAAAGCCCAATGAACTTCGCAAGTTGAAAAAAATGCGTAAAAACGATGAAATCCGTAATCAGTTGGCGGAGCGTTTTGACCGAGAAATGTTGACTGTATTGCTCAACATACCGCGTGTAGACTTAGATTTAATAGTAAGTGAATGCAACTACTCCGCAGATTTTATACGTACAGCAAACGACTTACAGATATTAGACGCCATTAGTGAGTGTTATGAAGAATATAAGGTGCTTAGTCGCGGGCAAAGAGGTAATCGCCTCTAAATCTGAGCATTGGTATATAAAGAAATTCTATTCCCTTCGCTATCAACAAAAACGCCCATATAACCAATTTCGGGTGAAATTTGAGTTTTAACCTGCGTCACTTTCCCACCATTGATCTCAACTTTATTTAAAACACCTTCAATATCTTCCGATGCAAAATAGATAACGGGACCATGTGTTTCGCTAGGTTTGTATGCTTCGTTTTTAATAAGTGACCCAGAAATACCAGGCTTTTTGGGGTCGAAAGGAAACCAACCCATAAGCGTGCCCTCAAAGTCTTGAATTGAAATATTTATATCGAATACACCTTCGTAAAAAGCTTTGGCCCAATCCATATCTATTACTGGTATTTCAAACCAAACTACTGCATTATTTTGCATAACAATTATTTTTCAAGTGTGTTTTTTAAACTTTCAAGTCCTTCTTCAAAATCTTTACCTACCGTTTTCTCCATACTAAAGAACATCATAAAAATATTAAATGGAAATGGCGTTTTACCTGAAAAGCCCCAGGTGACATTAGTTTTACCATTATCAACCGAGTCGACCTTTAAGTATGCATCTGACACAGATTTCCAGGGTTTATAGAAACGTAATTCTGTATTAATTATATCATTTTCAATAATGCGTTTTATTTCTTGTTCTCCTACTCCAACATCTTTATTACCTTCCCATCTGGATATAAACCCAACTTTGCCATCCGCACCTTCAAAGGTTTGTTTCATATTTGGGTCTTTTTGTTTCCAGGGAGACCAATGATCTTGATTTTTTATCATTCTTAAATATCGAAACGTTTCGTGTACAGGTCGGTTGATGACAATACTCCTTTTTACATTATATTTTTTTGGAGCAATTAATCCGAGTATTACAATAAATACTAAGATTCCTAAGAGGATATATGCTAATGTCCACATAACTAAGTTCTTTTAGTTTAAAGAATAAACCAAACATTTGTAGACGCATGATAATAATGAAGCACCATAAATGTAATGATTTTATCTGGAATAAAAACGTGCTACGATGTCGTCATAACTCTTGATTGTTTTCTTAATCCAATCCAGTTTTTTTTCGTTTTTCTCTTCGTCAGAAAGTAGCCATGAAATTTCAGATGCTCTTAACTTAGAGGTGACATGCTGCAAAATAATTGCCGCAGAGACAGATATGTTTAAACTTTCCGTAAACCCAACCATAGGTATTTTTAAAAACCCATCAGCTTGTTTAATAACCTCTTCAGAAAGCCCTTCTGTCTCTCTTCCGAAGAAAAAGCATGATTTTTTAGTAGTATCAAAATCTTCTAGCAAGCAATCATCTTTATGCGGTGTTGTAGCTATTACTTGATATCCTTTTGATTTGATTTCTTCGATACAATTTTTCGTAGAATGATACCGATTTACATCCACCCATTTCTGAGCTCCCATGGCTATTTCGCGGTCAATTTTTTTAAGATTTCTTTCCTCAACAATATGAATGTCTTGTATACCAAAAACATCACAACTACGTATCACAGCACTCGTGTTGTGTAATTGATACACATCTTCGATAGCAACCGTAAAATATCTAGTGCGCTGAGACAAGACTGTTTCAAAACGCTCTTTACGATTCTCTGTTAGATAAGTTTCTAGATATGACAGCAATTTTAAATCTACCATATTATAAAAATAAAAAACCTGAGGTTGCTATACGAATTTGATGGTTTTTAGTTCTTAGGTTTTTTAGTATTTTAGAGCACACATGAAATCTGTAGTCGTACTTACTGGAGCCGGTATAAGTGCCGAAAGTGGTCTTAAGACCTTTAGGGACGCAGGCGGTCTTTGGGAAGGACACAATGTTATAGAGGTTGCATCACCTGAAGGTTTTGCCGCCAATCCTGATTTGGTTATGGATTTTTACAATCAGCGCCGTAAGCAACTCTTAAAGGTAGAGCCCAATGCTGCCCATTATGCCTTAGCGAATTTAGAAAAACATCATAAAGTAACTATCATTACTCAAAATGTTGATGATTTGCATGAACGTGCAGGCTCCACAAATGTGCTTCATTTACATGGCGAATTACTTAAGGTTAGAAGCATGAATGACCCACATTTGGTATTAGATTGGACAAGAGATTTAGTTATAGGAGATACGGATGGTAATGGTCATCAATTACGACCACACATAGTCTGGTTTGGTGAAGACGTACCTATGATAGAACCAGCTATTAAAATCTGTGAAAATGCAGATGTTCTCATTGTTATAGGCACCTCAATGCAGGTATATCCTGCGGCCAGTTTGATGCATTATGTTAGCAAAAACACCCCGGTTTACTTTATAGACCCTAAACCTTCGATTGAAAGTTCAAAACAAATTACGGTCATCGCACAGCCTGCCACTATTGGTGTTAAAGAAGTGGTTGACAAATTAACTAAGGTTTGACATTCTTAAAATAATAGTCGAATTTCTTTTAAGATGAAAGTATCATTATCAAAATAATTGTATTTGATTCATATTTGGTGTATATTTACATCAAAATAAAAATCATGGCACGACAAAGTATATCATTCACAACACCAAATGATAATTGGTTAAAATCTCAAATAGAGAATAAAGAATACACTAGTAAAAGTGAACTTGTTAATGACTTGATTAGACAAGCAAGAGGACAACAAGCACAAATAGATTGGGTTAGAGCTAAATTAGAGAAGGCGGAAAGTAGTGGGTTCACTAATGATAATAAAAAGCAAATTTTAGAACAATCTAAGTCTTTGCTTAATGGCTAAGTACAGATTAAGTAATTCTGCCAAAGAAGATTTGATTAGAATTCATCATTACGGAATAAAAAAATTCGGAATTACCCAAGCTGATAAATACTTTGATTCTTTTTTTAAATATTTTGATATAATTACTCAGCAACCTTATTCATTCGAATCGGTTGATTTCATAAAAGAGGGATATAGACGTTGCGTATGTGGTTCCGATTCAATTTATTATAAAATTAATTACGATACTATAGAAATAATGACAATTATTGGAAGGCAAGATTTAAAAAATATTCTTTAACCTTTTGAATTAGATTCTGTAGCTACAAAGAGCTGAGTTATAAATAAGCTTTTAAGCTAATCTAAAACATGTTGTAGATCTACTCTCTAACTATTTCAAGATATGTTAATTTAACCTCAAGAGTTCTTTCCCTCAATCCATTTACTCATATACTTAGTACTTAGTAAAGTCTGATGCTGTAACATGGCCCCTGTAAAGTTGTTGAGTCTATTTTGGTTTAAATTGTTAATTTTCTGCAATATCGTATTGAGTAATTCTTTCTGAAGATACATTTTATCAAACTGTTTAATTAGCTCAAATCCATTACCTTGTTTCGATTTCCATATATCCTCACTATTGTAAAGTTCAATAGCTCTTTGAGCAATATTCTGAGGATTATCTTCAATAAACCCTCCAAAACTATCCTCTAATCCTTCTGCTCCTAAACTGGTTGTTACACTTGGAGTTCCGTTTTGCATTGCCGTAATAAACTTCCCTTTTAGTCCCGCTCCAAAACGTAATGGTGCCAGACACACTCTAGCTTTTTGCATAACTCTATTTGCATCATCCGCCCAACCCTTTATTAAAAAACCTTCCCTCTCATTATGCAATTGAGTCGCCTTTTGCATGGGATAAGAACCATACACATGCATTTCTGCTTTTGGCAATTGTTGTTTTATTAATGGCCAAATTGTTTCTTTGAGATACAGCACAGAATCGTAATTAGGCTCATGTCTAAAGTTACCAATGGTTACAAAATGTTGTCGCTCGTTAAAATTTGGAAGCTTTTCAATATCCGACTCCGATACTTCATCGAGCATAAAGGGCAAGTAACATAGCAAAGATGTATCAATCTTTAACACCTCCTGTAGTAATGTTATTTCGTACTTCGAAATAATGAACGAAAGGTCACATCTGTAAATACTGGCTATTTCGCGTTTGGTAATATCCGCTTGCAGCCATTTTTCTATAGAGAATTCTATGTCCTTCTTGAAACATTCCTGTCGAGTCTTTCTTAAACTATGAAGATCTTCTGTATCAAGTACTCTTAAAGCATTCGGACATTGCTCTGCGACACGCCAGCCAAATTGTTCTTCCGACATAAAACGATTGAACATGACAATATCTGGTTGTAAATCATTTATAAATTCATCAAAAGAATTGTGATTGAGCTTGATATTTGCTACTTGAACACCATTGTTGCTCAAATCAACAGCATGCTCACTTTCCGCAGCGGCACTTGCAAATGTTATTTGATAGTTCTGTTCTTGAAAAGCCTCAATTAATTGCATCATTCTGCTTCCTGCTGCAGAACTATTTGGCTCTGGCCAGACAAAACCTATTATTAAAAGTTTTTTATCCACGAACACACGAATGTCTTAGGTTAAGTCTATCAAATACTAAATAACTGTCCACTGATACTGCCAACTGAATACTTTTCTACTGCGGCTTCGGTTGCAAACCATAACCAACTCTAGTAAGTTTAGCCCAAGAAATCAAATCCTCTATTTGTTTATCGGTCAATTTTGCATCTCCATGCGTCCAAGTGTAAGACGGCAATGGCATTTCTTTTTCTTCTACCATCTCGATAACCTCATCAAGTTTATGATCTTTCTTTTTAACTGAATAGCTATCCCACTCTGAGAAATTAAGATGTCCTTTCCCATGATTTACATGATCCGCTAGCCAATAGTTAACAGGTGTAATATTATTGTACCATGGATAACGCGTACTATTACTATGACAATCAAAGCAAGCAGTCTTCAGGGTAGCCATTACCTCATCTGACGGTTTGGTTTCATTTGTAAATGCTGTAATCGACTCTAAGCTGCCTTCGTTTTTATCTGGCCCAAAGAATTGAGCAATTACAAATACTACAAGAAGCAGTAATAATATTTTTTTAAGAATCTTCATTTCTATGTATTTTAGATGTCATTAAAAATAGCAAAACTTTTTGACGACAGAGCAACTTTATGAGGAATTGAATTACGTGAATCATTCTCGAGAAAATCGCAGAAAATACGCTAATTTAATTATCAGTAATCCAGAATTATATCCAAAACTATTATACATCTTGTTTATGGTAGATGACAAAGTTTCTTGTCGTGCTGCTTGGGTATTTGAATTTGCTTGCGGTGAAAATTTGGAAGCTGCAATACCGTATTTAGATATATTTACATCAAGTATCGGAAAAGTACATTTAGACCCTGCAGTTAGACCAGTAGCAAAAGTTTGCGAGTATTTAGTAAAAGCCTATTATTCACGACAAGACAACGCTATTAAAACTGCTCTGACTAATGAACATCAAGAACGTATTATTGAAGCTTGTTTTGATTGGATGATTAATGACGAAAAAATAGCTCCCAAGGCGTACTCCATGAATTCATTGTATTTACTGGGTAGAGACCATGATTGGATTCATCCCGAACTTAAAATAATATTAGAGCGAGATTTTCAGATGCAAAGCTCAGGATTTAAAGCACGTGCCAGACACATTATTAATAAAATAGAAAAATCCGAAAAGAACGCTTAAAACTTCTCACTTCATACTTCCAGCTTCTAGCTAAAAACGTATCTTTGGACTTTCCAAAAAACAGCACATATTATGTCATTATCTCAACTCAATGCTATTTCTCCTATTGATGGTCGTTATCGTAATAAAGTAGACCGCTTGGCTCCCTTCTTTTCTGAAGAGGCACTTATTAAATATCGTGTACAGGTTGAGATTGAATATTTTATTGCCTTATGTGAAATCCCTTTACCACAACTAGCTGATTTTAACAAGGCAATTTTTAATGATTTAAGAGTAATTTACCAGGAATTTTCATCGGAGGATGCTTCAAAAATCAAAGAGATTGAATCTGTTACCAATCATGATGTAAAAGCAGTAGAGTATTTCATCAAAGAAAAGTTCGATACATTAAATATTTCTGAGTTTAAAGAATTTATCCATTTTGGATTGACATCGCAGGACATTAACAATACGGCAATTCCATTGTCTATTAAGGACGCCATGAATGATGTATATGTTCCTGAATATTTTAATGTTCTAGAGAAACTCGAAGATCTTTCTAAAGAATGGGCAAATATCCCAATGCTTGCTAGAACACATGGACAGCCAGCGTCTCCAACAAGATTAGGTAAAGAAATTGAGGTCTTTGTTGTTCGATTAAAAGAACAATTCAATTTACAAAATGATATACCTAGTGCTGCCAAATTTGGTGGTGCTACAGGGAATTTTAATGCTCATCATGTAGCTTATCCGAGTATCGATTGGAAAGCATTCGGAGGTACTTTCGTTCAAGAAAAGCTAGGATTGCAACACTCCTTCCCTACCACACAGATAGAGCATTACGATCATATGGCCGCGCTTTTTGATTGTCTAAAACGAATTAATACTATTTTAATCGATTTAGACCGAGATATTTGGACCTATGTTTCCATGGATTATTTCAAACAAAAAATTAAAAAAGGTGAAGTAGGAAGCTCAGCTATGCCTCATAAAGTTAATCCAATCGATTTTGAAAATAGTGAAGGAAACTTAGGCATTGCTAATGCTCTTTTTGAGCATTTATCAGCAAAATTACCTATTTCTCGTTTACAGAGAGACCTCACAGATAGTACGGTTTTGAGGAATGTTGGTGTACCATTCGGGCATACTTTAATTGGTTTTGCCTCTACGCTAAAAGGTTTGAATAAACTATTGTTAAACGAAGTTAAATTCAATCAAGATTTAGAACAAAACTGGGCTGTTGTAGCAGAAGCAATCCAAACCATTTTACGTCGAGAAGGCTATCCAAACCCTTATGAAGCATTAAAAGGTTTAACAAGAACCAACGAAGCTATCACACAATCCTCTATAGCAGGTTTCATTGACACACTTGAGGTCTCTAATGAGATTAAAGCAGAGCTAAAAGCAATAACTCCAAGCAATTACACGGGAATCTGAAAATTCTGTATATTGTCTACATGAATAATCGCATATCCATAATTACATCTGGAGTGATATTGATGACCTTCTTCTTAGTTGGTATATTGGATATTATGTATGATTGGAATGTCCTTGGGAATTTAGTTACCAAAATTATATTATTTGGTGCGCTTTTTGGTTTTGCCGCTTATATTGCTAAAATCAATGTAGACAAACATAAAAAAAAACCGTCCCAAGATGAGACAGGTTCTTCACATTAACATTTCAATAATTTTACTTAAAGAAATTAGAGAACTCTTGTAGTTGTGTTTCTTCAAAATTGGCATTTTTTAAAGCATCTCCAAGAGTTATTATTTTACCTGGTTCCATATCATCTCCCAACACACGAATTATCCCGAAGCCTCTTTCACTGGCCGTGCCAAGAATAATAAGCTCGTCAATAGAAGTTTCTGTACCAATATACTTTATTACAATTTTTCCATCTGCTGTACTTCCTCTAAACAATTCTTCATATTTCTCATCAGCCAAGATAGTTTTCACTTTCGCTAACTCTTCTTTATAAATATCCTTATTGTTATCTTTTACAGTAAAAAGCAACGTGTTTAGCTTATCTATAGATTTGTATGCCTCTTTTTGTACTTCGGTAAAATTAGTCTTATCGACTTTCACAAAACTTGTAGGTAAATCCACAGACATAAAATCTGGGGTTTCCTGGTTTGCTACAAAATAACTTTGTAAAGTCTCACCTTGGTTGCAACTCGTTAAAGTTACAACCAAAATAAGAACAGTGATTATTGTTTTGATTGATGATGATTTCATTTACTAATTTTTATCGCCTACTTTTTCAAGGTGCTTTCCGCCTTTAATGTCCATCTTCTCTGTAAGCTTAGATACTTGTCTCAAATCGATATCTCCGGTGAGGGATAATACAACTGTTTCGAACTCACGATTCTTACCATTGATGCTTACATTACTGTCTTTCATAGCTTCTTTAAGACCTGTAATAAACATTAATAATTCTTTTACATGATTTGCATCTTTACCTTCTCTTACATAGAATTTCACGTTTTGATCTCCGTCTTTAATACGCATTAATTCCTCAAGGTTAGAACTCTTTAAATACTTATTGACATCTGCTTTCATGTTTGCAGAAATAGATTCATCTCCAGTCGTCATTACCTTAAAGTTGTCTATTTTCTTTACCATGTCGAAATATGCTTGTGCTTCTGGGTCATCTAAATCCACATCCATTGAAGCCAACATTTGGAACATCTTACTATTTACGATTATAGAAGCTACCTCTTCCATATCTTCGTATTTATCGAACATACTCTGTCCAAAAGACACCACTGGTGCTAATACGATTGCTAATACTATTACTAACTTTTTCATAATTCTTGTGTTTTTGTTTCCCGAGAAAACGGGAATCTTGTTTTACTTTGTTAATTACTTGTTTTTTGAAATCTTGTTTGTTGTTTTAGAGAACTCATTTAAGTGAGTCATCTTTTTTGTGCCTTCGTTTAAATTTGAAGACACTAAGTTTAAGGTTTGCATTTTCTCATTACCCTTATTAAAGGCTATACCTAAATACTGTAAACCTTCTACTGTTTGGTTATAAGCTAACAACTGTTCATCAGTTAATTGATCTTCAAGAGTGTTTGAACTATTGAACTGCATATATCCTCCGAACATAATGGCAACTACTGCTGCAACAGAAATCCACTTATACAAATTGCTTGTCTTAGTTTTTAGCGGAACGTCTTTAGTAAATTGCTCTTCACTAGTTACCGAAAAGTATTGAAACATGGCTTTGTACCCATCTAAGTGAGGCGGAACAGTTTCCTGTGCGAAATAATGTTTTAACTGCTGCTCTTCTTGCAAGGTAGTTTCACCGTTGTCGTACTTTTCTAGTAATTTTTCTATATTATCTAACACCATAATTATGTGTTTTAGTTAATTTCTCTCTAATCGTTTTTCTTGCTCTAGACAATGCTACTCGCACTGCTGTGGCATTCATATTCAATACTTTTTCTATCTCTTCAAACTCATACTGCTCTATATCTCTTAATTGCAGTACCATCTTCTGTTGTTCAGGCAATTCTTCAATAATCTTGCCAACCCAATCCACACTATCATTCAATTCCACCTGTTTTTGCAACGATGTACTACCGTCTTGGTAGTTACTATGTACAATTTTCAGGTTTTGTGCTTGTTTAGACTTTAATTTGTCCAAACAAAAATTCTTTGTCATCGTCATGGAAAAAGCTTCTACATTCTTATACTTTTCAAACTTCCCTCTATTGTTCCACAACTTCAACAACACTTCTTGTGTTGCATCTTCAGCTTCTTCACGCGACACAAGTAATCGCTTTGCTAAACGAAATACTTTATCCTTAAAAGGCATTACGGTATTTAAAAATTCCGCTTGTGTCATTATTTTTTGGTTAGGTTAATTTGCTTGATTACTATTACGACGACCCTCATCGAAATTTGTTACAATGCAATTCAGAATTATTAATTCGTTTTCATTTCAAGTACTTCGACTAAGTTCAGCACAGGCTTGTCGAGAAATCTTAACAAATTGAGATAAGAGATTCCTCCGTTACAATCGGAATGACATCAAAAGGTATTTATTCTTTAGCTTTCCTAATAGTATCAATTCTATCAAGTGTTTAAAATGGATTCCGTTTTTCAACGGAACAAGTTCAACTAAATATTTTATTCTTTTCTTAAAAGAAAATTCATAAAATAAAGTTTCACTTGTTTTTAATCTGCAATATTGTAAGTAAATTTAGAGTTTATAAGACAAACTCAAGAAACCGGCATGTTTAAAATAATATTTAGATATAATGGTAAAAGATTATTTTAAACATCTAAGGTTACATTTGACAGATGATAAATAATCACTAATATCAAATGAAAAGAAAAATGATGCGATTTTTAAAGATTACGCTGTTTGCATTTGTGGTTTTTGGTTTTACTACAAGTTGCTTCGAAGATCAAGATGATAATGTTATTACATCAAGTGTGATAAATGACTTTATCTGGAAAGGTATGAATGCTGTATATCTATATAAAGATGATGTGCCAGATTTAGCTAATGACAGATTCAGCAGTAACGATGATTATGCGAATTACCTTAACAGCTTTAGTACGCCTGAAAATCTTTTTGATAATCTTGTATTCTCTGACGCTACTTTTGAGGATAAATTTAGCTTCTTAGTAAGCGATTATATTGCTCTTGAGCAGTTTTTGGGGGGTACCAGTACCAGTAACGGTATGGAATTTGGATTGAGATTTGTTCCAGGAAGTAATACTGATGTTTTTGGTTATGTTCGTTATGTTTTACCGGGGACGAGTGCAGAATCTGAAGGTGTGCGTAGAGGTGACATTTTTAATGCAATTGATGGAACTCCTTTAACAGAATCTAATTTCAACACGCTTTTGAGTTCTGATACCTACACTATCAATCTAGCAACTTATGATAATAATGGAACTCCTACTACAAGTGATGACTCTGTCACATCTGTTTCAGGTAGTTTTACGCTCACAAAAGCACCATATACTGAAAACCCTATATTAAAAACAGAGATTCTTAATGTAGATGGAGATAATGTTGGATATTTAATGTATAATGGTTTCACTAGAGATTTTGACGCACAACTAAATACTGCATTTGCAAATTTTTCAGGAGCTAACATTACTGATTTAGTTCTGGATTTAAGATATAATTCTGGAGGATCAGTTAATACAGCTATTTTGCTTTCAAGCATGATTACTGGGCAATTTACTGGGAATGTCTTTACAACCGAAGAATGGAATAGCCAATTACAAGAGCAATTTGAAACAGAAGAACCAGAAAATTTAATAAATCGCTTTGTTGACAATGATGACGGGAGTGCTCTAAATAGCTTAAACCTAAACAAAGTATATATCCTTACTACTAGAACTTCTGCATCTGCTAGCGAGTTGGTGATAAATGGATTAACCCCATATATTGATGTAGTTCAGATAGGTGCAAGGACTGCTGGCAAGTATCAAGCTTCATTTACAGTATATGATTCTCCTAACTTTGGTAGAGCAAATGCTAATCCGAG
>CALDUJ010000079.1 GCA_937923735.1 uncultured Flavobacteriaceae bacterium | reverse complement strand
AAGCGCAAATCATTACTTTAGTAGAAACAAAAATACTCAAGAAACTACATTATGCGAAACATCTTGGTCATTGGTTCAGGGAAATCAGCATCTTATCTAATTAAATACCTTTTAGACAAGTCAGAATCAGAACAGTTATATATTTCTGTAGGTGATTTAAGCTTAAGTAGCGCCAAGAAGTTGATAGGCAGTCATCCTAATGCCAATGCCATACCCTTAGATGTTTTTGATAAAAATTCCCGCTCAGAAGCCATAGAAAGTGCTGATATTGTCGTTTCGATGTTACCAGCAAGATTTCATATAGAAGTAGCTAAAGACTGTATCGCTTTTGGCAAGCATATGGTTACGGCTTCTTATGTAAGTGAGCAAATGCAAGCTTTAAATACTGCTGCCAAAAACAAAGGTTTGGTATTTATGAATGAAATTGGTGTTGATCCAGGCATCGACCATATGAGTGCCATGCAAGTGATTGATAGGATACGTGACAAAGGTGGTAAAATGGTTTTATTTGAATCCTTTACCGGGGGCCTCGTTGCTCCAGAAAGTGATAACAATCTATGGAATTACAAATTTACATGGAATCCAAGAAATGTGGTAACTGCTGGCCAAGGAGGTGCTGCAAAATTCCTGCAAGAAGGCACATATAAGTACATCCCCTATAATAGATTATTTAGAAGAACTGAGTTTTTAGAAATTGAAGGTTTTGGGAGATTTGAAGCTTATGCAAATCGAGATTCCCTAAAATACCAAGACGATTATAAACTAAACGACATAAGAACTTTATATCGAGGCACAATGCGTCGTGTGGGCTTCAGTAGAGCTTGGAATATGTTTGTAAATCTCGGAATGACAGATGACGAATATACAATTGATGATAGTGAAAACATGAGTTACCGCGATTTTGTCAATTCATTTTTACCATATTCCCCGACAGATTCAGTAGAACTTAAATTCAGACATGCGCTTAAAATCGATCAAGATGATATTATGTGGGATAAACTTGAAGAATTAGACATCTTCAACTCCACAAAAATGGTTGAGCTTAAAAAAGCAACACCGGCACAAATTCTTCAAAAGATACTTATGGATAGCTGGACACTTAGTGAAGATGATAGGGACATGATTGTTATGTATCATAAGTTTGGATACGAACTTAAAGGAAAGCATTACCAAATAGATGCAACCATGGTAACTCTTGGAGAAGACCAAACTTATACAGCTATGGCAAAAACAGTTGGTCTTCCAGTTGCAATAGCGACTTTAAGTATCCTAAACGAAAAGATTACCACACCTGGTGTACAAATACCACTATCGAAAGAAGTGTATGAACCCATCTTAAAGGAACTCGAAGACTACAATATACTATTCAAAGAAAAAGAAGTGCCTTACTTAGGTTACAATCCGCTCAATTTGTAATTTCAATTTACAAGCTTTTTAATACCTTTAGCTTTTAAATCTAAACTTTAATAGTTCATGAAGATTGTAAATAAAAGCATATTTATCGATGGTATCGATAAAAAGATACTTCGTGCATTGATGGAAGATGCTCGAACACCTGTACTCGAAATTGCACGTCAAGTAGGTATTTCTGGTGCAGCGATTCATCAACGCCTTCGAAAACTAGAGAAATCAGGACTAATTTCTGGCTCTAAATTCGTGATTAATCCGCGTGTGCTTGGGTATACTACAATGGCTTTTGTCGGCATATTTCTCGATAAAGCTGTTAGCAATCCTCAGGCTGTAAAGCAATTGAAAACTATTCCAGAAGTATTGGAATGCCACTATACTACCGGTAATTGGAGTATTTTAATAAAAGTACTATGCAAAGACAATGAGCATTTAATGCAGGTTCTTAATAAAGATATTCAGGCTATTGATGGTGTTTCAAGAACTGAAACTTTTATATCCTTAGAACAACAAATAGATAGGCAAATTAAAATATAATTAGCCTTTACGCTTTACTATTATATTAAGAAGCATCCCGAATACAACAAGGGTCATCCCAGTAAGAGCCCATACAGTATAGCTTTCATCAAATAAAAAGAACCCAAAAATTAAAGCATATACCAACTCCATATATTTCAATGGAGCTACAGTGCTGGTGTCAGCAAGCTGAAACGCACGCGTTAAAAACACTTGTCCGATAAGACCTAATATTCCTATTAGCGAAACCCATAACCATTCTTTACCAATTGGCATACGCCAATAATTTATAAAGAATAAGCTACCTATTATCGAAAACACCATAAAGTAATTGATAATGGTTAGGTAATGCTCTCGTGACCCTAGATAACGAATAATAACAAAAACACCTCCAACTAAAACTGATGACATTATAATTAAAACGAAACTGATTGTGTCAATTCTAAAATCAACACCTTTCATAATAAATGCTCCAGCAATAGAAATAATTAGACTAATCCACTGACCTAATTTAACAGTTTCCCTTAAAAAAAAGTAAGCCATGATTACACTAAAAATAGGAGCCGTATAGCGCAAGGCAACTGCAGAGCCTAAAGGTATATCTTGTACAACTTTAAAGAATAAGGCTAGTGATACAAAGCTGAGAACACCTCTAAGACTTAGCCAAAATACATTCTTTCCAACTAGAGAAACCTTTTTTATAAGCATATAGGGGAAAATGAATATAAAAGTTCCGAAAGCTCTAAAGAAAACAACTTGTAAAGGATGAAAGGTATCTAAATATTTAGCCAATAAATTCATCCACGCAAAGGCGAATGCGGCAATTAACATATAGACAATTCCTTTACTCAAAAAATGAGTTTTATTTGTTTTACAAATTTACTGTAAATCTGATATATTTAAATTAAAAAAGCACTGTAATTACAGTGCTTTTCTAATCTTATTTTTTTGTATTAATCTCTTCCAAATACTTGAAGCGCCCAATATAATAATGAAGCTAAAGCACCTATTGCCGCTACTAAATAGGTTCTTGCCGCCCACTTAAGAGCATCCTCAGAACCCTTGTATTCTTCTGGTGTCACCATATTCTTGTTTTTTAACCAAGCTAAGGCACGATTACTTGCATCGTATTCTACTGGCAATGTGATAAAGCTAAATAGTGTTGCAAATCCCATCATAGCTAATCCAGCAACAGCAACCCACCAACCAAGACCTAATCCTGCAGCGCCACCAAGTACCAAACCACCAATAATTAACCATTGCGACATGCCTGATGACACACTTACAATTGGCACCAACTGACTTCTCATTTGTAGATAGCTATAGGCTGTTGCATGCTGTACCGCATGACCCACTTCGTGTGCCGCAACGGCTGCTGCTGCGGCATTACGTTGGTTATAAACCACTTCGCTTAAATTAACCGTTTTGTTTTTTGGATTGTAATGATCTGTTAATTGCCCTTTTACAGAAATTACCTCAACATCGGTAATACCATTATCTGCTAACATTTTCTCAGCGATTTCCTTACCACTCATCCCATTTCGCAATTGTACTTTTGAGTATTTAGCGAACTTACGCTTAAGTTGATTGCTAACAAACCAGCTCATAAGCATAATCCCTCCAATTAGTATATAATATTCAATTCCTATTCCCATTGTTTTAAGTTTTTAGTTATTCTGAATTATAAATGTACTATATACATGGCAAAAAATGCGCCAAATAATCGTTAAGTCTCGAATATGTCGGGATGTCAGGTCTTACGATTTTTTCTTCCCGTATGTAATCTTGAAATAGATTAGTAATAAAAAAGACACCATACTAATACCGTTGGCACCTATGAGTGACGGACTATCCTTTAAAAAACCATAAATAAACCATAGTGATATACCAATAAAAAATAATATAAGCATTGGTAGAGACAGACTAGAAACATCTTTGGTTTTCCATGTTTGGTAAACTTGAGGCAAGAATGCTGTTGTTGTTAGAATTGCTGCTATCAAGCCTATAATTTCTATGTAATTTTGTTCCATGGCAATATTAGCTTAATCTAATAATTTTACATAGATTACCTTAAATCGATTATCCTCTAATTCACCTGAAACTTCTGCTTTTCTAATTACTTCACAAAACCCTGTTTCTTTATCATGAGCATCTCCAAAATCATCAATATTGGCACCATCTACAAAATAAGCTTTATCATCTAATCGAACTGCCAAATCGCAACCGTCTTGAGATTTAAGGTTAAACTGGCATTGCCCACAAGACAGTTCAACCAATTGCTTTTTACTATTATTAGCACATGCAATAATTAATAATAGCCCACAAATGGATACTACTTTTTTCATAATCTTAAAATTTACTATCCAACGATATTTACGATTTTTCCAGGTACTACAATCACTTTTTTGGGTTCGCGACCTTGCAATTGTTCTTGTGTTTTTTCATTTGCCATAACAGCAGCTTCAATATCTTCCTTGCTCATGTCTAGCGGCAACTCCATCGTAAAACGCATTTTACCATTAAAGGAGATTGGATAGTTCTTGCTACTCTCCACCAAATGGCTCTCATCAAACTTTGGAAATGGTGCTGTAGATATAGATTCGTTATTCCCAAGCATTTCCCAAAGCTCTTCAGCAATATGCGGTGCATAAGGCGAAATCAATATAATAAGTGGTTCCAAAATAGCTTTACTCGCGCATTTCTGAACCGTCAACTCATTAACGGCAATCATAAATGTAGACACTGATGTATTGAATGAGAAATTCTCGATATCTTCTTCTACTTTCTTAATAGTTTTATGGAGTGTTTTTAGATTGTCTTTTGTTGGTTCTGAATCAGTGACTTTTAATCCATTGTCGTCTACATACAACTTCCAAAGTTTCTTTAGGAAGGAATGCACACCTGTTATCCCCGCAGTATTCCATGGTTTGTATTGCTCCAATGGCCCTAAGAACATTTCGTAAAGACGTAAAGAGTCAGCACCGTAATCTGCTACAATTTGGTCTGGATTAACCACATTGTATTTGGATTTGGACATTTTTTCGACTTCTCTCTTAACTTTAAAGTTTCCGTCTGTTTCAGTTACAAAAATAGCTTCTTTATAATCTTTGTTTAATGGATGATTTTTGAATTCTGAAACGTTTATCTCATCTGAAGCATTTACAATATTTACATCTACTTGAATTGGAGATGTGATATAACTGTAATGATATTCTTTCGAATTAAAATATTCCTTTTCACTTTCGGCAACGCTTTCAAGTATACTATTCTTTATTATATTAAACCTCTTATCTAGAATGCTTGAATCAATCGAATCTCCTGAATTTATTCCTGAATTTTTCAAAAAAACAGCTGTATCGGCAATATAATAAGAGAGTATAATAGGTCTTGCTGGTTTAATCTCTGTAACTTGTTCTCCAATAGTTCTTACTTCTTTTCCATCTTTACCTAAAATGATTTCTGATTTATCAATTATTATATTATCAATTCTAAAGGCAAAAGCACTCGTCCCCAAAATCATCCCTTGGTTAATCAACTTCTTAGAAAACTCATCAACCGGTACTAATCCCAAATCAAACATAAACTTTTGCCAGAAACGCGCGTACAATAAATGCCCTGTGGCATGCTCGCTTCCGCCAATATATAAATCTACTTGTTGCCAATAATCAATCGCTTCTTTCGAGAATATTTCATCTTCATTATGAGGGTCCATGTAGCGATTAAAATATTGGGAGCTTCCTGCCCAACCTGGCATGGTGTTGAGTTCTAATGGGAAGATTGTTTCATTATCAATCAAGTCATTAGAAACAACGTCGTTTGTATCAGTATTCCAAGCCCACACTGTGGCATTGCCTAATGGTGGCTCGCCTGTTTCAGTTGGTAGGTATTTTTCAACTTCTGGTAAGGTGATTGGTAGATGCTTAGCATCAATCATTTGCGGCATTCCATTTACATAATACACAGGAAAGGGTTCCCCCCAATAACGTTGTCTACTAAACACCGCATCACGTAATCTGTAATTGGTTTTACCTTCACCCTGACCTAGTTTTTCTAATTCGAAAATGGCACGTTTGACCGCCTTCTTGTATTTAAGTCCGTTTAAGAAATCGCTATTAGCAATCACCGTATTGTCTTTATCGGCAAAGGCTTCTTCGCTTATATCAACACCTTCAAAAATATTAGGAATCGGAATATTAAAATGCTTTGCAAAATCGTAATCACGCTGGTCACCACATGGTACTGACATCACAGCACCTGTTCCGTAGCCTGCCAATACATAATCGCCAATCCAAATTGGGATAGGCTCCTTAGTAAAAGGATGCTCTGCATAAGCACCAGTAAAGACTCCAGAAATAGTCTTAACATCTGCCATACGGTCACGCTCACTTCTTTTAGATGTCGCCAACACATAATCTTCTACAGCTTCTTTTTGTTCTGGTGTTGTTATTTGAGATACTAAGTCGTGCTCCGGAGCCAAAGTCATAAAGCTTGCCCCAAAAATAGTGTCAGGCCGAGTGGTAAATACCTCTATTTCCCATCCTAAATCCTTCCCTGAGGGAAGGACTTGCTCACTGTTGACTGATTCTCTTTGCGCCAATTCTTCCGAAATAGTATTCAAAACAGAATCAATGTCGCCGAGAACTTCTTTATTTTTAAATCGAATTACTTTATAACCGTTATTTTCTAAAATTTCAGTTCGCTTCGCATCTTCTTCAATTTGAGATTCATGAATCTTACCGTCAACCTCAATTATCAATTGTTTTGACAGGCATACAAAATCTAAAATATAGTCTTCAATTAAATGTTGTTGCCTGAATTTAACATCCAACTTCTTCCCTTTCAAACTTTGCCAAAGCGCAGCTTCAGCTTGAGTAGGATTAGCGCGCATTTCTTTAGCTCTTTCAATCAATAAGTGAGAGTTATTGCCACCAGTCATATAACCAGGCGTTTTAGCTCCCTTTCCTTCGGAAAGGGCTGGGGATAGGACCTTGAAAGTCACACTCGCTCCTACAGATTTTCCAATCCAGTTACGTTGGCTTTCTTTTAAAGAATCTGTCCAATCAATCGTATCTAATCCTTGAAGCAATCGTTCTGCATAAGCAGAAATACGCATACTCCATTGCGTCATTTTTTTACGAATTACTGGATGTCCACCCCGTTCGGAAACCCCATTAACTATTTCGTCATTAGCTAAAACAGTTCCTAACGCTGGACACCAATTCACTTCTGTTTCTGCTAAATATGTTAATCGGTATTTCAGCAATAGCTCTTGTTGTTCTTCGGAAGACCAAGAGTTCCATTGCTCCGCAGTAAACTCTTGAGCAGTTGCATCGCATGCTGCATTTACATTTGCATTGCCTTCTTCTGCAAAAAGCTTCACAAGCTCAGAAATTGGAAATGCTTTTTCATGCTCTTTACAATACCAAGATTCGAATAACTGAATGAAAATCCACTGTGTCCATTTGTAATAGTTAGGATCACTTGTTCGTACCTCACGTGACCAATCGAAAGAAAAACCAATCTGGTCTAACTGTCGACGGTATGTTTTTATATTTTCAGCTGTTGTAATTGCCGGATGTTGCCCTGTTTGTATGGCATATTGCTCAGCAGGAAGCCCAAAACTATCATAACCTTGTGGATGCAAAACGTTGAAACCTTTATGACGCTTATAACGCGCATAAATATCTGAGGCAATATAACCAAGCGGATGACCCACATGCAGTCCCGCACCGCTTGGGTAAGGAAACATATCCAAAACATAATATTTTGGTTTTTCGCTATGGTTTTCAGCTTTAAAAGTTTGGTTTTCTGCCCAATACTTTTGCCACTTTGCTTCTATGTCGTTAAAATTGTATTTCATGTGCCTTAAATCCTGCTTAAAACGGCAAATTTACAGTTAATCTCTAAGACAGAAAAGTGTTTGCTATACTAAAAGACAGGATGCAGAAGCTTGCCTGAATATAAAATCCAAAGCATGGACAAAATCGCAGAAACATTCATCGCTAATCCGAAGAGTTTCATTTGTGGTAAGGTATATGGTCGCGATTTAAAAACAACAAAAACATCCAAAACTAACCATAATGCAAACACGCCCAGAAAACCAGCTAGAACATAATCTTCGAACCAATAACTTAAAATATATGTTTCTATGATTAATAAGATTAACATTAAGAATTTGGTTTTTCGTCTACCTAATAGCGTCGCAGTTGTTCTCTTGCCCGCCTCTATGTCTGGTTCTATGTCCATAATCTCTCCAGCAATATGTGCCTGGAAAGCAAACAAACATAGATATACCAATGTTTGCCAAGGTAACATGGGTTGCTCGTTTAACAACACGCTAAAAATACCAGTGACAACATATCCAACTTGGATGAGTATTTCAAAAGGGGGTCGTTCTTTTATTCTGAAAGGTTTAAAATTGTAGAGAACATTCACCACTATCATAAAGAGTAATAGTAAGAATATTTTATAACCAGAAATGATAGTAAACCCTATGACAAAAGGAAAGATTACTAAGGCAATTTTCTTGGGTAATAATGCTAATTGTAGTTTTGAAGATTTCGCACCAAATAAGAAATTCCCTTTTCTGTCATTTACCTCATCAGCTCTGTAGTCGTTATAATCATTAAGACCGTAGACCAAATAATTTAAAGGGAATGTGACAAATACAAACCCTAGCCAGAATATAGGTGCTCTCCAAAATTCATCTTGAAAACTAAATGGCACTAAATAAATCCAAATGGTAGGAAACCAAAGTCCTGGACGGGAAATCTTTAAGTCGTGTAGATTAATCAAATTATTAATAGCTATTAGGTTCTACAAATTTACAGCTATTATAACATTGTTGAAAGTTTAAACGTTGTTATCAACTACATCTTGATTAACTTTTTTATTTTTACGCAATAAGGCATTTACATGAGTTCATCTTTTGAAAAGTACCAAAAACGCAAACTGATTTCTTCCTACTTTTCTGTAGTAATAAGTATTGCTTTAGTATTGTTTTTGTTGGGGCTTTTGGGTTTACTAATATTAAATGCCAAGAAAGTGTCAGACCACTTCAAAGAGCAAGTTGTTATGACTATTTACCTAAATGAAACTGCTAAGGATATCGAAATCAAACAGCTTGAAACAAGTCTGACAATGGCAGATTATGTGAAATCCACAAAGTATATCTCTAAAGAAGAAGCTGCAGAACTCATGAAAGCCGAAACTGGCGAGGATTTTATGGATTTTGTGGGATTCAATCCGTTACAGAATTCGATTGATGTAAATGTAAAAGCAGATTATGTCACGCAAACTTATCTAGACAGTATTTCAGATGTGACAACTAGCAAGTCTTTTGTTGAAGAAGTGCGTTATGACAATGATTTAGTGACCTTAATGAACGACAATGTAAAACGCATTAGTAAATGGATATTGGCAATAAGCGCTATTTTCACTCTTATTGCGGTTTTACTGATTAATAGTTCTATACGATTAGCCGTTTATTCCAAACGATTCATTATAAAAACCATGCAAATGGTTGGAGCAACCAAACGTTTTATCCGGAAGCCTTTTGTTTGGCAAAGTGTAAAATTAGGAATTATCGGTTCCATAGTTGCTATGATTGGCATGGCTGTTGTTTTGTATTATTTAGACAAAACATTCCCTGAGATTGAATTCTTGAACAAACCCATTTTACTGGTATCATTATTTCTAGGAATCCTCGCTATGGGTATTCTTATTACCTGGATTTCGACATTTATTGCCACCCAACGTTTCTTGAATTTAAAAACTGATGACCTGTATTATTAATGTAAGTTAACTACTCTTTTACAGTGCGTAAATTTATAATCATATTTAGTATTTTCTACTTTACATGCAATACAGATAGCATTGCCCAAAAAATGGCTGATTACACATGGGAAAATAGATTGTTAATCATTTTGACTGATGATATAAATGGATTGGATTATAGGAATCAGTTAAAAGAATTAGAGAAACATAATTCTGGTATCATGGAACGAAAATTACTCGTTTTTTCTTCATCTCCTAAGGAATATAAGAAGGGAATTAGCTCTGATTCAGACTGGGAACAATCTGGAAAATTATACAAGAAATATAAAAAATTTGATTCTCCTTTAGAAGTCATCTTAATTGGTTTGGATGGCGGCGTAAAAGCAAGAAAAAAAGAAGTTTTTGATACCAAAAGTTTATTTGCATTGATTGATGGCATGCCCATGCGACGGTCAGAAATGAAGAACAAGTAAAACAAAGCAACCCATATTTAGATTCTCTTAACGCTTACATATTAAATAAAACCGTTAATTTGCACTTATCTAATTCGACTCACATTATGGGAGAAAAGAAACGTAAAGAAAAAGCGAAAGAACAATTTGTCTTCGGGAAGAAGAATTATAAATTCATGTTCATAGGGCTTGCCTTCATTGCTTTAGGCTTTATCTTAATGTCTGGTGGCGGTAGTGATGACCCCAATGTTTTTAATCCAGACATCTTTAGTTTTAGACGTATCCGTTTAGCACCAACATTAGTTCTGATAGGTTTCGGCATCCAGATTTATGCTATTTTATTGAATCCTTCTGATTCAAATTCCAAAAAATAAATTCCAAAATCCAATACTTTTTTTTGGTATTTGGTACTTGTTATTTGATATTTGCGCTTCATGGAAATAATTGACGCAATAATCTTAGGAATCATTCAAGGACTTACTGAGTTTCTTCCTGTCTCTTCTAGTGGTCACTTAGAATTAGGAAAAGCTATTCTTGGTGATGATTCTATTCCAGAAGAAAGTCTCATGTTTACTGTAGTACTTCATTTCGCAACGGCTTTAAGCACTATTGTTGTATTCAGAAAAGATATTTGGGATATCCTTAAGGGCATATTTGCTTTTAAATGGAACGAAGATTTACAATTCATTTCCAAAATTGCGCTATCTATGATTCCAGCAGTAATTGTCGGTCTGTTTTTTGAAGAACAACTAGAACAATTGTTTGGTGGCAACATCCTTTTAGTTGGCTGTATGCTTATTGTAACCGCTATCCTTTTATTTTTTGCAGATAAAGCGAAAGACACCAATAAACCTGTATCGTTTAAGAATGCATTTGTAATAGGTATTTCGCAAGCTATTGCTATGTTGCCAGGTATTTCTAGATCTGGTGCAACAATTTCTACATCAGTACTTCTTGGAAATGATAAGACAAAAGCAGCACGCTTTTCTTTTTTAATGGTAGTGCCTTTGATTTTTGGGAAAATAGCAAAAGATGTTATGAGTGGTGATTTAACTTATGACAGCTCTAATTTTACAGCACTATCAATAGGGTTTGTAGCAGCTTTTGTAGCAGGTCTCTTCGCTTGTACATGGATGATTGCTTTAGTAAAGAAAAGTAAGCTATCTTATTTTGCCATCTACTGTATGGTTGTTGGCTTTATAGCCATTGCTTTCGCAGTATACAAAATATAATTTCATGCTAACGGAAGAAGACTATAAGAACGGCCAAGTCCTCTTGATAGATAAACCCTTAAAATGGACATCGTTTCAAGTAGTTAATAAACTCCGTTGGGAAATCCGCCAAGCTTTTAAGATCAAAAAAATTAAAGTCGGACATGCAGGCACACTTGACCCCTTAGCTACTGGCTTACTCGTCATTTGCACTGGCAAGATGACGAAACAAATTGATACCTTTCAGGGGCAGATAAAAGAATACACAGGCACTTTTGTTATTGGAGCATCAACACCTTCTTATGATTTAGAAACAGAAATAGACAATACATTTTCGATAGACCATATTACAAGTGCTTCCATTCAAGAAACCACCAAACAGTTTATTGGAGAGATAGAACAATTCCCTCCTGTATTCTCAGCGTTAAAAAAAGACGGTAAGCGTCTGTATGAATATGCTAGAGCTGGCGAAAAAGTTGATATAAAATCCCGTAAAGTATCTGTTTTAGAATTTGAAATCACCAAAATAAATCTTCCAGAAGTTGATTTTAGAATTGTGTGCAGTAAAGGAACGTATATCCGTTCGTTAGCCCATGATTTTGGCAAAGCATTAGATTCAGGGGCACATTTATCTGAATTAAGAAGAACCCGAATTGGTGATTTTAAAGTCAATGATGCCTTTTCTATAGAAAAATTTATTGAAACTCTTCCTTCGGAATAATTATTGATAACAAACTAGCTTCAAATCAATCAATCTTATGAAGCAGTTTACAACCCTATTTCTTTGTCTCATTAGTTTCACCATCTTTTCGCAAGACGAGAAAACAAAAGGTATTTTCTATAAAATATCATTAGCAACAACCCTAGCCGTCAATGAAGATTATACAATTGTTGAGAATGATAGTGGCCCACTAATTAATCCTAGCGCCCTATTTATTAATAATACCATTGGATATCAAATGGACACGCGCACCTCGGTTGGGCTGAATTTAGAATACAATTGGCAACACAGACAAGGGCTACATTTTTTGCCAGTTTTTGTGAATTTAAGGCATAATATTATCACCGACGATGACAATTTTTTTGTTAGAGCTGGCTATGGGAAGTTATTGGAAATTGGTAGCGATTTTGAAAAAGGAACCCTCTATAAGTTAGGTCTTGGTTATCAAATATTTGACGAAAATTTTAAAAATTCCTGGCTTATCGGTCTGGATTTTAGTAGGAAACGGTTTGGTTTTCGAGAAACTGAAAAAATATCAAGTGTAGCAATATTCTTAGAGTTTATGCTTTTTTAACCATCCTTTAAGACCCCTTTTAGCGTATATATAGCACTAACTGCCAAATAATTTTATTATTTTGGCAACTCTATGCAATTTATAGAACGACATAAGGCCCTAATTATCACTGCACTAATTACTTCTACGATAGTGCTTGCTGTGTTCAATTTGTCTCTTGTAAAGAAGGCAAAACGTATGGCTGAGAGCTATTATGAAGTCGAGCCAGAGACAATTGAAGAAATGGCCGAGGAATTAGAAAAAATAAAGCAACTGACTTCGAGTGAAAGTAACAATACTAACCAAGCATTTAATAATGACTCTGATTACAAAAAGATGATGAAGAGTTTTAAAACCTTGGATATTGATGATTTTGAAGAAAATGCTAAGCAAACTGAAACTACAGAAACTACCGAGGCAGAGACCTTAGATAACACCAATAATCAAGCTGCAGAAGACAATACTATCTCCAGTGACGAAGTCTCAGCCTATAACAAAGTAAGTGATGTCTTAGCCATGCGCTCTGCAAAACGACGTGCTGAAGCTTCAAACGGTGATAATTCCAGTGATAAAACTGGCACTTATTCCTCTAGCAATCCTAATAGTAATATTCAGTTCTCATTAAAAAACCGTAAAATGCGAAACAATCCAATTCCAATATATCTCTGTGAAGTAGGTGGAAAGATTGTTGTTAATATTACCGTAAATCATTTAGGACGTGTAACTGCTACTAGTATCAATACGGCAGCATCATCTTCAACCAATGAATGTTTAACGGATCACGCTTTAGAATATGCTCAAGAAGCACGTTTTACTTCTGATGCCTCAAAGTCTTCCCAGATAGGAACTGTCACCTTTTATTTTAAGGGGAAAAATTAATCAAACAAAATAAAAAGCGTTTTTTACTGTTAACTAGTTTATGAAAAAGCTAGTCGTCTTATCAATAGTTTTGTTTTCAATTACAGTATTTTCTCAAGAAAAGGAGTTGACAAGTATTGAAAATATTGACAAAGGGATTGTTATCTTTAATAAAAACGGATGTAAAAGATGTATTTATACAACTAACTATTTGACTGAAAATAACATAGATTACAAACTAATAAACACTTCAATAAAGAAAAACAACTTGCTTATGTGGCAAATGTTAAGACAAAACAATGTTTTGGCTCAAAGTGTTAGAATGCCAATTGTATTTATTGACGGAAAACTGGTCAATTCTCAGGGAGATATTGGTGAATTTCTTAAAACCTTGAACTAGTAATCTATCACTTTAGCATGTCCAACAAATCTTGAATAGCCGTTTGACCTTTATCCTTATTATACCAACGTTGTAAATCTTCTTTAAATTCAGGTGTTAAAGCACCATGTTCATTTTTATAATCATTAACTATTTGAGTCGCTATGCTAGGTCTCGGTCCGTAAGAATTTAGTACGTCACCAGATGTATTATCAATAGCGATTAGTTTAGGAATAGATTTACCTCCATTGGTCAAAAATTCGCTCATGAGTTCTTCATTCTCATCACGCAGAACAACCTTAAAATCAATATTCTCATTCAAGTCTGCAATCTTGTTCATTACAGGCATTACATGTGCCGCATCACCGCACCAACTTTCAGTTAATACTAACCATGTAATATCCTTCCCAAATTCCTTAACCGTGTTTATAATATCTTCAGATACCTTAACTGTTTTATCCCAACGTTTCATACGTCGGTCATTTAGCATTGTATAATTAATTAAAGCCTCTGTTTGCTCTATGCCAGTGGTCGATTCGTTTTCTACTAATTCTGATACTAAGTTTCTATACTCGGTATAAGACATGCTTTTTTTAAGGCTGTCCTTAATTATGGTCTGCAGGGTTTTATCTTTCAATTCACTCATCATTTTAATCTAAATTTAAACAAAGTACTGTAACTTAGTAGTATTAATTATTAAACCTTACAGCCCATAATGTGCATTTGGCAGATTACAGTCATTGCTCTTAATAAGGTTATGCAAAATTCAGTGATTAGTAATATTGAAATAAGATAAGTATGACAAAACACAGATGCGGATGGTGTATTGGTGACGACCTTTATGAAGCCTATCACGATTTAGAATGGGGCGTTCCAGTACGCGATGATGATACTCTTTTTGAATTCTTGATTTTAGAAACATTTCAAGCAGGTTTGAGCTGGATTACTGTCTTGCGCAAACGGGATAATTTCCGAAAAGCTTTTGATGGATTTAACTATAAAAAGATTGCTAAATACAATCAGAAAAAAATAGATAGTCTGTTGCAGGATGAAGGCATTATAAGGAATAAATTAAAGATTAATGCTACTATAACTAATGCTCAAAACTTCATGAAAATTCAAGACGAGTTTGGAAGTTTTAGTAAATACATATGGGCTTTTACTGACGGAAAGCCAATAAAAAACGCTTTTAAAAACTATAAAGATGCACCTGCAAATACGCCATTAAGTGATAAACTTAGTAAGGATTTAAAAAAACGTGGTTTTAAGTTTGTTGGAACGACAGTGGTTTATGCGCATATGCAAGCAACAGGCATGGTAAATGATCATGAAATTAATTGTTTTAGATATAATGAGGTCTAGCTGTTAGCTGTTAGCTGTTAGCTGTTAGCAAATGAATGAATTCTTTTCTTGGGATTTCTCTTGCTCCCAAACTTGATAAATGCGCTGTGTAAACTTGGCAATCAACCAATACGTAATTCGAATTCTGCAGAAATGTAATAAAAGCCACCTTACTCGCATTACTCACTCTAGCAAACATACTCTCACCGCAAAATATCGCTCCCAAATCAACGCCATAAAGTCCGCCAACCAACTCATCCTCCAACCAAACCTCAACAGATTTAGCATATCCGAGTTCGTATAGTTTTGTATAGGCATCTATCATTTCTTTAGTTATCCATGTCCCAGATTGTCCCTCTCTTTTAGCTAAAGAACATTCTCTGATAACTTCTTTAAATGCTTTATTTATGGTGACCATAAAATTAGAGTTCCGAAGGACTTGTTTCATACTCTTCGATACTTTCAATTCTTCTGGAAACAATACCATTCTTGGGTCTGGTGACCACCATAAAATTGGTTGATTATCTTCAAACCAAGGAAAAACACCTCGTTTGTATGCATATACTAAGCGCTTTATAGACAAGTCTCCTCCTATTGCTAACAAACCATCTTCTGTTGCAGTATCTACATCAGGAAACCATATACTTTTATCTAAATAGTGCATCTTTTTCTTAAACGTTTGAGTGGTTTAACATGTTAAAGCCCCTTAATTCCTTTGAAAATCCATAATTTTTATCAATATTTGCATTGACCTTTATGAAATAAATTTTTGTTCATCATTGCTTTTTTTTGAGTTTGTTTGTAGAGGTCAAACCTAAAACCACAGTATTAAGGCCTTTCTCTCTGAGAAGGGCTTTTTTCATTCAAAACTCTATTAAAAACAAAGACCTGTCAAGTTTTCAAAACACAACAGGCCTAAATTATCTTTAGTTTATAATTATTTAAAATGGTAAATCGTCATGATCTTCCTCATTTAAGTCAGTTGCAGGTTCAAAAGCTTCTGCTGGAGGAACAGGTGGTACACCTTCAGGCGTTGCTTCAGTTAAATTCTCAATTCTCCATCCTTGAATAGAGTTAAAGTACTTGGTCTCGCCTTGTGGATTAACCCATTCGCGTCCACGTAGATTAATACTAATCTTCACATCCTGACCTACTTGATAGCTGTTAAGCAATTCCGTTTTGTCTTGCACAAATTCTACCATGATGTGCTGAGGGTATTGCTCTTCAGTTGTTACTACTATTTCTCTTTTTCTAAACCCATTACTACCGAATGTCTGAGTTTCACCAATCATTTTTACTTTTCCCTGGATTTCCATTGTTTATTATTGTTGTTTATTTAATCTATTATTTTACGTGTCATATCGACTTCTCGACTCCGCTCGAAGTGACAGATTTTGTTATTTTTAATCATGAAAGCAATAATTTCCATGCACTATCTATATCCCCATAGCTCAGATAATCCTTTGCTTTTTTATGTTTTGTTCTTTGAGATGCATCAATTAGTTGCGGATATTTGTTTTCAATTTCTGTTATGAAAGTTGCCACCTCTTTTTTTGTAGGTAATGTCCCTACATTTGCTAGCATTCCTAAATCGTTTCCAGTTAAAATCATACTATTTCTTACATGCTCTGGCATATTATCAACACCAATTCCTAAAGTAGATAATGGCTTCGGAATTTCGAAGAACCCATTTCTTGCACGACTATAATAACTGCCTCCAGCTCTTGCTACCAAATCTAATTTTTCTTGATCTATTTGCTCTGCATCATCCAAACAATCGTCATCTATATGAAGTTTAACAACTTTGCAAATAATTAAATTACCAGCACCTCCTTCATTTCCTAATTTAACAATCTCATTTACTTTACATTCAAATTGCACTGGCGATTCAGCAACGCGAAAAGGTTTTACCAAATCAGATGCCTGCATTGTCAAACCAGCTTTTTTAAATTCATTTACACCCTCAGGATATTCTGTGCTACTTAATGACATTTGATGTACAATGTCATAATTAACCACATTAATAACGACTTCTCCGGTTTCCTCAGCATTTTCAAGTGTATGTTTTGTTGTGTTATTACGCACTCTTCTAGCTGGAGAAAACACCATAATTGGTGGATTGGCACTAAACACATTAAAGAAACTAAATGGCGACAAATTAGCATTACCATTAGCATCTATTGTGCTCGCTAAAGCAATAGGTCTTGGTGCTACTGCACTTAGCAACAATCCATGTAATTTTCCTGTTGAAATGTCTTGAGGGACAAACGATGCCATCGAAAAAAATTGATTTTGCCAAAGGTAACCAATATGCTATTCACCTAAAAACGATTTCATACCATAGGCGAACAATAATATTAACAATATTGCATTATATTTAGGACTATTAAAAATTGCTAAACTAAATGCAGCTAACCAGCAATAAGAATGCCTTCAGGTGGTTAATGATTTTTGTATCATTTGTTATCATATCTCTTATTTTGTGGAATACTTATCAATTTTTTCAAAGTTTCAAAGAAGAAGAGCGCACGAAAATGCGTAATTGGTCTTATGCCTATCCTGAACTTTTAAAAAGTACAGACCTTGAAGAAGACATTAGTAATCTATCTCTTGAAATACTTCAAAGCAATACAACTACACCAATGATTTTGGTGGATGGAAAAGGAAATTATCACAGCAGCAGGAACTTGACTCAAGAACAAGAAAAAAAATTAGAGGATTCCATTTATTTGAGAAAAGTGCTAATCAAATTTGAAAATGAGTACAATCCAATTTCAATTAAAGTTGATGACGAGATAATAAATACTGTGTATTATGGAAATTCTGAATTGTTAAATAAACTAAAGTATTACCCTCTAGCATTATTACTCATTGCTTTTCTTTTCGCCGCAGTCGTCTATTTCTTTTACAGAAGTTCTAAGAATGCCGAGCAAAACAAACTATGGACAGGTATGGCCAAGGAAACTGCTCATCAGATTGGAACACCATTATCTTCGCTTATCGGTTGGACGGAAATTTTAAAAAGTGAAAATGTTAATCCTGATTATATACAAGAAATTGAAAAAGATGTCTCTCGTCTTGAAACCATAACTGAGCGTTTTTCTAAAGTTGGCTCTGTTCCTACTCTAAAAAAAGTAGATATTGTTGAAGAAACAATCGAATCTTACAATTACCTTAAAGCACGCTCTTCAAAGCTCATTGATTTTAAATTAGAAACTCCGAACAGTGCTATTTTTGCTGAATTGAATCCTCAACTCTTTAGCTGGACCATTGAGAATTTAGTGAAAAATGCCATTGATGCCATGAAAGGAAAAGGAGAATTGTCTCTTAAAATCTTTCCATCGGATAAATACGTACATATAAATATATCGGACACTGGAAAAGGGATACCTAAGCATCTTTTTAGTAAAGTTTTTGAGCCTGGTTACACTAGTAAAAAACGAGGCTGGGGATTAGGGTTATCTCTTGCTAAACGCATTATACAAGATTATCATAAAGGAAGAATTAAAGTATTATCATCAGTAATAGGTAAAGGCACAACTATGCAGATTTCATTAAAAAGAATCACATAATTAAAATTTATGAGCGAAAAGTTGATTACAATAAAAGAAGTTCCTCTCAAGAATAATTGCCCTGAATGCTATTCTACAGAAGGGTTAGTCCTGACTTTTAAGCAAAAATTTAAAGAAACACAATTTTATAAATCGATAACAAATGATGTTGTTGAAGAACTCGCTTGTACTAAATGCGATACAACTATTTATCCTGTAAGCTGGACTGACGATATCGAGCGTGTTTACGATTATCAGAAAAAGGCATTCAGCCCTAAACCTTCATCTTTAAAATTAAAGCGCCTCGCTTGGATAGTTTTTATAGTAATAGATTTGATAGTAATTGCAATTATCTTAGCTGTTTTCTTTCCTGAACTAATAGGTTTAAAGTAATTAAAGGGCGTTGCTTATTGCTTTAGCAGTAACTTCAAACTCTTCCTTAGTAAGACTCTCTTTATTTAAAAAACGAGCATCTTCCATAGAGTTCAACGGAATTAGATGCACATGTACATGTGGGACTTCCAACCCAATAACAGACATTCCAACGCGCTTACAAGGAATCACTTTCTCAATAGCTATAGCTACCTTTCTTGAAAATTGCATCAATGCATTGTAGGTCTCTTCATCCAAATCGAAAATCTTGTCTACTTCTTTTTTAGGAATACAAAGAGTGTGTCCTTTTGCATTGGGGTTAATATCCAGAAATGCCAAAAAATCATCCGTCTCTGCTACCTTGTAGCATGGAATCTCTCCGTTGATTATTTTTGTAAAAATTGAACTCATCTCAATATTCTTCCGAAAAAGTGGATTCTTGTCTCCGCTAGAATGACAACTTAGCGGCTTATTTCTATTATATCAAACTTCATTGTACCATTTGGCACTTGTATTTCGGCAACTTCGCCAACAGACTTTCCCAGAAGACCTTTCCCAATTGGAGAGTTAACTGATATTTTTCCAGAAGTTAAATCAGCTTCACCATCTGCAACCAGTGTATAAAGCATTTCCATGCCATTGGTCTGATTTTTAATCTTCACTTTAGACAGTACTAACACCTTAGAGTTGTCTAGTTGAGATTCATCTATTAAACGTGCTCCAGCAAGTTGGTCTTCTAATTTAGAGATCCGCATCTCCAGCATGCCTTGCGCTTCTTTAGCGGCATCGTATTCGGCATTTTCGCTCAAATCTCCTTTATCTCTGGCTTCCGCAATAGCTTTAGAAGCTTTAACGCGTTCTACGTCTTTAAGTTGCGCTAATTCTTCTCTCAATTTTTTTAGTCCTTCTGCTGTGTAGTATGATACTTTACTCATAACTTCATCGTTTAATATAAAATAAAAAGAATCTCGCTCACACGAGATTCAGGATACAAATATACAAAATATTTACCTGAAAGTCGATTTTTACGTAAATTACAAGTCCACAATTACGTTATGAAAACAATTACAATTTTTATCTTAACTGTCTTATTACTAACATCATGCAGTAGCAATGACGATGGCAGAAATGGCAACCCTAATATCCCAGATTATGCTTTTGATACTGGTGATTTAATAAATACCAACCTTCCTCAATACAGTAATCTACAATTTCCTGGTAATTATATTTTATTAGATAATCCTTATGGTGTTAACGGCGTTGTACTATATAGTTCTGGTACTACCTACAGCGCTTTCGAGTTAAGTGACCCGAATCATCAAGTGAATACTTGTTCTCGACTTACAGTAGAAGGCATTATTGCATCATGCGCTTGTGACGACGATAACACTTATAACATTGTAAACGGCGGTCAACAAGAAGGCACTTCTGGTCAATACGGACTTGTACCCTATGGTGTTGAAGTCGTTGGAAATATTATTAGGGTTTTTAATAATTAAAACTTAAACGTCGCCCCTAACAAAAAATTAGTTCCCGCTTGCGGATAAAACCCTGCACCATCAAAAGTTGTGACACCTGGATTAGGATCATTAGGCACATCGAATGTAAAATAATACCCATTAGAAACATACTTGGTGTTAAAAATATTATTCACTAGACCTGATAAAACAATTGATTTGAAAATTGATTTTGGCTTTATCTCGTAAGTGACATTAAAATCATTTACAAAATAACTATCCAACTTAGAGGCTTCCACGTCAAAATTACTCATGTATTGCTCTCCAACATATTTAGACAAGAACACAAATTGAAGGTTTTGTATTGGATTAAATTGTAACATATTTCCAATAATTACATCTGGCGAAAAAGAAATATTTGTATTTCCAATAGTAATTAACTCACCATTTAAAGTTCTCGAAAAGTCAACATTCTTATTAGTGCTAATAGCAATGTTTGGCAATACCGAAAACTTATCAGAAATCTTTATTTGGGCATCAACTTCGAGCCCTAATCGATAACTTTTACCACTATTTGCACGTATGGGAGCACCAACATCATCTAATGCTCCAGTGAGCACTAGTTGGTTATTATAACCCATATAATATACATTTGTATTTAAGACTGTTCTCTCTGAAACATGTCTCCATCCTAGCTCAAAATCGTTTAACTCTTCTGGTTCTGGATTTCCATTTTCGTAATCTGTACGGTTGGGTTCTCTGTTTGCACGTGCATAAGAAGCATACAAAGTATTGTCCTGATTTAATTGATATGTAGCCCCAACTTTAGGATTGAAGAAGGTAAAGTTATCCTCTACTGAAAAATTTATCAAATCAGAATTCAATCCGCCATCAGTTGAGTAATCGATACTTCGGACTTGCAAATCACCGTAAAGACTCCATTTACCATCTAGCTTAAAAGTAGCTTTAGAAAACACATTAAATTCAGTTTTCTTTGCAGAATTATCGTAATAGCGGTCTCGTATTTCGCTATTGCTGGCAAATTGTGCCCAAATAACCTCTCCAAAATGGTCTCCCTCGTATACATTATAAGCGCCTCCAAAGACTATATCCGTTTTAGAATTTTTATAGTTTAAAGAAAAAGTAGTGCCGTAAAAGTCGTTATCCAACCAACGTCTTCGTATTAGATCTGTGGTTTCAATCGTTTCACCTCCGATAACAATTGGCGTAAATCCGTAAGTAGAGAAATCTTCGTCTTCTTTGTATTGCTCAAAATATCCTCTTCCGTAAGTATAATGAAATGCTAAATTAGAGGACCAATTATTATCATATCGCTGATTCCAATGTAATTGATAATGGTCTTGATTGTAGTTATCAACTTCGTTGTCATAAAACTGAGTATCTCCATTATCGTCTGTATAAATTCCTGCTGGGTTGAACGTTCTATCAGATTCTAAAGTAGCAGCATCAATACCAAACCAAGATTGATATGTTCTTTCAAAACCTCCAAAAGTAATCGCTTTAATAAGAGTATTATCATCTACATAACTTCCTTGAAGAAAATATGATTTTAGTTCTGATTCGGCTCTGTCTATATAACCATCACTTGTTATCTTAGAAAGTCTTCCCGCCACTTCAAAATGATTATTAAGTTTACCGGTGCTGAATTTTACAGTATTCTTAAAAGTATTAAATGAGCCAATAGATGAAGCAATTTCTGCATTAGCTTTCTCTGAGACTGCATCTGTAAGAATATTTAAACTCGCACCAAAAGCACCTGAACCATTAGTAGAAGTACCCACACCCCTTTGCAACTGAAGGCTCTCAACAGAGGACGCAAAATCCCCAAGATTTACCCAAAAGGTACCATGGGATTCGGAGTCGTTATAAGGAATACCGTTAATTGTAACGTTAACTCGTGTGGCATCACTACCCCTGACACGAATACCAGTGTATCCCACTCCAGCACCAGCGTCTGTGGTTGTAACGACACTAGGTAAATAGTTTAACAGTATTGGAATGTCTTGACCAAGATTTCTTTTATTTAGCTCTTCTTTAGATACATTACTGTAGGTCATGGGTGTTCCTTCCTTAACACGAATGGCACTAACTAGAACTTCATCTAGCTTTTGTAATTGCGTCGAATCTTTTTCCTTTTCTTGAGCAAAAACAGATGTAGAAGCAATAAAAAACAGTAATACTGATACTTTTTTAAAAAATAACCGAATAGACAGGAATGCAAAATTACTTTTCATTCGAAACTAAAATTTATGCGAATAAAAAGGGGTGATTATTCTATTGTTGATATTACTTAATAAACGTTATTTATAGCAACCTCCTAATCGATGATTATTTGGCATCCACAAAAATATCCTCAGGACATTTTTTTAACGTTCGCTTTCCTAAACAGCATTACCTGTTCCAGGTTCAATGGGTATGATCTCAGCCGCTTATCGGCACCCCTAATGAGAACGCAGCAAAGATATATAGGATTTTTGATTTACTAATTATGAATCAAGAATTTTTTATTCAATATTAGGTTTTTTCCGAGATGTTTTTTTATCGGATTGTAGTTTCTTGTTTTTTAGTCGTTTTAGCCTAACAGATTTGGGGATTCTTGTAGGTTTGCGCATTTTTGGTTGTACCAACCCTCTATTAAGGATATCAAGCAAACGTCTGACAATTATTTCTTTATTTCGATACTGGCTTCTAGTTTCATCACAGTGAAGAATAATGACATTGTCTTTAGTTAATCTTTCTGCAATTGTTTTGAGTAAAAGTTCTTTGTGTTCTTCTGTAAGAACCGTGGATTTCAATAAATCATACCTGAGTTCAATCTTTGTCGAAACCTTGTTTACATGCTGCCCTCCACTACCAGAACTTCTAACAGCTTTGAATTGAATCTCTGATATTATATCTTCAACGGTAATCATTAGCTACCAACTTGATGATGGGCTTTTAGAAGGTCATTGACAGTTTTCACAGGATTAAAAGTAACAAGTGGTACCTCAACGAAAATTGTGTTCCAATTTGCCATACTTCCGTTCCATAATCCAGGTAGCTCTAATGCTTTAATGTCTTTACCAACTTTCGTTTTCATTGTGATAAAAGCAGTTTTATGATCTACATATTTAGTTAAATCAAACTTATTGCCTTTATAGTCTTTAACACCACATACAAGATCTACTGGATTAAAATGAGTTGCATTTTTAAGAATATTTTTTTGATGTTTGTTCTTTTTATCAATTTGAGCAGACTCAACTATCTGTAAAGATATATTAGCACTTTCATCTTTTACCCAAAATGGACCGCCACCGGGTTCACCTTCATTTTTTACCATGCCACAGACTCTTATTGGACGATTGAGCTTTTCGAACAAATATTCTTTTTGATACTTTTTGCTATACTTCTCGAACTCAGTACTAATAACCAAATTAAGCTCATTAGACATAAACTGAGCGATAACCATTAATTTTTCTTCATTGACATCTGCTTCTAAAGCTCTTAAATATGTAAAGGCTTGTTCTTGCACTTTCAATAATTTACCCGCCAACATTTTCTTACTATCGGCAACTTCTTGTTCGTACTTGAAAACAACAACATTGTCTATATTTTTGATAAAAATAACATCAGCATCAAGGTCGTTTAAATTTTCTATTAACGCACCATGACCAGATGGCCTAAACAATAATGATCCATCCTCTTCAATATAGGGCTTATTGTCTGTTGTTAATGCTATAGTATCTGTGGATTCTTTTTGATATGAAAATGAAATATCAAAAGCTGTATTTGTTTTTCTTTCGACGATTTCTTCAATTCTCTTAAACTCTTCATCAAAAATATTTTTATGCTTTTCTGAAATCGTAAAATGCAAATCTGCCTTACCATTAGACGAAGCATATATAGCGGCTTCAAAGAGATGTTCCTCAAAAGCAGTGGCTATATGATCCCTATATTGATGAAAAGGAATCAACCCTTTTGGGTAGTTACCATAGTTAAGTTTATCCTTAGCCATCATCATTTCTACAAACAAATACAACTGCTCATTAAGACTAAGTTTACCAAAATTTTTATTCAGTTTATGTAGTTGTTGTTTTACTATATAATAAAAAGGAAGCTTATTTATGCCTACAAAAAAAATCGACATTTCTGAAGCTTTCTTCCTGTTTATATAAGAATTAAGACTTTCTTCCTTCGGCCTGAAGTCTTCAAAGAATTTAAATAAGAACTTAAACATTCGGGTCGCAGCACCAGATGCAGGAACAAACTTTAGTATTGATATATCATCACGCTTATTGTCATAATTCTCAATTAAATCTTTTCTTTCATTATCATTAATGGACAAAATACCATTCCCAATAGTTGCAGCCGATTTTAAATTAACAAATGGCAGCCCTTTCTTGAATAGGTTTACTTGACTCTGAACTTTATCTAAAGTCAGCCCTTTATCATGTATTTGTTTGAGTTGTTTTTCTGTAAAATTCAACGTTGTTTCTTTAAAAGTTGGTCGATATACTTTATGGCCTCTTCTAGTCTGTTTTGCTTACTTCCCTTAAGCAGCACATAAGGTCTATTGTACTTTATTAAGGCACTTTCGAAAGCTTTGAACATTTCTTCTCTATGCTCTGGTTTATCTCGTAAGTCGTCGGCTTCCCAAGGGGTATCAATATACGTTAAAAAATAAAGGTCGTATGTGTTTTCGATAGCATATTTCTCTAAAACAGGGTCACAAGTTCCTAAATAGTATGCTTCGGAATAGACTTTTGTTTCTAAAAGATCTGTATCACAAATCAACACAGTATTAGTTTTTCTTGCTAATTTATTTTCCAAACGAATTTGCCCTTTAGCAATAGGCAATAAATCTTTTGGCTCACAAGTTTTTCTTTCGTTATTCCATTTACTTTGCAGGTATTGCCTTGCATATTCTGGCACCCAAACAGAATCATAATGTCTAGCCAATTGCATAGAAAGCGTTGTTTTGCCAGTAGATTCCGGCCCAAATAATACAACCTTTATGCAGTTTGAAGGTTTCTGTTTAAGCTTTTCTTCCATTCTAAATATCCTTGTATTGCTAATATAGTGAAGATGATGTATTGGAGTGATAGCATTCCTAATCCTCTATAAGCATATAAAGGAATTGTAATAATATTTGCCACAATCCATAGTGTCCAGTTTTCTATCTTTTTATTTGCCATATACCACATCGCAGTAAAGAAAATTCCTGAAGTTAAAATGTCCAAATAATTCGGAATTTGGATATTGTAATCGTATGCTTTATATACCATAAAAGTAACTACCATTGTAGATAGAAAAAGTGCAAAGCCTATCCATTTCTCTTTAGTATTGGTTCTGGAAATAGGTACAATATATTTTCCTTTCTTTTTTCTGGACCAGTTCCACCAACCATAAATACTCATTACAGAATAGTAAAAATTCATCATCATATCACCAAAATACTCGTTGATATAAAGTAGATACACAGTAATTACAGTGCAGATTATACCTGTTGGGTATACTAATATATTTTCTTTTTTAGCAAACCAAACACTGGCTATACCGAATACGAAAGCTATAGCTTCTAGTACTATTTGGTATCTGGGAGTAGCTTTGTAGGCTTCAAGGAAAAAATCAAAAATTTGGCTCATAATCGCTTCTATCTGATTTTATTACCTTCATAGTAAGTACTGAAATATCTTGATTTTGAAAAGATGCCCTTATCGTCTTTGTTAAAAACGGCATTAAAGTATCATAATCACCATACACTTGAGTACTAAGAGGATTTTCTAGTACTTTAAATTCAGAATTTCGTAATGCTTTAATAAAAGTAATTATATGTTCCTCGTAATTATCCTGTAAAGGTGACAAGGTTAAATCTACGGATATCTTCATTCTCTTTAATTTAATTCATTAAAAAAAGCTTCATCTTCTTCAAAAGCTGTACCGACAACTACCATATCTGCACCAGCTCCGTATGCATCATCTAATTGTTTTTTACTTCTTACGCCTCCTCCAACAATTAATGGAATACTAATCGCTTTTTTTACTTCTGCTATTATTTCAGAATCAATCGGATGTGTAGCGCCACTCCCAGCCTCTAAATACATTAATTTTTGTCCTAGAAGTTGTCCCGCTAAGGATGTATCTACAATCTTAGACACCTCATTTCTTTTCATGGGTTGCGTTTTTGTAACACGCTCTACAGATGTTTTTTTGCCACTCTCAATTAGAACATATCCTGTTGGAATAACCTCTAACTCAGATGCCTTTAATAAAGGTATTGCTTGTACATGTTTATCAATTAAATAGTCAGGGTTCCTACCAGAAATAAGGGATAAAAACAATAATGCATCTGCATTCTCAGAAATCTGAGTAATATCTCCTGGAAAAACTACAACAGGAATTTTTGTAAGATTTTTTAGCGCTGCAATAAGAATTTGGGTAACATGCTTACTTACTTCGCTTCCCCCAACAAAAACATGTGTCGCAATAGAAGCATTTAACTTATCCATAAAACTTGGAAGCGCTTCCAAAGTTGTTTTATCTGGATCTATAAGAACAGCCAATAACTTTTCTTTCTTTTTTATAGAAGCCTGTATGTTTTTATAAACACTGTTCATCAAGACATTACATAGGCGCATGAAAATCCATCAAATTCCAAAAAATTAGCGTCATATTTTAGTTTACTGGATTTATAATCTATCCATGCATTTGTAAAATCATCTCGAAGCATGAATGGTATTACAAATGTGTTCATCTTAAAACTCAAACCTGGCGTAGCAAAAAGTTTGAACAAAGACTCCTTTATACACCAAATGATTGTCAGTTTTTTAACTAAATCTGGGTCTTTGTCTTTTAAATACTGCTCTTCGTAATCAATAAATTTAGGAGCTACAATCTTTATTTTGTCTCTTTGCTTTTCTATATCAATACCTACTATTGAATCTGAAACAATAACAGCAGAATAATTAAATGAATGGGTAATGGATATATTCTTACCATCCTTTAAATGAGGTTTCCCATTTTCATCGTAGTATAAGTCATTATCCTTGTAGCCAAATTCGTGTAGCAAATGACGCACACTCAAAAATCCTCTCTGATGAACAGAAGATTTCATTCCGTCAACTCTTTCTTGGCTCTCAGGTCTTAATTGAAGTGGTTTAATCAAGTCATCATATGACTCTTCAATACGCCAAATCTTAACAATAGTTTGTGAGTTTACGGTGATGGATTTGTATAATGGCATTTACTTAAGTCGAACTTATTACGTAACTTTGCAACCTGAAAATTGCATGAAACAAATATACAATTATGAGCACAAAAACATTGCCATACGTAGCACATAAAGTGAAAGATATGTCACTTGCTGCTTGGGGACGAAAAGAAATTGAACTGGCTGAAGCAGAAATGCCAGGATTAATGAGTCTTCGTGAAGAATATAAAAATGAGCAACCGCTTAAAGGGGCTAGAATTGCTGGATGCTTACACATGACTATCCAAACTGCTGTTTTAATTGAAACATTACAAGCCCTAGGTGCAGAAGTTACTTGGAGTTCGTGTAACATTTTCTCCACCCAAGATCAAGCTGCCGCTGCCATTGCTGAAGCAGGAACTGCTGTATACGCATGGAAAGACATGACAGAAGAAGAATTTGACTGGTGCATAGAACAAACATTATTCTTCGGTGAAGACAGAAAACCACTTAACATGATTTTAGATGATGGTGGTGATTTAACTAATATGGTTTTAGATAAATACCCTGAGCTAGCTGCAGGAATAAATGGTCTTTCTGAAGAAACTACTACCGGAGTTCACAGATTATACGAGCGCGTTAAGAATGGCTCATTACCAATGCCAGCGATCAACGTTAATGATTCGGTTACTAAAAGTAAATTCGACAATAAGTACGGATGTAAAGAGTCCGCTGTAGATGCGATTCGTCGTGCTACAGACATTATGTTAGCTGGAAAACGTGTAACAGTTTGTGGTTATGGCGATGTTGGCAAAGGTACCGCAGCCTCTTTTAAAGGTGCTGGAAGTATTGTAACTGTTACTGAAATAGACCCAATCTGTGCATTACAGGCTGCCATGGATGGCTTTGAAGTTAAGAAACTAGAAACAGTAGTTGGAAATAGTGATATCGTTATTACTACTACAGGAAATAAAGACATTGTACAACAGAGACATTTTGAAGCTTTAAAAGATAAAGCGATTGTATGTAATATAGGACATTTCGATAATGAAATAGATATGGCTTGGTTAAATAAAAACCATGGTCATACTAAGGACACTATCAAACCTCAAGTAGACAAATACAACGTTAATGGAAATGATATTATCATTCTTGCTGAAGGTCGTTTAGTAAATCTTGGTTGCGCTACTGGCCACCCGAGTTTTGTAATGAGCAACTCTTTTACAAATCAAACTTTAGCACAAATCGAGCTTTGGAATAACGCTGATGCTTATGGAAACGATGTATATATGTTACCTAAGCACCTAGACGAAAAAGTAGCAAAACTACACTTAGAGAAAATAGGTGTAGAGCTAACAGAGCTCAGGAAAGATCAAGCAGATTATATTGGTGTGAAGCAAGAAGGGCCTTATAAGCCAGAACACTACAGATATTAATGTCATTCCTGCGAAGGCAGGAATCTCACGAACAAAAACCTGAATTATTCTTAGAACCCTTGCAGACATGTAAGGGTTTTTTATTGATTTAGATTATCAATCTTAGTTATAAAATTACTCACATCTTCACGATTTGTTATGGAGGCATAAAACTCAACTTTTTTGATATTAAGATTATTATCCAAATACTCGATTATATAGGTATTGGATTTTCCAAATGGAAAAAACTTTTTTGAATAAACAGATTTAACATCTGATAGTTCGATTTTTTTTGAAAGAAAAAATCGAGCTAAGTATAAATTTTCAGAATCCACATAAACTACTCGAGCATTATTAAACATATAAAAGACAAGAAACCAAAAACTTAGTAAAAAAATAAGGATTATTAAAACGAACTTGTCATTTGATTGAAGATATATAATCAAAAATCTGACAAACAGGAATAAAAAGAAAAAATCTATAACTAATTGACCTATCCAATGCACCAAACCCGATAGTCGTCTTTTCTTCATAAAATAAATATAACAAAAAACCCTCTCCGTTTCCAGAAAGAGTTTTCGTTTTTATAATAGATTTCTAGTTTCTATCCATTTATTATCTTCTCCTGATGATTAATCGATTCTTGATGAATGGCTTTGAACATTCTTAAGATAAACTCTTCGCTCAATCCTTTTTCTTCTCCTTCTAGCACCATCTTTCCGAGTATTTCGTTCCAACGTTTACTTTGTAGTACAGCAACGTTCTTTTGCTTTTTAAGCTTCCCTATACCATCTGCAACTGCCATTCTCTTACCTAATAACTCAATAATCTGGTTATCTACCACATCTATTTGAGCCCTCAGGTTATTCAATTCGCTATTATATTCAGCTTCAGGGTCTGTTTCTTTACGAATTTTAAGATCATTCATTATTTGCACTAATGTTTTTGGTGTTACTTGCTGAGCAGCATCACTCCATGCATTATCTGGATCTGTATGAGTCTCAATCATTAATCCATCAAAGTTTAAATCTAGTGCTGTTTGAGACACATCAAATATCATATCTCTTTTACCCGTAATATGAGACGGATCATTGATTAAAGGTAAATCAGGGAACTTGTTTTGAAACTCAATAGCCAATTGCCATTCTGGAATGTTTCTGTACTTAGATTTTTCATATGTAGAAAAACCTCTATGTATTGCTCCAAGATTTTTTACTCCCGCTGTGTATAATCTTTCAATCCCGCCTAGCCACAATGCCAAATCCGGATTTACTGGATTTTTAACAAGCACAATCTTATCTGTACCTTCTAGAGCATCTGCAATTTCTTGCATGATAAAAGGACTTACGGTAGATCTAGCTCCAATCCATAATAAATCGACATCATTCTCTAAAGCCAACTCAACATGAGCCCTATTTGCTACCTCCGTACAGGTTTTCATACCTGTTTCTTCTTTTACTTTTTTCAGCCAATTTAAGCCTAGAGCTCCTACACCTTCAAAATTTCCAGGACGCGTTCTTGGCTTCCAAATACCAGCTCTGTAATAATTTACATCTGTATCTTTAAGCTCATGCGCTATCTTTAACACTTGTTCTTCAGTTTCTGCACTACATGGTCCTGCAATCACCAATGGGTGATTTAATTTCATGTCGTCTAACCATGTTCTCATTTCTTTCTTATTCTCCATAATCACTATTTTATACGATTCCTTTCAATATTGTTTTTATATGATTTGTGTTTTCCATTTCAGAATAAATCGCTTTATAATCATCTGCTTCCAAATATTTTTTAAATACTTCAAGATTAGCGATATACTCTTCTAATGTTTCGATAACATTATCTTTATTCTGTTTAAAAATTGGTGTCCACATCGCTGGTGAACTTTTTGCTAAACGCACAGTACTTTCAAATCCACTTCCTGCCATGTCAAAAATATCGCGTTCATTTTTTTCCTTTTCGATAACTGTTTTACCCAACATAAAAGAACTTATGTGTGATAAATGCGATACGTAAGCAATGTGCTTATCATGCGCCTTTGGATTCATATATCTGATGCGCATTCCTAAATCAGCAAACAATTTCAACGCAATTTCCTGAAGCTTAAATGCCGTTTCTTCTACTTCACAAATAATATTCGTCTTCCCAAGAAACAATCCTTTTATAGCAGCGCTTGGACCTGAAAACTCTGTTCCCGCAATTGGGTGGGTAGCTAGAAGGTTTCTTCTTCTTGAATGTTTTCTTGTAACATCGCAAATAGCTTCTTTGGTAGAGCCGACCTCTATTACTAAAGTATTTTCAGAAATAGCATCCAAAACATCATTAATTATTTTGAGTGATGCATCCACAGGAACTGAAACAATTACGATGTCTGCATTTTTTAAATCTGCTATGGTAGCTTTATTTTCAACTATTCCTAATTGAATTGCTTCGTCTAAATGTGATTCATTTGAATCTATACCATATATCGTCACTTCAGGGTTAGATTGCTTTATATCTAAAGCCATGCTTCCTCCAATCAAGCCAATACCTATAATATATATGTTTTGCATACCCATTTATTTGAATCTTTCTATGGCTTCTTCAATCTTTTCAGCTGGCATACACAACGAAAACCTTATGTAACCTTCTCCTTGACTCCCAAAAATACTTCCAGGCGTAATAAACACCGCTTTTTCGTCTAATATCTTATCTATAAATTTTTCAGATTTTACTTTAGAATTTGGCAATTTTGCCCAGACAAAAAGCCCTGATGCATTTTTATCATAAGTACAGTTGAGCATATCGGCCAGTTGCCATATTAACTGTCGTCTTTCTTCGTAAATACTTGAAAGACTAGAAAACCACAAATCTCCTGCATTCAAGGCTTGGATAGCACCTTTCTGGATGCCGTAGAACATCCCAGAATCCATATTACTTTTCACCTTTACAATATTATCTATGTACTTTTTATCACCGCAAACCATGCCGACTCGCCATCCCGCCATATTAAAGGTCTTGCTCAAAGAATTGAGTTCCAAACCTATCTTCTTGGCTCCAGAGATACTTAAAAAACTCATTGGGTTGCTATTTAAGATAAAGCTATAAGGGTTATCATTAACAATTAAGATGTTGTGCCTAATGGCAAAAGCTACAATTTCTTCTAAATTTTGTTTTGTTCCTCTTGCACCTGTTGGCATATGAGGATAATTAATCCACATTAACTTGACTTTAGAAAGGTCTCTTTTCTCAATCTCATCCAAATCTGGCATCCAATTATTCTTTTCGGACAGCTTATAATGAATTGGTTTTGCTCCAACAAGTTTCGTCACAGATTCGTAGGTTGGATAGCCAGGATTAGGAATAAGTACCTGTTCTCTTGGGTTAACGAAAGCTAATGAAATATGCATAATCCCTTCCTTACTCCCCATTAATGGTAAGATTTCGTCATTAGGATTCAAGCCTACAAAAAAACGGTTTCTATAAAAATCTGCCATCGCCTGTCTTAAGTCTGGTAGGCCTTGATAGCCCTGATATTGATGCGCTTTATGGTCGTATACCCTTGTGGTAAGTTCTGATATTGCTTGCGAAGGTGGTAGTTTATCTGGACTACCAATACCTAAGTTAATAATAGGTACACCCTTAGCAATACGCTTGTTGACTTCCTTTAATTTTCTTGAAAAGTAGTATTCTTCAACTGTTTTTAATCGTTTTGCTGGCTCTATCATACGCGTCCATTTTTATATTCACCTAACACTTTTAAGTCTTCTGCCATAATCTCGATAACAGTCTTAGCCTTTTCAAACTGTTCGTATTTTTCAAAAGTAACATCCACGAAAAAAGCGTATTTCCATAGGGTATTTAATTTCGGGAGTGATTGAATTTTAGTGAGATTTAATTTACAGTCACTCATAACATTTAGGATAGCTGCTAAACTTCCGCGTTTATGATCTAGCTCGAATTTTATTGAGGCCTTATTGATGTCTGAAGGATCTAAAACAGAATTAGATGTCTTAACCACCATGAAACGTGTCTCGTTATGCTTCATAGTTTGAATGCTCTGTTCTAAAATTGCCAAATCAAAAATATCTGCCGCTGTTTTACTAGCTATAGCAGCAATCCCTTTTAATTGATTCTTATGAATTCTTCTCGCAACATCTGCTGTATCCTTATCCTCTACTAATTTAATATGAGGATATTGTTTAAAAAATTCTTTGCACTGTAATAATGCCATCGGGTGAGAATGAACTTCCCTAATATCTTCTATAGATTGCCCTTTTAATGCCAGTAAATTATGTTGTACATCAAGATAATATTCTCCTATTATGTGTAATTTGTGATTATCTATTAATGCATAATTTGGTATTATTGATCCTGCAATAGAATTCTCTATTGCCATGATAGCAACATCGCTTTTATTGGTTAAAACACTATTAACGAGTTCATCAAATGTCAAACATTCATCAACTGCTACATCGTTTCCAAAATATCGCTGGGAGACAGCGTGATGAAACGACCCTCTAATTCCTTGTATGGCTACACTTTTTATCATATAAAAAAAGCCCCGATGTTTTATCGAGACTTTATATAATTTATGTTTTAAAATTTATAAACACAGTGTCTCGTTCTTTCTTAAATAGAAAAAATAAAACCAAGCGTTATAAATAAAATTCGTTTTCATATCGTTAATATGCTGCTAATGTAACTAATAATTCTAGAAATCAAAATAGTATCACAGCGTTTTTAACGTTATCACTATAATTTTAATGAATTGATTAAAAAACGCTTATAAATTAGATAATGTTTATTTTTGAATCAAAGTTTTAAGCATGTCCATAATAGTAGAACAAATTTCTAAGGTCTATGACCAACAAAAAGCACTTGACAATATTTCCTTTAGCATACAAAAAGGAGAGATTGTCGGCTTTTTAGGCCCTAATGGTGCCGGAAAGTCTACTATGATGAAAATATTGACAACGTATCTTAAAGCATCTGGCGGAACAGCAAGTGTAAATGATTTTGATGTGACATCAAACCAAATAAATGTACAGAAAAGTGTCGGCTATTTACCAGAACATAATCCTCTATATCTGGATATGTTTGTTAAAGAATATTTGGCATTTAACACCCAAGTTTATAATATCCCAAAATCAAGAATTCAAGAAGTTATTGAACTTACTGGCCTGTCCCCTGAAGCTCACAAAAAAATAGGTCAGCTATCCAAAGGCTATCGCCAGCGCGTTGGGCTGGCAAACGCTCTTTTACATAATCCAGATGTTTTAATTCTTGATGAACCCACAACAGGTTTAGACCCGAATCAGTTAATCGAAGTAAGACAACTTATCCGTAATGTTGGTAAAGAAAAAACTGTATTACTCTCAACACATATTATGCAGGAGGTTGAAGCTATTTGCGATCGCGTGATTATAATTAATAAAGGAAAAATTGTTGCTGATAAAAGCTTAAAAGAACTTAAGCAAAACCAAGAGCAAATAATTGAAGTTGAGTTTGATTATAGAGTCGAAGATGTAGCTCTTAAAAATTTGAAATCTGTACAGTCCGTCAAAAACGTTCATGACTTCTTATATGAAATTACTTTTTCTGTTGAAAAAGACATGCGACCGGCAGTTTTTGATTTTGCTCATGACAATGGATTAAAAATTCTGAAACTCAATCAGAAGAATGCTAGCTTGGAAAGTTTATTCAGAGAGCTTACCTCAAACTAATCTTGAAAAATAAGTTGACCCGTATAAAACTCTTCCACATCTAATGTTGAAGGTTGGTTCAATGAAATAACATCGCCCGTACTCCTTATTTCTCCTGTAAGAGATTGTTGCGGATTTATTATCATGTCGTTACTACCACGATGAAAAATATTGATATTCTCTGCTATTAGGTTAGCACCTTCAAAACGCCCGTCCCCTGAGAAAAACCCAATATTTATATTAGTCACAGCACCAGATAAAAAGACACTGGAATTATCATTGGTTGTTATCCTAACAGTCTCACTATTTATTTCCATATTAAAATTACCATTAGTATGAAACTCTTCAGAAGCATTGAAGTCTTCAGACAATAAGACTATACTATTGTAATTAAGTACTCCATCACTACTAACTGTTAAACCTGAACTCTGTCTGATTTCTGTGAGGTTTGGAGAACTCACATATACCTTAGTAATACCATAATC
>CALDUJ010000078.1 GCA_937923735.1 uncultured Flavobacteriaceae bacterium | reverse complement strand
AATAAAAACCAAACAATCAAAGGAAATAGGATAGCTCTAATAGTATGTGTCTTGTGTTCGTATTTACTTTCCTCCTGATTAAATAGTTCGAATTTCCATAAATGAAGATAGGCGCCATCGTAAGTAGCTAACGCCATAAATAACAATAAGCATAGTGCTGATAAATAGAATAGTATTTCCATAATTGGTTGGTTATTTGATTAAGAAAAGAGTGTTTCTAACAACATCCACCACCAGGTGTGCAACTAGATTCGTCTGTTTCTGCACCTACAGTTTCTGGGATGCCACATTCTTCTTTAGCCTTACAATCTGTTTTTTCCGCAGCTAATTTCACAATCAAATTGTTATTCTTAATATCAAAATCGTTAACAAATAGTTGCGCTGTGTGGAATAAGCTGTTACCATATTCAAACTTTACCTCAGCATCCATTACGTAAGGTTTCATTTTACCCACTTTTTTCAATATACCTAGTGCTTTGAAACTAGACATAAACTCAGTCTTCCCTATTTCGCTAGGGCTTTCCCATAATTGGATAACGGTTTCTTTCCATGCATCTGTTTTTGCTCCGCAATCAACAGAATCAATTGTTACATGCTTTACTTCCGTAATATGATAGTTTGCTGGAACTATTTGGTTTGGTGCATATTCAAACAATAAAGATTTGTCTTGATGCTCTGCTAGTAATGTTAAAAATTCTTGTGTTTTCATAATATGGTTTTGATTAAGATGACAATATATATCAACAACATTTGGATTTTGTAGTTATAAAAAATGAGTTTAATAGAACTCTAAAGTTTTCAAATGTTTCCATGTTGATACAATAACATTTAGCCTTTCCTTTAAATGTTCCTTTTAGTAATCCGGCATCCGCAATAACTGCTAGGTGCTGCGATATTGTTGCTTGAGACAGACCAATCTCATCAACTATATCATTACAAATACAGCTTCCTTGTTCGCTTATGTACTTAAGAATTGCCACGCGAGCTGGATGTGCAAAGACCTTTGCTGTTATAGCTATGTCATTTACGTAATCTGAGTGAATGTAGCGTTTTGTAACTCCCATTTTTAATAACTTGTGTAATGGTTTTATAATCGTAATATTGCAATATTACGATTATAAAATGAAACAAAAAAACCAGAAGATAATTTTCTGGCTTTTAAACTATTATATTCCTTTAAACCAATCCTGAAAGAATTGTCCTATTCCAGGTGTTAATTTTTTTTCTCCTCCTAATGCACCAATTAAACTAATAATCCATAATACTAGCATTCCTAAATTTAAAATCCAACCTACAATTGGGATAAAGCTTAATACAATTGCAAAAAGCATAAGTCCTAACATTTGTCTAATATAAAATGAACCCAACTCTGATTTAGCTCCATTGTTCATTACCAAAGCTATAATCCATCCTATCAATGTAATATGAGCAATAATTGCTACATTTTTACCATCGCTTAAAACTTCTTTTGCATCATTTATTGCCTCAGTGGCCGCCTCTTTCGCATCATCAGCAAATTCCGAAGCTTTTTCCTTTGCTTCTCCAGCTAATTCACTTGCTTTATCTGCTGCTTTTTTTGCACCGTCTTTAGCACCATCTAACATATCATCTAGTTCGTCGCCAAGATTTTTATCGTCTGCCATCTTTTTAATTTTTTAATTGGTTAGAAAAATAAAGATAGTAAAAAATATGTATTACAGAAACGCTGAATCTACTGGTTCCCAAAGTTCTATTTTGTTACCGTCATTATCCATTATATAACCAAACTTACCATATTCAAATTCCTGAACATCCCCAACAATGGTAACACCTTCTTCCTTAAGTACTTTTAATAACTCGTGTAAATTTTCGACACGATAATTAAACATAAAATCCTTTTTGGATGGTTCATAATATTTAGTGTCTTCCGGGAAAGGACTCCATTGTGTTGAACAATCTTTACCCTCTTTATCTTTCCACCAAAACGTACAACCCCAATCATCTGTATTGAAGCCCAAATGTTTTTTATACCAATCTTTTGTGGCGTTTGGGTCTTTTGTTTTGAAGAATAATCCTCCTATTCCTGTGACTCGTTTTTTCATTAAAAATGTTTTTGGTTTTTGATTCATACCTACAAGGTTTTTGAAACCTTGCAGGATAATTATTACTTTTTTATAGCTGACTCATAAATACCTATCCACTCGTCTACTGTCATTTTAGTACAAAGTTCAGCGATTAAGTCGTAGGGAATCTCTTCAATTTTCTTGAATCTGATACAGCTCTTACCCATATCTAGTTTTCGATTACTATGTTTAGGATATTCATTTACAAACCAATCATGTAACTCTGGTTTTGCATAAATACCGCTATGGTATAAGTTCACTGAATTCTTCTGAGAAGCAAAGCTCATAAATGGTAACGGTTCATCTTTAGCACAATGATAACCATCTGGATAAGTTGACAATGGCACATAATATCCAATCATTTTATATTGCATTCCTTCTTTAAAGCCCTTTGGAAGGTTCTCTCTAATTGTTTTTTGCAGTTTTTTAAGTGCTTCTTTACGCTCCTCAGGCACTTGACTAATATAGTCTTCTGGTGATGTAGCTTCGTATTGCATAATATTTAAATGTGTTGATCGATTAATATTGTATTTCCATCAGGATCCGTCAAAACAATGCTAGCTGGCCCTGTTGAATTTTCATCTGCTTCGGTTTGCAATGAGATACTATTGTTTTTTAAATGCTTTTGAATATCTCTCACATCGTCATAATCTTCTAATGTCTTAGCATTTTCGTCCCAGCCAGGATTAAATGTCATTATATTATTTTCAAACATTCCCTGAAACAATCCTACTAAGGCATTACCGTTTTTCATTATAAGATAATTACTCTCCATCGAACCAGCAAACACTGTAAACCCCAGATTTTCGTAAAATGATTTGGAAACAGCCAAGTCTTTTACACTCAAACTAATTGAAAAAGCTCCTAATTTCATATATCTTATTTTTTACGTTGAAGAATTAATCCAGAAATTAATGACATGATAAAACCAATGATTAGGACTGATACAAACATTAACATTGCCATAAAACCAGAACATCCATAGTCTTTCATTTGCTGAGTCAACTCAGTACTTTTGACTTTAAATTCTTCAGCTGACATGGTTTTTTCCATTCTTGCCAAAGATTGCTCTAGATATTCTGTGGCAAAGTCTGGATTTATTTGAGTGGTATACAGGTAGTCAAAAATAGCAACACCTATCCCCGCAAAAACAGAGATTAAAACACCAATAAGAAGGGCTTTCCCAAAAGACACTTTCCCATCGTTTTCTTTATCTCTGTAATGTTTGATTCCGAAGTACACAAATAGTAAGGAAAGCACCATGGCTGAATAGCCAAGGATTTCTCCATATTCAAAACCTACATCCATACTAAATAAAAAAGGTAACCCAAATAATATAAAGCCTGCTATAAGAGCATAAAGACCATATTTAACTACTGTATTTTTCATCTGTATAATTTTTATTGTTTTTTATCAGTCAGATGTAATTCGCCATTAAACATTTCTGTGGATATCAAGAATTGTTATGGCTCATTTCATACTAAATTGTTTTAATGATTAGTTACCCAAAAGTAGTAAGGAAGGGGAGATTCGGTCTCATACTAAAGTACTAAATTACTCATACTTTAGTTGTAAAGTCCATAATTCATATAATACGGAAGCCTTTCGCTATTTGAATTGCTTGTGTACGACGCTTAGCGTTTAACTTTACTAACAAACTAGAAACATGTGTTTTTATAGTACTTTCGGAAACAAATAATTTATTTGCAATTTCCTTATTAGATAGTCCTTGAGCAATTTCTTTTAGCACCTCATACTCTCGCTTACTCAGCCCAAACTCTTCGAGTTTTTTATGATCTATCTGGTTAGTTATAACGGCTTCTTTTTGAAGTGTTCTTTTATTAATAAAAACACCTATTATAAAAAAAACAATGGCGATGACGGCTATTACTATCTCATTTTGAATATTACCACTAACAAAAGCATAGTTGCTCAGCCTGAAAAGCAAAAGCAATGCAAGAATTAATAACCCGAAAATAAGAATGGTTTTTTTCACTTACTAAATTTAGAAAAATTTAGTTTTAATCTTATCAACTATAGTTTGCGCTAGTTTTTCTTTACTCTCTTTTGTCCAACCAGCTATATGAGGAGTCATGATGACATTGTCTGACTGAGTAAGATATTCAAAAGCTTCTGGTAATTTTAATTTTTTTCCTTTACGCATCCATTTAAACTTTGAAGCCTCAGTTTTAAAAAGATTCTCAAAAGAAGATTTCTCATACTCTAAAACATCTAATCCTGCGGCTTTTATTTTGCCCGAATCTAAAGCACCTACTAAGTCTTGTGTGACAACACTCTTGCCTCTTGCTGTATTAATGAAATAAAAAGGTTTCTGGAAACTATCAATGAATTTTGCATCCACCATATCCTTAGTTAAATCTGTAAGTGGGGTATGCAAACTCAATACATCAGCTTTTGACTGCAATTCATTTAAAGAAACTTGCTTAGCATTCTCATCGCCAACACCATCCTTAATATCATAACAAATAACCTCAACATCAAACCCTCGTAACTTCCTGGAAAAGGCTTTCCCCATGTTGCCATAACCAATTAATCCAACCGTTTTCCCGTCTAATTCTTCACCTCGATTGGCTTCCCGATTCCATTCTCCATTCTTTACTTCTTTATCGGCCTTATTGAAATTGTTCATTAAAGACAATAACATACCAAGTGCGTGTTCCGCAACAGCATTCCGATTGCCTTCAGGAGCTGAAATAAGATAGACTCCTTTTTTCTCTGCATAATCGATATCAATACTTTCTAATCCCGCACCAACACGACCAATAAATTTCAAGTTTTTTGCTTTATCTAAAAACTGCTTGTCGATATTGAATCGGCTACGGATAACAACACCATGATAATCATGAATTTTTTGCTCGACTTCTTCTTTTGAAGCTGTGTAATCTTCATGATTTGTGCATCCTAATTCAGACAATTGTTGAATAAGTATTGGATGGTTGTTATCGAGGTGAAGGATTTTCAAAATGCTGTTTTCTTTTGCTCTGAGACCTGTCAGGTTTTAAAAACCTGACAGGTCTATGTAGCGGTTCTTATATTTTAGGATATTCTGTTTGTGTTTTTTCGTGCTGTACTTTGCCCGTATGCGCCGTTGACAATTTTTCGAATAAGAGAATATGCACTTCTTCATCATTCTTTGTCATTGGATTATGCTCTACACCTTTAGGAACAACAATAAACTCACCTTCATTAACAACTTCTGTTCTTATTCCTCCTTCGCCTCCAGCTCCTGAGGACGAAGCTCTAAATTGCATATATAATGTTCCTTTAATTACTTGGAACAATTCATCCTCTTCTTCATGACTATGCCAGACGAATTCGCCTTTTATTTTAGCAAGGATGACTTGCATGTTGTCGACAGTAGCCACCTGATGTGGATGCCAATTTTTGTTGAAAAGAGAAAATTTTTCTTTGATGTTTATTGGTTTCATAATATAAATTTACAAAGAAAATTAAACCCTTCCTTCCACGCCTAAAATAGCGTGGCCACCTTCCCTAAATTAGGGAAGGAGCTGATGTCGATAATATTGTTATATAATCGAAAAACTTGAAGTTTGAAATTTTGCGTTAGGGATTGAGCAATTGTTGGAGCTCCTTGAAAAGAGCGACTTGTGAAAGCCCGACGATAATACGATCAAAAGAGTGTTATCGTAACGCCCAAATTTAGATTCCTAAGATTAATTTAGCAATCATAAAATAGATAAGAATTCCTAAAATATCATTACTAGTTGTAATAAAAGGTCCAGTGGCAATTGCGGGATCTATACCACGTTTGTCCAAGAACAAAGGAATAAAAGTGCCTATTAAGCCAGCCATGATTATAACAGCAACTAGCGACACTGAAATAGCTAATGCTTTATCAATTTCTTTGGTATAACCCCAAACAAATAAGAATAAAAACAAGGCTAGAATAATACCGTTAAGCGTGGCTAAAAGCATTTCTTTTATCAATCGGCTATTAATACTTCCCTTTACATCATTATTGGCCAAACCTTGCACAATTATGGCACTAGATTGGACACCAACATTTCCTGCCATTGCCGCAATAAGAGGAGTAAAGAAGAATAGTACAGCATATTTTGAAAACGATTCTTGAAATCCCTCCATAATAATAAAAGCACCTACACCTCCAATAAGTCCTAAGAATAACCAAGGCAAACGAGCTCTCGTTAATTCGATAATACTATCATCGGCCTCAACCTCTTGGGTAATACCCGCAGCTAGTTGGTAATCTTTATCAGCTTCTTCCTTAATAACATCTACGATGTCATCAATGGTAATTCTTCCTAAAAGTGTGGTGTTGTCATCAACTACTGGGATTGCTTCTAAATCATATTTGGCCATAATCTTTGCCACTTCCTCTACATCTTCATTAGCATTTACATAGTCTACTCCAGATTTATAGATATCTGCTATTTTTTGGTCATTTTTGGCAACAATTAAATCTTTAAGAGATAGACGACCAATTAATTTCTCTTGTTTATTTACAACATAAACAGAGTGTACTCTAGTCACGTTTTCTGCTTGTCCTTTAATTCGTCTTAAGCAACCGGCAACGGTCCATGTTTCATAAACTTTCACCAACTCTTTTGCCATCAATCCACCTGCAGAATCTTCATCATAGGTTAATAACTCTTGAATATCCGCAGCAAGTTCTTCATCCTCAATCTGGGCTATAACATGTTCTTGTCGGTCTTCTGGGAGTTCGGCAATGATATCTGCGGCATCATCTGTATCAAGCTCTTCTACTTCTTCGGCAATTTCCTTTGCAGATAATGACGCCAAGATTTTCTCTCTGTCATCATCATCTAATTCCATTAAGATGTCTGCCGTTTTATCGCTATCAAGTAACTTAATTACATAAGTTGCTTGGTCTAAATCTAAGTCATCAAAAATTTCGGCAATATCTGCTGGGTGATATTCAGATAGCAAGTCTAGTGTGCCCTTATCGTCCTTGCTTTCCACAAGAGACTGCACTTGCTCAATCAACTCATCGTTGATTTTATATTGAATATTTTCGTTGTTTTCTGACACGACAACCTAAGCCTTTAGGTCCTTTCCAATTTTTGTAGTCAAAGTAATGAATTGCTCTACGTCTAATTGTTCTGGACGCTGGCCAAAGATAACATCTTCTCTTAAATTATCGCTTAGATTCAATGTTTTTAGACTATTGCGTAATGTTTTTCTTCGTTGTTGAAAAGCAGCCTTAACGACTTTGAAGAAGAGTTTTTCATCACACGGTAACGTAAAATTTTCCTTTCTAACTAAACGTAATACGCCAGAATCAACTTTTGGAGGTGGATTGAATACATTAGGTGGTACTGTAAACAAGTATTCTGCATCATAAAATGCTTGCACTAAAACAGACAGAATTCCATAAACCTTGGAACCACCTTTATTGCAAATACGCTCTGCAACTTCTTTTTGAAACATCCCAGTAAATTCTGGAATCTGATGTCTGAATTCTAATGTTTTAAATACTATTTGTGTGGAAATGTTATAGGGGAAATTACCAGTAATAGCAAATTGTTCATCTTTAAAGGTCTCCGTTAGGTTGTACTTAAGCACATCCTTTTCTAGAATTCTTGAAGTTAGATTAAGATAGTTAGCTTTTAAGTATTCAACAGATTCAGTATCAATTTCTACAACATAAGTGGTAATATCTTTTTTTAATAGATACTTCGTTAGGACACCCATCCCTGGACCTATCTCTAATACTTTATCGTAATTTTTTAATGTTAGTGTATCGGCAATTCTTTGAGCGATATTTTCATCATTCAAAAAATGCTGTCCGAGGTGTTTCTTTGCTTTTACGCTCATTAAAAGAGTCTAAAATTGAAAATGTTATTAGTTTAAATGTTTGCCACTAGTGCACGAATGTTTTATAGATTCCTGCCTTCGCAGGAATGACAATTATTTAAAATTAACCGTGTACTCATCAACAATTTGCAGTTCTGTTCGGAATGCCAACATCTTATCTGCGAATTTCTTCATCCCATCTGCTCTCAATCTCTCTGCATCTTCTTTATAATATGCATCTAAAGCTTCTCGCGAATAAGATCTATACTGTACTGAATAGGTTTCTCCTCCCATATCCTCTTCAACCAAAACTTTGGTTAACGTGGCTTTGTCAAATTTCCCAGTTGCTAATACTTGAGGAATATGCTCTTTTATCCATTTTAACCACTCGTCGTGAACAGACTCATCAATGTTTATTGTTACGTTGTATATAATCATATCCCATCTAAATCTTCCCAAAGGGAAGACTTTTAAATTATTATTTGTAAAATTCTTTTGCAAATAACAGTAGTTCTTCATCATCTTCAAAAGGTTTTACTCTCTTTTCGTAAATGAATCCTAGTTTTTCCAATAATTTAATTGAAGATTGATTATTATCCAGAGTAATTGCAGCTAGCCTTTTAAGTTCAAACCTATCTTTAGCTAACTTCATTATTTCAACTGAAGACTCGTAACCAAAACCTTTGCCTTCATAATCAGGAAGCATGGCGAACCCTATATCTACATCGTCTAAAGTGTCTCTTTTTATAAGTCCCGCCGTGCCTATTGGTTTTAGATTTTCATCTTTTAATAAAAGCTTATAAAACCCAAATCCATGTTCGACATAGCTCTTAAGGTGTCCCTGTTGTATTCTCTCTTCAGCTTGGGTAATAGTCTTAATGCCTCTATCTCCAATATATTTAATCCAATGAGGTGTATTTACTAACTCCAAAAAGAAAGGCGCATCTTCAGCTGTAAATTTTGAAATAATGAGTCTTTTGGTTTGGGTAATCATATTTTTGTTAAGGCTACCTGTTATTACACTAAACCACTAAACAGTTTTAATAATAGCTACTTGCAAAAATTACTGTTTATTGTCTTTTTAAAGTGATAGAATTTTTTTGGTCAAATACAATTGGCCTATCATCATTAAAGTTTAAAGCCATTTTCATTGTATTATTATCCGAAAACTCAACAATACATAACAGTCTCTTCTGTTCTCCGTCTTCTAGTTTAGTAATCACAAAATCTAACTGTATAGGGTTGGTTTTACTATTCACTTCATAAGTCATTTTTCCTTTTTTTCCATCAAAAATAAATTCTTTTCCTCCAAAAATTCGTCCTTGCATTTCAAAAAAAGCATATCCTTCATTGTCAAAATTTATATACCCAATTTCACCTTTGTCTTCTCCGATCCATTTACCAATAAATTTTTCATGGTCACTCTCAGTAGTAAAAGACATTAGAGGAAATACGAATAATATGAGTAAGAGTTTTTTCATAATAATTGTGTGTGTGTGTGAAAATTAATTAATTGCATCTCCACGAAGAGCCCTAAAAGCTTTCCTTGCCTCAACAAAATAAATACTGTCTTGATAATCAAAAATAATCTGCTCATATAGAGGTTTTGCCTTTTCTGGCTGTGCTAGATATTTGCTGTACAGTTCAGCTAAATAATAAAGGGCATCGTCTGCCAAAATATCTTCTCTGTAATTCGTAATTATTTTTTGATAGTTCGCAGCAGCCGATTCGTATTGTTTTTTCGATTCGTAAAGCTTTGCTTGCATAAATAAAGCTTGATCTTCAATAGTCTCTCCTTTATGCCCTGTTAGTACATCATCTAATTTAGCTATTGCTTCGTCTTTGCGATTCTGAAACGCTAATAAATCTGCCTTTGCATATTTGCGTAAAGCTGTTTGTAATGAATCCTCGAACTTATTATCAGAAATCAAAAGTTTTAAGTCCAAAGCATCATTGGCTATAAGTTGCGATGTAGACGACTTAAGAATCTTTAGTTGCGATTCAGCCCAATCGAAATCACCTTTATAATAACTGGTTTTTGCTATTTTAAACCGCGCCTCTTGTGCCAAAGTACTGTTCTTAATATTCCGTTGTACTTGTGTATAATAAATAAGCGCCTCATTGAATTTTTCTTGAAGTGCTAGAATATCTCCAAGCTCTAATTTTACTTTTCCCTCTTCTAGTTTAGATAGTCTAAGTCTTAAACTTTCTTTTAAAAATGTCGTTGCTTTTTCAGTGTCATTCCTATAAAATGCTAAAAAGTGTGCATAGGCTATTTGTAGACTCAGAGTCTGATTGAATTTTCCGAACTTTTTAAATAATTCATTGTAAGAATTGTCTATTCTATTAAACTCTTTAGGTTCTAATGTTTTGGTGTCTATATCCAATAATTGCTTATGAGCTTCGAGAACCATACCTGTCTCTTGGGAGTTTTCAATAATATAATTCAGTATGTTTTTTGCTGTAACAACTTCATTTTCGTTGATTGTAATCAGTGCCAAATCAACCATACGCTGAAGGCTTTCCTGTTCCCGTTTATAAATTGCTTTTTCTTGGCTAAATGCCTTGTTATAATCTCGTTGTTGTATAAAAAGCCAGCTTAACAGTTCATTCCAAAGTATGTCTGGTTGACTTTGTATTTTTTTAAGAAGTGTTTTGCGGAGTAACTTATTATTTTCATTCTGACCATCTTCACTTATAAATCCGCTTATAGAGCGTTTAGCATTATTAACATAATTTCTATTCTGCTGGATAAAATTCATATACCCGTTAAACATTTCTTCAATCTTTCCTTGTTCTCCATAAAGTCTCGCAACTTGGATATTGAAATTAAATTTTGGGTTAGTTTTCATTGCCAATTCATAAACAGCAATGGCCTCATCTAAAAGCGAATGTTTTTCAAAACTCTGAGCAATACCATAAGCATAATTGGCATTTTCTTTTATGGAATTAATCGCTTGACTATAATATTCTTCGGCTTTAATTATATTACCTTTAAGAGCGTAGTTATAGCCTAACTCTACTAAAAGTAAAGGCTGCCTTGTTTTTTCAATTCTCTCCAGCAGTAATATTTCTGCCTTATCATATTCTTCAAGCTGTTGATGAATCTCAACGATTCGAGAGACATGATTATAATTTCTTGGATTTTTCTTTAGTAGTTTTTGATAAGAAATTAACGCTTTGTCAAATTCTCCTCTAATAAAATAATCCTTTGCAATCTCTTCGGATTGCCCAAAAGAAGCAGTAATTAAAAACAAGTATATAACAATTGTCAGGCGCATCGTGGTAAATATAACAAATGTGTTATGCACTTATTGTAAATAAAATGATAAAAGTTTGACACTTTTATTTCCCGATGTAAAATCAGGATTGGTTCAACTAACTATTTTCGATAAATCCAAAATAAAGTTTCTCTCAAAAAAAATGCCTGAACATAAAATGTTCAGGCATACCAACCAAAATAAATGTGCTATTAATCAAATTTTATTTAAAAATGATTCAATTATCCTGTCATTGGCGCTTTTTATAGACTTGTTGAACTGTACGTTCATCTTAATATTATTTGAAATGATAGTCCATGAATAATCTTTAAGACTAAAAGACTTTACTTCGAACATACCTCCAACATTTGTTTTTCCATCAATGTTGAATTGTTTTGTCTGGTTTATGAAGACAATATGGTCAGCACCATTATCTATTGCTATTTGATACATAGCATTTGGAAATTTACCAGATAAAATAGCGTAATCGGCATCAATGCCCTTATTTGCTAAATCTTTCTTTAGGGCAGTGCCATAATGTTCCATGAATTTTTTGGTAGCAGTCGCGCTTTTTACAACGACATATACTTTAGATACTTTAGCTGTTTCTGTAGTAGTTGATTTGTTGTTGCCATTATCATTATTTGCAAATGATATTTGACTAACCATTACGATTAGAGTGACAAGTAGTAGGATACGTTTTAAGTTCTTCATGATGTTGGTCTTTAAATTTGGGACTACTAACATCAATATTATTTTCAGTAAAACAAAAAAAACAATCGAAAATTCGTTGAACGGCGTATTTACTACACAATTCATCGATTAAATCTGTATTTTCTTACAAAGAAATTAAATAAAATTTCTCTTATTCAAATTTTAATTGGGCGAGATTTTGGTGAGAATTCGACCTAGATTTAAGCTTATTTTTAAGCTCTTGAATCTTAGATAATAAAATTTTTGTTTTCTTTTTCTGACTCTTTATTTGTTTTAAAAGGTCATGATAGAGAAGCATGTCTTTATTAGTATTATGATTTTTAACCAAAGATGTTTCAGCAGATATTGATAGTGTTGATGGCCTAATATCGATAGTAGCTAAAAGTTTTTCCGTAAACGCTTTTAGGGATAAATCTACTGATATATTACAGTTACTATCTCCATGGTCAACCCATGTATATGGGGTTTCCTTAAGGTTGTAGGAGCGGATTTTGTATTTACCGCCCATTTTAATCATAGAATTGGTTACTCTATTATCTATAGTGTACTTTGCTATTTGTTCGACTAGAAGTAATACATCATAGTTTCCTGTATAAGCCGTATTAAAAATCTTTGCTTGAGGAAGAGGCTCAGAACGCTTATAGGTTTCTATCTCAGCAGCCACATTCTGAGTCATTAAATGCATATTGATTTGCTCTTTGAGCTTTTCCAATTGATTCTGATTATGCTCAGATCTTATGAGAATGAATACCTTTTTGCCAGTTTTTGTATTCTCATGAGAATTATTTGATGCAAAAGAGTTTAGGTTAAGTGCAGTCGAGAAAAGGAGCAGCCAAATAATTTGTCTGCTTTTCATTTTAAGGGATTTTGCTATTAATTTTAAAAGGGATGGGAAATTAACATTTTTTTTGAAAACTATTCAAGATTATTGAATAATTGTTAAGTATTTACGCTCCTTATCACGAATTAAACATAAATAATTGAATTTCAGTATTTTGAATTGAATTTCATCAAGATTAAGCCTTATGAAAAAGTAGTAATTACGTTTAAACCGTAAATTAATGTAGAAAAAGTAGTACTCAAAAACTCTGAAATGAGTTAACAAGAGTTACCTAATCACTTTTTTAATAAAGCGTTTTGAGAATTTATCCAACTCCTTATCAGAACCTAAATCGCAGGCATCAGTTCCTAATTCTCTCCAGGAATTATCTTCTCCAGGTTTGAAAAATTTCATCTCTAATTCGGATTCACCTAAATCGTTATATCCTGTTTGCTCCACAAGAAGAATATTACCATATTTTTTCTTTAAAGAAGATAAAACTCTGGAAGGCGATACATTAACGCCTTTACTATATATAACAGTTTTAACATCTAAATCCGATGCTTCAAAATCAAATTCTAAGAATTCTTTAAGATCTTTAAATAAACGTTTATCTGAGTCGTTACCTCGTATTATAATATAGGTTCTATTACTAACAGCTAAGGCTTCTGCTTTAGCAGCTTCAATAAGCTTCTCTTCCTTACGTTTCTCTTCTGCGATACGCTTTTCTTCCTTTCCTTTTTCCTCGGCTATTCTCTTTTCCTTTTCTATTTGCTCAGCTAGTATTTTAGCTTGGCGTTGCTCTTCAGCTTTCTTAACCTCAGCAATTCTCTTCGCTTCTTTTTTCTGAGCGGCTAAGGCTTCTGCTTTTTTTCTCTCTACCTGAAGTTGTTCCGTTTTTCGTTGCTGCTCAGCAATACGCTCAGCTTTAATACGCTCTTTCTCTAATTGTGCAGCTTGGCGTCTTTGTTCTGCCAGTCGTTCTTTTTCTTTCTGCTTCTCTACATCTGCTAATCGCTTCTGCTCAGCTTTCTGAGCCTCTAAAACTTCTGCAGCTCTTTTTGCCTGTGCCACTCGCAAGCGCTCAGCTTCTTTTTTTTCTTTAAGAATTCTTCTTTCTTTTTTTAGTTCCTCCGCGAGTTGAGCGGCTCTTTCTCTTTCGATTCTAAGCTCTTCTTCAAGTCGCTTTTGTTCTGCCAAGCGTTCGACTTCTCGTTTTTGCCTATTTAATTCTTCTTGTCTTCTTTTTTCTTCAAGTCGCTTTTCTTCAGCAAGTTCTAGTTTTATTCTATTTTCTTCTGCGATTCTTTTTGCTTCTTCCCTTTCCTCTGCAATTCTAATTCTTTCTTTTTCTTGCACTAACTCAGCCAAACGACGCGCTTCTTTTCTTTGCCTTTCTAATTCTTCAACCTTTAGACGCTCTTTCGCTAGCTTCTCTTCGGCTATACGTCTAGCTTCCTTAAGTTCGGCTGCAAGTGCTTCCGCTTTCTCTCTTTCTTTCTGGAGTTCTTCTGCAAGTCTTTGTTGTTCGGCGACTCTTTCTTCTTCCTTACGCTTTTTTTCTTGTAACACTCTTTTTTGTCGCTCTTCTTCTAACCTTCTAGCTTCTTTTTTTTCAGCCACCAATGCTACCGCTTTTTCACGTTCTATTTTGAGCAATTGTGCTTTACGTTGTTCTTCTGCTATGCGTTTAGCTTCTTTTTGCTGTTTCTCAAGCTCTATAGCTTTACGCTTCTCTTCTCGTTCTTTAAGTTTTGCCAATCTATCCGCTTCCTTTTTTTGTTCCGCTAACAATTCTGCTTTTCTACGTTCTTCGGCTAAACGTTCTTTTTCTTTTTGCTTCTCTAATTTAACTAGGCGTCTGGCTTCTTTACGTTGAGCTGCTAACTCTGCTGCTAGTCTCTGCTCTTCAAGTTTTTTAGACTCTGCTATACGT
>CALDUJ010000077.1 GCA_937923735.1 uncultured Flavobacteriaceae bacterium | reverse complement strand
TATTACTATAATCAACCTCATACTAATAGCCATATTAGCAACTTCCTACATATCCTTACACAGATTAGATAACTTGACTTAGATTCTTGTGAGCATATAAACCACAATAACTAACAGTAAACAAAAAGTAATTAAGATTTATTTATCTTTAATCATTACATAAAGCATCAATCATGAAATATCGCACTACACTCTTACTAGTTTTTTTCTTATCAATTTTATCTTTTAATTGCAAAGGACAAGACAAAACTCCTGATGAAAAAGAAACTATAGTTTCTACATTCTATTTTATCCGCCATGCCGAAAAAGACAGAAGTGATAAGACCAATAGAAACCCTGAATTAACTGAAGCAGGGCATGCTCGTGCCCAAAAGTGGAGCGAAGTGCTTAAGAACGTTGAGTTTGACATGGTTTACAGTACCGATTACAACCGCACACAACAAACTGCATCCCCAAGCGCTAAAAAAAATAATGTAACAGTAACCTCTTACGACCCACGCAATATAGATGGCAAGACCTTTATAGATGACAATTCTGGTAAGACTGTATTAGTTGTTGGACATAGTAATACAACGCCTGCATTTGTAAATGTAGTTATTGGAGAAAAAAAATATGAAGATATTGACGACTCAAACAATGCCAATCTTTATATTGTCACTATAATTAATGGTATAGCTCAAAGCACTGTTCTTCAAATAGATTAGAACGTTACTCATCGAATTTTTCTACACGCTTTTTCTAGTTACCGAGTAATCTTGCTATTCGTCAAAAAATTTCTTGGCACGCTTCATGCTAGAAGTATCTTTGGGGTAACCACCCTCAAATTTACATTTTATGAAAAAGCTATTATACTTTGCTATTGGTATGTTTGCGACAGTAACTTTCGCTCAAAACAATCCTCAAGATATTTGGTTCAATTTCCAGACTCCAGCTAACGAAGCTGTTGCCGAAAGTACTGCTGGTATTCCAGATACACCTTTCATTTTAAAAAATATACACGGAACCCCAACAAATTATACATTACCAGTTTATTTTGAAGCTATAAAAAGCCCAAAAATATCGGATGTTGTTATAGACATTAAGCAAATGTCCTCTAATGTTGACAGACGTGGCAATAGAATGATTTATTTAAAAGGCAAAATTGATTTATCATGTTGCTTCAATGGCAGTATAGTTCTTGAATTTTATGACGCTAAGGAGAATCTAATTCAAAAAGCCATGACCGATGCTGAAGGTAACTTCAAAATTAAGAGCATTAACGGTAATATGTTCGAGATAAAAGACAATAAATTCAAATTCAATTTTAATAAAATAAAAACGTTCGATCAAAATGCAGATATTCGATTTGCAGAGGTAAAACGTATAAAAAGACCTCTTGGATCTGAGTTAGAGACGGTTCAAGAAAAATCCATTGTTGAAAAAACAAACCCTAACAATTAATTAGAGCTATTAATCAAATGTAAAGAAGGCGAACAGAAGTATTCGCTTTTTTTATGGCATCAAAATTGCAAACTATGTGTTAGTTATCTAATTTTCAGTATATTTCACTGGGATTAATTAATATAAAATGATACGAAGACTACTGTTTTTTGTAGTTATGCTATTCAGTATAACATTAAGTGCTCAAAAATACCCGGCTTTTCAGGATCCATCCGAATGGATTCCTTTGGAGAAAAGTTATAATTATGTAAGCACCTCCATTACTCCCAGAGACGGGCAAATACCAGAAATATATAGTACTCCTATTACTGTGGTGCCAGAAAATGAAAACGATATTTTCGCTCTTAAAATGACTATAGACTTCCTTAAGTATGGCTTTAACGAAGCTGGAAGAGAAATGGTTTTACTGGAAGGCACGGTTAATCTTAAATACACCAAAAACAAACCTGTAACATTAGAATTTCAGGATAGTAGAGATAATCCAGTTCTTTTTGTTAAAACAGATGAAAATGGCGTTTTTAAAGCCACCAGCCCTAATGGGAAATTAATGGAGTTTAGTAATTATAAAGTTAAACTTAATTTTGATAAAATTAAGGCTACTGATTTCGACCTCAACTCCAAATATGTTGTTCTAAAATGGTTAACAAGACCTTCTGATAAAGAAATGAAACGACTACGCAAAAAAGCGTTAAAGGAATACAAGAAGGAAAAACGATATATAGATGAGCTCCGTAATAAAAACGGTTAGCAACTAATACACTCTTCTACCTTAACATTTTCTAACTCAATATTAGAGAGTAATTCTAATCTGGAAGTTTCAAAAGATGCGTCCAATTCATGTAATTTTGTAACCTTGTCTATAGGCTTATAATTTTTATAATCTACAAAACGTATTCCGTTAATAGTTCGTTCGTTATAAGCTTCTCTAAAACGCATACCACCGCCATTTACATGAAATTCGTAAGCTAGGAAATCAACATAATAATTTTTAGTATTAATCCAATACAGAAAAACATCGTCAAAATCTGTTCCCCCACCTTCTTCATTAAATGTCACTTCAATTTTATGGTAGTTGTGTCCCTTAACTTTAACTTCCCCTAGATACGTTTTACGCGCAGTAGGGTCATTCAATCCATAAGGTAATACGGAAAAGTAATGGACCGAGTTTACCGAGTTGGATAATTTGATTTTAGTAGAATCCGCCAGGGCGACTTGCTCTTCGTTTTCTAATCTTAGAAAATAAGAATTAGATAATATATCTGTAGTTACAACAGAATCTTTAAACGTCTGACGCTCTAATTTAAAATCGGCATTATCCCTAACAGCGCAGTAATTTTTATCTCTAAAATCAAATTCTATTTTAGAATTATAATAACGCTCGCCACCCGCTTGAGCAATAGCCATATCAACAATATCCTGAGCATCTGGTTTCTTTTGGTTTTCGCAACACAATGAGAAACTAAAAACTAAAAGAAATAGAAAATATTTCATAATTAAATATACTTTTTACAGTCATAAAAATATAAAAAAGTGCGCCGTTTAGATTTAAAAAATCATAAATAAACTGCCTTGTATGCTTTCGTATAAGTAACTACCTTTGGCGTCTCATGCAGAAAAACATCAATATAAAAAATAAGAAGGCAAAATTCGAGTACGAGTTACTGGACAAATACGTTGCTGGTATTGTGTTAACAGGTACAGAAATAAAATCTATTCGCATGAGTAAAGCTTCTATTGCCGAAAGTTTTTGTGAATTTAATGACCGTGGCGAATTATTTGTGGTAAATATGTACATCGAAGAATATGCATACGGTACGCATTATAATCACAAACCCAGAAGTACGCGTAAATTATTACTAAATAAAAAAGAGCTAAAAAAGCTTGAAAAAGAAGTCAAAAATACGGGGCTGACCATAGTACCTCTAAGACTCTTTATTAATGATAAAGGTTTTGCCAAACTCGAAATATTTCTTGCCAAAGGAAAGAAACTTTACGATAAGCGCGACACTATTAAAGACCGTGACAACAAGCGCAACTTAGACCGAATAAAAAAGAACTTTAATTAATTTAAGATTATTCTAACAGCTCATTGGTCATTTAATCTCTATGTTTGAATTGTCTCACAAAAGACAACCTTTTTTAAGATTTCAACGTCTATATTATAAAATTTTGTATGCATCTTAGACCTATACTCCTATTAATTCTGACTTTACTTTCATTTAATATCAAAGCTCAGGTAACTGGTACTGTAAAAGATAGTAGTGGTGATTCTCTACCATTTGTAAACATATACATTCAAGGCACTTACTCTGGAACAACAAGTAATGATGATGGCCAATATGAATTGAACATAACAAAAACAGGAGCTTATACTATAGTTTTTAAATACCTAGGCTATAAAACGCTTAAAAAAATTGTAACCATTAAAAACTTCCCATTTATTTTGGACGTATCTCTATCTGAAGAAAAAGTGTCTCTAGACGAGGTGATAGTTGATGCAAAAGAAAACCCTGCTAATCGAATTATTAGGAAAACCATTGATAATCGTAAAATTAACTTAGAAAAAATAAGAGCCTATAAAGCCGATTTCTACTCTAAAGGCTTAATACGGATTAAGAACGCTCCCGAAAAGATACTTGGGCAAGATATAGGTGACCTTGGCGGAGGATTAGACTCAACACGAACCGGTATTTTATATCTCTCGGAAACACTATCTAAAATTCAATTTGAACGACCAGATAAACTAAAAGAAAAAATCATAGCATCAAAAGTATCAGGTAACAATAGTGGCTTCAGTTTTAACAATGCAACAGATGTCGATTTCAACTTCTATAACAATACCATAGATTTAGGTGCTGAGTTGGTTTCGCCTATTTCTGATTTTGCGTTTAATTATTACCGCTATAAATTGGACGGTGTTTTTTATGATGAATTAGGAAACCTCATCAACAAAATAAAGGTAACCCCTAAGAGAGAAAACGACCGTGTGTTTTCTGGAACCATTTACATCGTTGAAGACCAATGGAGTATTTATGCTACAGAATTAAAAACTACAGGACAACAATCACAAATAGAGCAAGTCGACACAATTACATTAAAACAAAATTTTAAATATTCTAAAAAAGATAAGCACTGGGCAATCATATCTCAAAGTATAGATTTTGTATACAGTGTTTTTGGTATAAAAGGAGATGGACGATTTACTGCCGTTTACAGTAATTATGACTTTAATCCTAAGTTCGAGGCCAAAAATTTTGGTAGAGAATTACTCTCTTTTACCGAAGATGCTAACAAGAAAGATTCCATATTTTGGAAAACCATTAGACCCGTCCCCCTTACTACCGAAGAGTTTACTGATTATGTTAAAAAAGATAGCATTCAAATAATACGAAAGTCTAAAAAGTATTTAGATTCCATCGATGCAAAGGGCAATAAGTTTAACTTGTCTAATCTGTTGTTCGGATATAATTACAGTAATTCTTATAAAGATTGGTATTTTGGATTCAATTCTATACTATCATCAGTGAGTTTCAATACAGTACAGGGCTATACTGGAAATTTAGATATTTATTACAGGAAAAACATAGATGAATTCAAGAAGTATTTTCTGTTAAACACCAGGATTAACTATGGTGTAGAAGACCAACGTTTACGGATTAGTGGGTCGGCTACTTACAAGTTCAATAATGTTTCTAGGCCTTTCTTGACAGCTTCTGGAGGTGTAAGAACAGAACAATTTAATGGAGCACAACCAATTTCCCCACTTATAAATACAGTAAGCACATTGTTCTTTGAAGATAATTATATGAAGATATATGATAGAACGTTCGGGCAAGTCGCCTATTCGCATGAGTGGTTCAATGGCTTTAGATGGTATTCTTCACTGAGCTACGAGCGCAGAAAAGCATTGTTCAATACTACTGATTATGTTGCCGTAAATGAAGCTAATGATATGTATACGTCTAACAACCCTACGAACGAATTGGCATACGGTATAGCTCCTTTTGTAACGCATAACATTGTAAAACTCAACGTTACTGGAAGGATTCGTTTCGGACAGAACTATTTCAGTTACCCTGATAGTAAAGCTAATATTACCAATGATGACTACCCATCATTATATATTGGTTACGAAAAAGGCTTAGGTGCTACAAATAGCGATTACAATTACGATCAGTTAAAACTAAGGGTAGCTCAACGTGTCAGCCTAAAAAACAAAGGTCAACTAGCTTATAATATTCGTCTTGGCAAATTCTTTAATGCAGATGATATTTCCTTTATCGATTATCAACATTTTAATGGTAATCAAACACGAATAGGACAATCAGGAAGCTATCTTAATGTCTTCAATAATTTGCCTTATTACTCGATGAGTACAAATAACAGTTACCTGGAGTTTCATGCTGAGCATGATTTTAAAGGCTATATTCTGGGTAAAATTCCGTTAATTAATAGGCTAAATTATAATCTAGTTTTAGGTGCTCATGCCCTATCCATTCCGAACAATAAACCATATCAAGAATACTCCATAGGTATAGATAACATTGGCTCTAAGAAGTTTAAATTTTTAAGACTGGATTATATACGTTCCTACCAAAGTGGTTTTAAAAACGATGCTGTTATTTTTGGACTTAAGTTCTTGGATATCATCGATTGATAAAAATTGTTGTACTCTTAGATTTAGCAAGGATTAATTCTATATTTTTGTACTATAATTCCCTGTAAATGAAGAAACTGTTACTCCTACCGTTACTGTTTTTCCCAGTAATTGTAGCCTTTTTATTTGAGTACAATTTCTGCTATTTTGATATGTCTCGATATCAAAACCTAGCGGAAGGGATTCTATTTGGGTGTTTATTACTAGGAATTATAAGCCTTTTAAAGGCAAGTAGAACACGAACTATTCTTTTCTTTATCGCCTATTCTATTTTTACGATATTTACTTGGATTGAAAGTTGTTTTTATTATCTATACGAAGTAAACTTCAACCCTTCAACAGTATATATTCTAATTGATACCAATTTTAACGAGGCTAAAAACTTTTTAACATCAAACATAGATGCTGCACTGATAATTTTCTCAGCAGTTCTGTTTTTACCCTTACTCTTTATAATACCTTTTTTTGTAAAGCAAATACGATTTTTCTCTTGGTTTATTAAACCCCCTTCGATTTTTAAAAGGCTTTTGTCTGGGATTATAGGCGTAGTTGCTATCTTTTCAGTATTGAAATTAACTGGTGTTATCAACCAAAACCTTCCATATCTCATATTTAAAACATCTTATCAATATTCGCATCAAACCAATGAGTTTGATGAATTAGGTCTAGATGATAAAATTGGTAATTTCAAAAACTCTATTCGTAGAAGAAATGATAATAATGAAACCTTTGTTATTGTCATCGGTGATTCTCATACAAGCCATAAAATGAGCCTTTATGAGTATGATCGTCCTACAAACCCCAAACTAGAAGCTATAAAAGAAGAATTAATAATCTTCGATAAAGTTATTAGCCCATCCATAAGTTCGATAAAGTCATTGGAAAAGGCATTAACCTTAGCAAACTACGAAGACACGACAGCTACAAACAAAGGAAGTATTGTTCAATTGTTCAATAGTGTTGGTTTTAAATCTTATTGGATATCTAATCAGCGCCCTTTGGGAGAAGATAAAAACCTCTTAACTAAAATTGCCTCGGCAGCTGATGAATCTGTTTTTATTAATATGACAAGTTCGGATTTGGCAACACCATACGACGGTTCTTTATTAGAGCCATTTGAAAAGGCTCTAGATGAAGAATATCCAAAGAAAGTCATCTTTTTACATCTACAAGGCAACCAACAAGAATATAACAAACGGTATCCAGAACAGTTTCAAGTATTCAAAACCTTTGATGATAAGTACCAAGATATAGAAGACATGATTGATGCTTATGATAATGCCACCATTTACAATGATTATGTTTTAAGCGAAATAATTAAAAAATTAAAAATAAAAAGCAGTTTATCGTTTATGCTCTATTTCGCCAATCATGGTGAAGAAGTTTATGAAACACAAGATGGCTATGGACATTCAGAAGAAAACACTTCTAAACCTATGTACGATATTCCATTTATTCTCTGGCAATCAGAAGCGTTTAAAGAGGACCGCCCCATAAGATTCAGGCCCTACAGAAAGTATATGACTGACGATTTGATTCATAGTATAGCACATTTAGCTAATATCAAGTCAGATGTTTACGAAGCTGAGCGTAGTGTTTTTAGTATTTACTACAGAAATAGAACACGATATATTCAAGGTGATGTAGATTACGACAAGTTGTTTGAATAGTTAGTTCTTATCTTCTAGAAGCGGTACAAATCTAAACTCTCCAAATTCCTGTTTTTTAAATTCTTTTTCCGTCTCTCTAATAAACAATGTCATGATTTGCGAATCAGTTCCAACTGGAATAACTAACCTACCACCAATTTTTAATTGATTCAATAGTGGTTTAGGAACCATGGGCGCTCCAGCGGTCACGATAATACCATCAAATGGCGCCTCTCCCTCTAAACCTTTATAGCCATCTCCAAAAATCAACTTTTTGGCCCTATAGCCAAGCTTAGGAAGAAAATTACTCGTTTTTTTAAAGAGTTCAAGTTGCCTCTCAATACTATACACTTTGGCTCCAAGCTCACATAAAACAGCTGTTTGATATCCAGAGCCAGTTCCAATTTCAAGGATTTTATCTCCTTTTTTTAGATGTAATAATTCTGTTTGAAATGCTACTGTATAAGGCTGAGAAATAGTCTGGTCCGCACCAATTGGGAAGGCTTTATCTTGATAAGCGTGATCTACAAATCCTGAATCCATAAATAAATGGCGCGGAATGGTTTCAATAGCAGAAAGGACATTCTTATCAGTAACACCTTTAGATGCAACAACTTCCATCAATTGCTTTCGCATACCTTTATGCTTAAACGTATCTTTCAATTATGTTAGTTTAGGTTTGCTTAAAATTACACAAACAATTGGTAGTTGAAAACAAAATCCTAAAGAATAAATAATTCACTTAAATGTCCCTTTTATTTTATCAAATTATCAAAAACAGAGGCCTAAAAACCTTATTTTTGTTTAAAACAATAATCTATGCTTAAAGCTGGTGTTCTCGGTGCTGGTCACTTAGGAAAAATACATTTACGTTTACTCAATCAATCAGAAAAATATAATCTTGTTGGATTTTATGATGCAGATTCTGATAATGCTAAAAAAGTTGAAGCTGAATTTGGTTACAAATACTTTGATACGATTGAAGCCCTAATAGATGCTGCAGACATGGTTGATATTGTTACACCTACTCTATCTCATTTCGATTGCGCTAAACAGGCTATTTTAAAAGGGAAGCACATTTTTATTGAAAAACCTATAACTAATACTGTTGAAGAAGCTGAGAAAATAAGAGACATGGTAGCCGAATATGGTGTAAAAGGGCAAGTGGGACATGTGGAGCGCTTCAATCCTGCTTTTATTGCCGTGAAAGACGATCTAAAAAGTCCGATGTTTATTGAAACACATCGTTTGGCTGAGTTTAATCCGCGCGGTACAGATGTTCCAGTAGTGTTGGATTTAATGATACATGATATCGATATTATTTTGAGTGTCGTTAATTCTAAAGTAAAGAGTGTTAATGCCAGCGGTGTTTCTGTTATTAGTGCAACACCAGATATTGCAAATGCTCGTATTGAATTTGAAAATGGTTGTGTTGCCAATTTAACTGCTAGTCGCATCTCTCTTAAGAATATGAGAAAAACTCGTTTTTTTCAAAAAGATGCTTACATCTCAGTTGACTTCCTCGAGAAAAAATGCGAAGTTGTTAAAATGAAAGATGCTCCTCAAAATCCCGGTGATTTTGATATGATACTCCAAAATGCTGAAGGTGAGAAGAAACAAATCTACTTCGACAATCCTGAAATTTCAGAAAACAACGCCATCTTAGACGAATTGGAAACGTTTGCAGACGCTATTAATAACAATACAAAACCTATTGTAACACTTTACGACGGTACTGAAGCCTTACGTGTTGCAACAATGATTATAAATCAATTCTAAGACATGAAAAACGTCGCAGTAATAGGCGCAGGAACCATGGGAAATGGTATTGCGCACACTTTTGCACAAAGTGGATTCAAGGTACAACTTATAGATATAAGTGATGTTTCCCTAAAAAAAAGTATAGCTACTATCACCAAGAACTTAGACAGAATGGTAGCTAAGGAAAAAATCACTGAAATGGATAAACAAGAAACTTTATCTAATATCTCAACATTTACTAGTCTAACTGAAGGTGTTGAATATGCCAGTCTTGTTGTAGAAGCTGCTACTGAGAATGTTGACCTTAAATTGAAAATTTTTAAGCAGCTAGATGAAGCCTGCCCGGAAGACACCATCTTAGCCACAAACACCTCATCAATTTCCATCACGCAGATAGCCGCTAGAACTTCGAGACCAGACAAGGTGATTGGGATGCATTTTATGAATCCTGTACCTATCATGAAACTAGTAGAAATCATCCGGGGCTATAATACGAGTGACGAAGTCACAAAACTCATTATGAATATGAGTAAAACCTTAGGGAAAATTCCGGTAGAAGTTAACGATTATCCTGGTTTTGTTGCTAATCGCATCTTAATGCCCATGCTTAACGAATCTATTGAAACATTATATAACGGCGTTGCAGGTGTAGAAGAAATAGATACTGTCATGAAACTTGGTATGGCACACCCAATGGGCCCGCTACAACTAGCGGATTTTATTGGACTTGATGTATGCTTCTCAATTTTAAATGTGATGTATGATGGTTTCAAGAACCCGAAATACGCACCCTGCCCATTATTAGTCAATATGGTAAGAGCTGGTAAATTAGGCATTAAATCTGGAGAAGGTTTTTATGATTATTCTGAAAGTAGAAAAGCAGAGAAAATTGCAAAACAATTTTCCAAGTAATCAGTTTCCAGTCACAGTACACAATCATTTACGATAAGGTACTACCGACTGCAACTGTTAACTGAACACTAATTAATGGCAAAAGTAGTTCCATTTAAGGCAGTACGACCAACAAGAGGTTTGGCAAATCTTGTAGCTTCTCGAAGCTATGAAGCTTATTCTGCTGCAGAATTAGGTGCGCAATTGGATTTTAATCCCTACACATTTTTGCACATTATTAATCCTGGTTATAAATTTCAGCAGGAAATTGATAAAGCTACACGTTTTAAGCTCGTTAAGAACAGATTTTATGAGTTCAAAGAGGAAGAAATCTTAATTGAAGATAAAAAACCTTGCTACTACATTTACAAAAAAACTAACAACAAACATTCTTTCTGCGGAATCATTGCTGCAACATCTACCGACGATTACAAAAATGAACTTATCAGAATTCATGAAGATACTATAGCTTCACGCGAAAGATTATTTAAGGATTACTTGAAAGTTGTTGGCTTTAATAGCGAACCTGTTTTATTGACTTATCCAGACAATGTCGTTATTAAGGATATCATTGAAAAACACATGAAAGAACGTCCAGAATATGAATTCACTACCCATGATAAACATACGCATAGGGTCTGGTTGGTGAATGATACAAAGGACATTAAATCGATACAACAGGAATTCGACAGTATTGGGTCTGTTTACATAGCAGATGGTCATCACAGAACTGCCTCATCCTTTCTATTAGCTGAAGAATTAAAAGCAAAAAATAAAAATCATACAGGAAACGAACCCTATAATTATTTTATGAGTTACTTGATTCCTGAAAGTGATTTGCAAGTATATGAATTCAATCGTTTAATAAAAGATTTAAACGGACTAACCAAAGAACAGTTTTTAATTAAGTTGGATACGATATTCAGAATTCAGAATCGTGGGCTTCAATTATATAAGCCCTCTAAAAAGCATCATTTTAATATGTATTTAGATGGTGAGTTCTATTCATTGTATTTACGCAAGACTATTTTCGATATAAAAGATTCTTTAACCGATCTCGATGCCCAGCTATTATATCAAACAGTTTTAAAACCAATTCTTGGTATTAAAGACCTAAGAAAAGATAGACGCATCGCTTATTCTCATGGAAAAAATGACATCATACATGTAAAACAACGTGTTGATGACGGCGAATTTAAAGTAGCTTTTGGTATGATTCCTGCAACCATTGAACAAATCAAACGCATTGCGGATGATGGCCTAAAAATGCCTCCTAAAAGTACTTATATCGAACCTAAACTGCGTAGTGGATTAACTATTTACGAATTTTAATGAGCATAGCACAAAACCTTAATAATATAAAAAGTTCGCTTCCAGAACAAGTAACCCTTGTAGCCGTTTCTAAGACTAAGCCAGTAAATGATATTATGGAGGCTTACAACGCAAGTCATCGTATTTTTGGAGAAAACAAAGTCCAGGAAATGGTAGAGAAATATGAAGAAATGCCAAAAGACATTCAATGGCATATGATTGGGCACTTACAACGTAACAAGGTTAAGTATATGGCCGAATTTGTGAGTTTGATTCATGGGGTAGATAATTTTAAACTACTAAGAGAAATAAATAAACAAGCAAAAAAGCACAATAGAGTGATTGATTGTCTGCTCCAAATAAAGATTGCTTCAGAAGATTCAAAATTTGGGATGAGAACAGATGAGGCCTCAACTATTTTAATGTCCGAAGACTTTTCAGAATTAAATAACGTTAGAATAGTTGGTGTGATGGGTATGGCGACTTTCACTAAGAATAATAAACAAATAAGACAGGAGTTCAATAATTTGAAATCAACTTTCGATAAACTCAAAGAGATAGAAAACGATAACTGTATGATGAAAACCATTTCCATGGGAATGAGTGGCGATTATGAATTAGCCATCGAATGTGGTAGTAATATGATTCGTGTAGGAAGCAGTATCTTTGGAGCTCGAAACTATTCAATTTAAAAACAGATAAACCTTTTTTGTACGCAATAATAGACATAGAAACCACTGGAGGA
>CALDUJ010000076.1 GCA_937923735.1 uncultured Flavobacteriaceae bacterium | reverse complement strand
AATGAAAAAAGGTGAACGAGAGTTCACCTTTTTTGCCCCAAATCTACCATGAACTTAACCTACTTATGTTATGGTGATGCTAATATAACGTAGCTTTTTTCGATTTATTGAATTTATTAGATAAAATACTCATAAATTAGGTTTAGCGGGGTTTTATAAATACAACAGAAGCCTTTATATAAAAGACTTTTTAGAAGATTTTTAAGATAAAAAACTAATTTTCAGAATGTTAAAAATTGCATGTAAGAAATGTCTTTCAAAAGCATGGATAGAGATATAAAAGTAATTTTTTTTGGGATTTAAATTACTTGAAAGAGAACCATTGTAAAATAAAAAAAGGTGAACGAGAGTTCACCTTTTTTTGCCCCAAATCTACCATGAACTTAACCTACTTATGTTATGGTGAGACCAAATTATATCTTTATTGCGTAGCAGGGCAAATTATTAGATAAACGGCATTTTTTTTAGGTAAACCGTTTATTTTATAGATAAAATACGGTTTTACCGTAACTTTACTAGTACGCTCTTTCTTTATTTCCTTCGTAAAAATTGATGAAAGCTCTGTTAACCACACGATTACCTCCAGCAGTTGGATAATTGCCTGTGAAATACCAATCCCCTAGATTTTTAGGGCAAGCCTTGTTTAAATTTTCAACTGTTTGAAAAATTATCTTTACTTCAGCATTTACAGAATCATCACTTAGCAGTTCAGAGATTTTGTCTGAGATTTGTTCGTCCGTAAATAAGTCATAAATCTCTTTTACGAAGTTTGTCACCTCAGAGTCGTCTAAATGGGTTTGAGCTTTACATTTTTTATAAACATCCTCTACTAAGCTGTACTTATTGTTGTCTTTTAAGAGTGATAATGCAGCTCTAAATGCAACTAAATCCTCTAATCTTGCCATATCTATACCGTAACAATCCGGATAACGTATTTGAGGTGCAGAAGAGACAACTATAATTTTCTTTGCTTTCAATCTATCCATCATCTTAATAATACTTTTCTTAAGAGTGGTTCCTCTAACAATACTGTCATCTATAATAACCAAATTGTCAGTAGGTTTAATAACGCCATAAGTAACATCGTAAACGTGAGCTACTAGGTCATCTCGGCTACTATCTTCAGTAATAAAAGTCCTAAGCTTGACATCTTTAATAGCAATTTTCTCTATTCGTGGACGCTCAGAAAGAATCTCAGTTACCTTTTCTGCCGACAGATTTCTTTGCCCTGAGAGTATGGTCTTTGTTTTTTGCTCATTGAGATGGTCTTCAACAGATTCTATCATACCAAAGAAAGACGTTTCAGCCGTATTTGGTATATAGGAAAAGACAGAGTTTTTTGTATCTCCCTCTATAGCTTCTAATACCTTAGGCATTAATAATTTGCCTAGTTGTTTTCTTTCTTGATAGATTTCAGCATCACTGCCACGGGAAAAATAGATGCGTTCAAAAGAACACGCTTTCCTTTCAAGAGGCTCGATAATTTGTTTGATGTTGGTTTCACCAGATTTTTTAATGATGATGGCGTTTCCGGGAGGAAGCTCTTTTACGTTATCATATTCTACATTGAATACTGTCTGAATAACTGGTCGCTCTGAAGCAACGACTACTACTTCATCATCTTTATAATAGTAAGCTGGTCGGATTCCTGCTGGATCTCTTAATACAAAAGAATCACCATGACCAAGCATGCCTGCCATTGCGTATCCTCCATCCCAATTTTTGGAAGAACGCTTAAGAATTTTAGCGACCTTTATTCTTTCGGCTATTAATGGGGATGATTCCATTTTGCTGTAACCTTCTTTTTTGAGGTCCTTATATATTTTACTGACTGCATCATCAAGAAAATGACCAATTTTCTCCATGATGGTAATTGTATCTGTATATTCTTTAGGGTGTTGTCCTAACTCAACTAGATTAGCAAAAAGCTCTTTAACATTAGTCATGTTAAAATTCCCTGCTAAAATTAGGTTACGATGTGTCCAATTGTTTTGTCTTAAGAACGGGTGAACACTTTCAACACTATTCTTCCCAAAAGTACCATAGCGTACATGGCCTAAAAGAACTTCTCCTATGTAAGGAATGTTCTTTTTTTGCAGTGCAACATCATTTTTATATTCTGGGTGGTCTAAAATCTCTTGGTTGATACGTTCGTTTATTTGTCCAAAAATATCCTGAATAGGTTGTTGGGCAATCGATCTAACACGACTTATATATCTTTCGCCTGGTTTGGTATCTAGTTTGATACTTGCAAAACCAGCACCATCTTGGCCACGATTGTGCTGCTTTTCCATCATTAGGTACATTTTATTCACGCCATAAAATGCAGTTCCGTATTTCTCTTTGTAATATTCTAATGGTTTTAAAAGCCTTATGAGAGCAATTCCGCACTCATGTTTTAAAGCATCACTCATGGTTTTTATTCTTCAATTATTGGAACAAAAAACGCGCTAAAGTTTAGCGCGCTTGTTTATGTTAATTCTATTTCAAATTGTGTCAAGTCCTTGAACTGCTTCAAGCGTCGATGGACTTCATTATGTTTTAAATCTATCATTCTTTCAGTTCCGAATTTTTCGACACAGAATGATGCTAACGTCGAACCGTAAATCACAGCATTCTTCATATTCTCGAAAGATACATCTTCTGTTTTAGCTAAATATCCTGCAAAGCCACCAGCAAAGGTGTCTCCCGCCCCTGTTGGATCGAAGACTTCTTCTAATGGTAATGCAGGTGCATAGAACACGCTGTCATCGTGAAATAATAAGGCTCCGTGCTCTCCTTTTTTGATGACCACATATTTTGGTCCCATATCATGGATTTTCCTAGCTGCAACCACTAAAGAATATTCTCCCGTGAGCTGTCTAGCTTCTTCATCATTTATGGTAATGACATCTACTTTAGCAATAACTTCTTTTAATTCTGGTAAAGCAATATCCATCCAGAAATTCATAGTGTCTAGAATCGCAAGTTTTGGTTTGTTGCTCATTTGCTTTAAGACACTCATTTGTACAGAAGGGTGTAAATTCCCTAGCATTACTATTTCGGCATCCTTATACGCTTCTGGCACTTTTGGATTAAAATCTGCTAAGACATTTAGTTCAGTTACTAAAGTGTCTCGAGAATTCATATCGTTGTGATACTTGCCACTCCAGAAAAATGTTTTTCCTTCTTTCACGATTTCTACACCTGTAATGTCAACTCCTCTGTCTGAAAGTAAATCTAAATATTCTTGTGGAAAGTCACCGCCAACAATCGAAACTACTGCAGAATCGACATTAAACTGAGATGCAGCCAAACCAATAAAAGTTGCGGCACCACCCAAAATTTTATCTGTTTTGCCGAAAGGTGTTTCAATAGCATCAAAAGCGACAGTTCCGACAATAACTAATTTGCTCATATAAGCGTTCTGAATTAAAGTGCAAATATAGTGCTCTTTGTAGTAATTACAATAAGATTAATTTTGCTTGTTTTTGAGTAGTTCTTTGAGGTTGCTAAATGCCGTAAAAGGGGACTTTATTAATTTAGAATTTACTAACCAAGATGGCACTCCGCCTTCTGGGTCACCAAATAATTGATTGGTAATACGAACACCATTATCGGTTTCTTCTAATAGCCAATAACCCTTAAAGTTTGTGATTCTTACAACACCATCATACTTTGGGAGGACATCATTGTTAGGGGTAATGGTAATAAGTATACTTTTTTCATTTGGGTAAGTGACTATTACATCAGAAATATGATCACGATTCATCACTGGCCAAGGCATATCATTGTAGAGATAAAAAATATAGTTGTTATCGTCAATCTTTTTAATCAAACTACTCTTAGAGGTCTTATAGTTCCAATTTTTCAAGTTTTCAGCATCGAGAATTACCGACTTAACGGTTTGTAAAGAAGTTTTCAAAGTCATTTGAGCCTTGTATTCTTTGAATTTTGAATTTGGATAATCTTGAGTATAAATTTTTATACCATTACTATTTTTTCTTAATTCCCATGATTCTTGAGCTAAAGCAGAAAAGGAAACCAAAAAGGCAATAAGATAAAAAAGCGTATGTTTCATATTATAATGGTCTTTAAAAGAGAGAATAACTTACTTCCTCCCAAAATCGGCAGGAATTTCGCCCCAAGCCTTTGTTTCCCATTTTACAATAACCGTGCTAAAGTTATTTTCTTTAAGCCAATCTTCTGCCCTTCTTACTAACTCGTACAAATCCTCGTTGTTTTTGGACTGAGTCAATTTGCTATTACATTTTTTCTTTTTCACCCAACTTATAGCTGTCTTTGAGTCTGTGTAAATGATTCTGTTACTTTTTTTCTTTTTAAGAAAAGCAAGCCCATGTACCAATGCTAAAAATTCACCAATATTGTTAGTGCCCTCTTTAAATGGTCCTTGCTTAAAAAGCTCTTTTTTAGTTTTGGTGTCCACCCCACGATATTCCATTTTACCGGGATTACCGCTAGAGGCAGCATCTACCGAAATAGAATTGTAATTAGGCTGCTCGATTTTTTTTAGTTGCGCTTCGGATAATTCGCTTTTAAACTTTCCTTTTTTGGTGATATAATCTTTATAGTTTCCTTTTAATGCTTTTTTTGCAGCATCAAAAGTCTCAAACGATTTGTATTGCGCACCTTTAAAATCTTTGATTTGCGCTTTGCAATCGTACCAAGACTCAAAGACACCTGTATGGTGACCTTTCCAAACGGCGTAGTATTTTTTCTTTTTTTTAGACATGTTTTGGAAGAAGTATAGATTCAATCACTTTAGGAAAATGCTCCATCTCCAATTCATGAATCTTTTCTGCAATATCTTCTGCAGAATCTGATTTATCTACATCACATTTAGCCTGAAAAATAATACCGCCTTCATCATAATGTTCATTTACATAATGAATCGTGATACCAGTTTCTGTTTCATTATTTGCTCGAACGGCTTCATGAACATGCATACCATACATTCCTTTACCGCCGTATTTTGGTAATAAAGCAGGATGAATATTTATAATTTTATTTGGGAATGCTTTGACCAAGTATTCTGGAATTTTCCAAAGAAAACCAGCAAGGACAATTAAATCTGGATTTATTTCTTTTAATAAAGAATGAACAATCTCTTGTTTTCTGAATGCTGTTTTATTAAACGACAAAGCGCTTATTTTCAATCGCTTACATCTCTCAAGAACTTTGGCATGAGGATTGTTAGTCATGACAAGAACAACAGAGACACTTTCTCGTTGTTGGAAGTAGGTAATAATATTTTCTGCATTAGATCCAGAACCGGACGCAAAAATTATAATACGTTTCATTTTACGAGTTCAAGTGTTTAATAGTTCAAAAACAAAAAAAAGAATTATTATTAACAATTAAGGAACAAAACAGATTTTCTTCGATTTTATTTCGCTAAATTACAAAACACTATTTTACAGGTAAAAGTGCGATTTAAAAGAAAGTTTTTTATTTTTGCCACCTAATTAAAACTTAAAATTAAAAGATTATGTCAGACATTGCATCAAGAGTTAAAGCGATTATCGTAGATAAGCTAGGCGTTGACGAAAACGAAGTAGTTACAGAAGCTAGTTTCACTAACGATTTAGGAGCAGATTCTTTGGATACTGTTGAATTGATTATGGAGTTCGAAAAAGAATTCGATATCCAGATTCCAGACGATCAAGCAGAGAACATCGCTACAGTTGGTCAAGCTATATCATATATTGAAGACGCTAAATAAGTAATATTACTTATGGAACTTAAGCGAGTTGTAGTTACTGGTCTAGGCGCACTTACACCAATAGGCAATACCAAAGACGAATATTGGGATGCTTTAATAAAAGGTAGAAGCGGTGCTGCACCTATAACATATTTTGATACTGAAAAGTTCAAAACTAAATTCGCTTGTGAACTAAAAAACTTTACTGCGACCGACTTTATCGATAGAAAAGCCGCTCGTAAGATGGACAAGTTTACCCAGTACGCTATGGTGGCTTCGGATGAAGCCATCAGCGACTCGGGTCTAGATTTAGATAAGGTCAACAAACTGAGAGTTGGTGTTATCTGGGGAGCTGGAATAGGTGGTTTAGAAACGTTTCAGCAAGAAGTATTAAACTTCGCTGATGGAGACGGAACACCAAGATTCAATCCGTTCTTTATCCCTAAAATGATTGCAGATATTGCGCCAGGCAATATATCCATTAAGCATGGATTCATGGGGCCTAATTATACAACGGTTTCGGCATGTGCCTCTTCTGCAAACGCCATGATAGATGCTTTAAACACAATTCGTCTAGGAAATTGTGATGTAGTTGTAACTGGTGGAAGTGAAGCCGCAGTTACTATTGCAGGTATGGGCGGTTTTAATGCCATGCATGCCTTATCTACAAGAAATGAGAGCCCAGAGACAGCTTCAAGACCTTTTGATGCAACCAGAGATGGATTTGTACTAGGTGAAGGAGCAGGCGCTATTGTGCTTGAGAGCTACGAACATGCTAAAGCTCGTGGTTCTAAAATTTACGCAGAAGTTCTTGGAGGCGGATTGTCTTCAGATGCTCATCATATGACTGCGCCTCATCCAGATGGAATAGGTGTTATTGCAGTCATGAAAAACTGCTTAGAAAATGCTGGTATTAAGCCAGAAGAAGTTGATCATATTAATACACACGGAACTTCAACTCCTCTTGGAGATGTCGCAGAGCTTAAGGCCATATCCGAAGTGTTTGGAGATCATGCAAAAAATATTAGTATTAATTCAACCAAGTCCATGACTGGCCATTTATTGGGTGCTGCTGGCGCGATTGAATCGATTGCATCCATACTTGCCATGAAACATGGTATTGTTCCGCCAACCATTAACCATACTACGGTGGACGAAAGAATAGATTCAAAATTAAATTTGACATTAAACAAACCTCAAAAAAGAGATGTTAAAGTTGCTATGAGTAACACCTTTGGTTTTGGAGGGCATAATGCCTGTGTGTTGTTCAAAAAATTAGACTGATTTTCGGATGAAATCCATTCGTAACATATTTAATTCTCGTTCTAAAGGCAGCGGGGATTTTTTTATGGGTTTAAGTGAGATTTTAGGATTTAAGCCTAAACACTTAAAATACTACAAAAAAGCCTTTACGCATCGCTCAATGAATATCAGAGATAAGGAAGGAAACGCAGTCAATTACGAACGTTTAGAGTTTTTAGGAGACGCTATGTTAAGTGCTGTTATTGCTTCTCATTTATTTCAAGAAGTGCCTGAAGGTGATGAAGGGTATTTAACTAAAATGCGCTCTAAAATTGTGAGTCGTGAACATTTAAATGAATTAGGAAAAGACCTAAACCTAATTAACTATATAGAAAGTAAAATATCTAAGGAGAGCTTTGGAGATAACATACATGGTAATTTATTTGAAGCTCTTGTTGGCGCTATTTTTTTAGATCGAGGATATAGGCATACAGAAGACTTCATCTACAAAAGAGTTATTATTCCTTATGTTGATATCGTTAAGCTAGAAGGAAAGGTTATAAGCTATAAAAGTCTGTTAATAGAGTGGTGCCAGAAAGAGAAAAACACTTTTGATTACGATGTTTACGAAGACACAGGGAATGATAATTTAAGGCATTTTTCTGTAAAGCTTTCTATCAATGATAAAGTAATTGCAAAAGCACGGGCAACCTCTAAAAAGAAAGCAGAAGAAAAGGCCTCAAAACGCGCTTTTTTTGCTTACCAAAACCGTATCTCTAGGGTTTCTTAACTTATTTTCTACTCAAACGTTTTCGTTATTAATTGTAGTTAAGTTTACCTATATAATGCTTTAATTATTGCTGTATACACTATATTTACCCAAGCAATTCGGGAGATATGGCAAAGCACAAATTAATTCTTGAAGACGTATTTGAAGAAGTAACATATACCTTAATTGCTATCCATTGTTCTTTAGAAGATTACAGATTAGCGTATTTGTTGAACAAGAATTTAGCTATTAATCTTGTTAGAAAAGGAGAGGATTTGGATTATGACCAAGCTTCAGCAAGCTATTCAATTTTTGATTGGGAAGATATAAACCATCAAACAAGATGGAGTTTAGTAAATAATGTTTGTAGAAAAGAATCAGAAACATTAAATAATACAAGCTCACTTTTTGGAGATAATCAGACATCTATGAAGACTCACAACCTTATTTCAGAATATAAAAACGTAGATTATTTTTTAAAAATAGATACAGATGGATGGTTCTCAGGTGAAAAAGCAATACTTAATAGTATTCAAAAAATACCACATATAGTAACAGCTTATGCTGTAGATACTAATCAACTAAAATCAAAAAACAACTTAATATTTAACTAATGCCAAAACAAAAGAAGACGAAAATTGTTGCAACGCTAGGACCAGCTACTAGTAAGAAGGAGACGCTTAAGGCAATGATGGATGCAGGAGTGAATGTTTTTAGGATTAACTTTTCTCATGCTGATTACAGTGATGTAAAAGCGCGAATTAAAATGATTCGTGACCTTAATAAAGAAAACGATACAAACGTTGCGATACTAGGAGACCTACAAGGCCCTAAGCTTCGTGTTGGTGTTATGAAGGAAGAAGTAGTAGTGAACGAAGGAGATGAATTAACTTTTGTTACCGGAAAAGCATTTGAAGGCACCAAGGAACGTGTCTATATGAATTATGATAACTTCCCTAAAGATGTAAAAAAAGGCGAGCGTATTTTATTAGATGATGGAAAGCTCATGTTTGAAGTACTGAGCACTGATAAAAAAGCCGAAGTTAAAGCAAAAGTAATTCAAGGAGGCCCTCTACGCTCTAAAAAGGGAGTAAACCTTCCAAACACAGATATTTCTCTACCTGCTTTAACAGAGAAAGATATAAAAGATGCCATATTTGCTATTAAGCAGGAAGTAGATTGGATAGCATTGTCTTTTGTTCGTCATGCTGAAGATTTGATGGGCTTGGAAGAGCTTATTAAGGAGCATAGTGCACACAAAATTCCTATTATAGCAAAAATCGAAAAGCCAGAAGCAGTTGAAAATATTGATAAAATAGTTGCTTACTGTGATGGACTTATGGTTGCCCGAGGTGATCTGGGAGTAGAGATTCCAGCCCAAGAAGTACCTTTAATTCAAAAGCAATTGGTGTTACGCGCAAAACAAGCACGTATTCCTGTGATTATTGCTACGCAGATGATGGAGACGATGATATCAAGTTTAACACCCACTAGAGCAGAAGTTAACGATGTTGCCAATTCTGTGATGGATGGTGCAGATGCTGTAATGCTATCCGGAGAGACATCTGTTGGAAATTACCCTGTACAAGTTATCGAAAAGATGGCCAGTATTTTGAAGAGCGTTGAAAACTCACCATTGATTTCGGTGCCGCAATCGCCACCACACATTCGTACAAAGCGTTACATTACGAAATCCATATGTTATCATGCTGCAAATATGGCTAACGAGATTAATGCCACAGCGATTTCTACATTAACAAATAGTGGTTATACGGCATTTCAGATATCGGCTTGGCGTCCAGATTGTCATATTTTGGTATTTACATCCAACAGACGAATACTTACGCAGCTAAGCTTGCTTTGGGGTGTAAAAGCATTTTATTACGATAAGTTTGTTAGTACTGACGAAACTATTGAGGACGTAAATCGTATTGCTTGCAAAAAAGGATTTTTGGATGTTGGAGACATGCTCGTAAGCTTAGCAGCTATGCCAATCCAAGCAAAAGGAATGGTTAATACATTAAGAGTTACTGAAATAGAAACGTGTAATATCTAGAAGTCAAATTTTAGTTGTACGCTGACACTTTCCTTGTCTTTAATTAAAGCTTTTGAGGATGGCTTGTCAGTATTGAGATTAGAAAGAGATATTCCCAATAATCTAACCGAATCCTTCATTTTTTCTTGATATAGAAGAGATTTAGCTGTTTCAAGAATAATCGCCTTGTCCGAAACAAAGTAGGGTAGAGTTTTGCTTCGTGTTTGTAGTGAGAAATCACTATACTTTATTTTTAGGGTGATGGTTTTTCCAGCGACCGAGCTTTTCTTGAGTCGTTTTTCAACTTCTTCGGCTATTTTTTCTAGCTTTTCAAGCATGAAAACTTCAGAAGATAAATTTTCATTAAAAGTTCTTTCTGCAGCTAAAGATTTTCGAATACGGTGAGGCTTCACCTCACTGTTGTGTATACCCCGAACAGCATAGTAGTAGTACCTACCTGATTTCCCAAACTTTTCTCCTAAGTAATCAATATCCTTGCTTTTAAGGTCTTTACCAGTAAAGATTCCTAGCTGATACATTTTTTCTGCGGTGACTTTACCAATACCAAAAAATTTTCGAACATCCAACGCTTCCAAGAATTCCAAAACTTCTTCTGGAGGGACTGTTTTTTGACCGTTGGGCTTATTGTAATCACTCGCGATTTTAGCAACAAATTTATTGATACTAATTCCTGCAGACGCTGTTAGGCCAACTTCATCAAAAATGCGCTGCCTAATTTCTTTAGCAATCAGAGAAGCACTTGGATTTCCTTTTTTATTTTCTGTAACATCTAAATAAGCCTCGTCCATAGATAAAGGCTCTACGAGCTCGGTATAGTCAAAGAATATTTTGCGTACTTTTTTAGAGATTTCGCTATAACGTTCAAAGCGTGGTCTTACAAAAATTAGTTGTGGGCAATTCAGCTTTGCCAGAGCTCCACTCATAGCGCTTCTAACACCAAATTTGCGGGCTTCATAACTGGCAGCCCCAACAACACCACGTCTTCCACTTCCCCCTACAGCGAGGGGCTTTCCTCTAAGCTCAGGGTTATCCATTTGTTCCACAGAAGCATAGAAGGCATCCATATCAACATGTATTATCTTTCTATTGGGAAGGATATCTGGCATACCATAAATTTATAATATCTTTATCTAAAATAGGTCTTTAATGAATTTAAATCAGGTTACGATTCCTTCAATAAATGCCAAAATGTACCATCGATAATAGATGATAAATGATAGAGATAGAGCGTAAATTTTTGGTTGTTTCTGACGATTATAAGAAAGAAGCTTTTAAGAGTACTCAAATTTCTCAAGGGTTTTTAAATCGTGATAAGGAAAGAACGGTAAGAGTAAGATTAAAAGGGGATAAAGGTTATTTAACCATAAAAGGAAAATCCTCTTCAGATGGTACTTCGCGTTTCGAGTGGGAGAAGGAAATTGGCAAAACAGATGCAGAAGCTTTGATGCTTCTATGTGAGGAAGGGATTATAAAAAAGAAACGCTTTGAAGTAAAAGTAGGAAAGCATATTTTTGAGATTGATGAGTTTTATGGGGATAATGATGGATTAGTTTTAGCAGAAATAGAGTTGAATAGTAAAGACGAACAATTTAAAACCCCAACTTGGTTAGGAAAAGAAGTAACAGGAGATATAAAGTATTATAATTCGCAATTAAGTAAAAACCCTTACAACAAATGGAAATAATTTATAGAATAATGATTATGCTTTGTGTATTTACACTGGTTTTTTCTTGTAAGAATAGGGTAGAAAAGACACAAGAAGTAGTTACTCAAAAAGAGCAAAAAAGTGTCAAAAAAATTAAGGAAGAGCTATTAGCCGATGGGTTTAAAGTGTTTGACTATGTAGATGAAAAAACAGGTGATACTGTAATCATGCAGCAGTATTTCATAGCCTTTTTAAAGAAGGGCCCAAATCGCTCTCAACCAAAAGAGGAAGCAGAAAAACTACAAAATCTCCACCAAGCACATTTGGGTAAGATG
>CALDUJ010000075.1 GCA_937923735.1 uncultured Flavobacteriaceae bacterium | reverse complement strand
GGCTTCCAAATCTTCCGAGCCTTCACCAGAGTAAAGCACTTCCGGTTGGATATGAAAGGTTTCGTTAATAGGTATATCTACAATACCGCCTACATGAAAACTGGTACGACCATCTGCATCTGCATCTTGACCAAATTTTGAGAAGTTTAAACCGGTTTTAATACCGAAAGTTGTTTCTTGCGCTTGCATTGAAACAATAAAAAATGCAGTAAGAGCAACTGCCAAAATAGATTTTTTCATAATTTGAATGGATTTAAATTAATTATTATATAAATATACGTTTCAAATAATTAAATAAGATTTTTTTTAAAGAATAATTTAACTAGATTGTTTATTAATGAACTGGAGCCAAGCACTTAACGATTACCAAAACTACCTCAAGATAGAACGAGGACTCTCCAAAAACTCTATAGACAATTACACTAGAGATGTGTCAAAACTTATTCAATATCTAGAAGTTAAAGACATGACACCAACACCTTTATCTATTGATAATGACATACTCAAAGAGTTTATATATTATTCGGCCAAAAGTATAAACGCTAGGTCTCAATCTCGATTGTTATCTGGTCTAAAAAGCTTTTTTAATTATCTTATTTTCGAGGATTATAGAGAAACTAATCCCCTAGATCTCATTGAGTCTCCTAAAATAGGCAGAAAACTACCTGATACCTTATCGATTGACGAAATTGATGCCTTAATATCGGCAATAGACTTAAGCAAACCGCAAGGAGAGCGTAATCGCGCCATAATAGAAACTTTATACAGCTGTGGACTTAGAGTAAGTGAACTGACAAATCTAAAGTTATCAGATTTATTTTTTGATGAAGGTTTTATAAAAGTAACAGGCAAAGGAGACAAACAGCGTTTTGTGCCTATTGGAGAGTCCACCCAAAAATACATATCAATATACAGAGAACACATAAGAAATCATTTAAATACCCCCAATGAATATAAAGACACGTTGTTCTTAAACAGACGTGGAAAACAGCTTACTCGTGCCATGATTTTTACTATTGTAAAACAATTGGCCGAAACAATTGGATTGAAGAAAAACATTTCGCCTCATACCTTCAGACATTCGTTCGCTACTCACCTTTTAGAAAACGGAGCTGATCTTAGAGCAATACAGTTAATGTTAGGGCATGAAAGCATTACTACCACAGAAATATACATGCATGTAGACAGGTCGCATTTGTCTGATGTAATGCACAAATACCATCCAAGAAAATAATTATTTTTACTGAGAATAAACAAATCATATATGCCAAATAAAACACAGCGTAACTGGCGGAAAGAAGGAATTGTATATCAAATATATCCTAGAAGTTTTAAAGATACTACAGGCAATGGTATTGGGGATTTAAGAGGTATCATCGAAAAATTAGATTATATAAAAAGTCTAGGTGTTGATATTATTTGGCTGAATCCAATTTACGAATCCCCAAATGATGATAATGGCTACGATATAAGCGATTACCGTAATATCATGAGCGAGTTTGGTACTATGTCCGATTTTGATGAATTGCTCAAAGGCATGCACGACAGAGGTCTAAAACTAATCATGGATTTAGTTGTTAACCATAGCAGTGATGAACACGAATGGTTTAAACAGTCGAGAAGTTCCAGAGAGAATCCATATAGAGATTACTACCATTGGTGGCCTGTTGAAAAGGGAAAGCCAAATGAACGTTGGAGCTATTTTGATGTGGAGAGCAACGCATGGAAATATGATGAGCAAACTAATTCTTACTATTTACATTACTTCTCTGTAAAGCAACCTGACCTTAATTGGGAAAATCCCAAGGTAAGAAAAGAAGTCTATGATATGATGCACTTCTGGTTTAAAAAAGGCGTCGACGGATTTAGGATGGATGTTATTTCTTTCCTATCTAAAGACACCACTTTTCCTGAATTGCCTAAAAAGTATAAGGGAGACTTTATAACCTACTATGCTGAAGGTGAAAACATTCATAATTACCTAAACGAGATGAACAATGAGGTACTTAGCAAATACGATGTTATGACTGTTGGTGAGGCACCTGGTGTTACTATAGATAATGCTTTAAAGTTTGTTGATGAAGACAGAAATGAGCTAGATATGTTTTTTCATTTTGATTTAATGAGTTTGGATCGTTCTGAAGGCGAAGTTTTTATGATGCGTAAAGACAAATGGAAACTTTCAGAATTTAGAGACATTTTTTCTAAATGGGATGCAGTTTTTGCCAAAAAAGGATGGGGAAGCTTGTTCTTAAGTAATCATGATTTCCCGAGAGCGGTAAGTCGTTGGGGGAACGATAGCCATCAATACTGGAAAAATTCCGCTACCCTACTTCATACGTTCTTGTTAACTATGAGAGGAACACCTTATTTTTATTATGGTGATGAAATTGGGATGACTAATATTAGATTTGAGTCTATTGAAGATTATAGAGACATAAATACATTAAACAAATACGAAAGTCTTAAAAAGGAAGGAGCTGATTTAGAAGCTTTTATTGAAAACGAAAAAGAAGCAGCTAGAGATAATGCGAGAACTCCTATGCAATGGGATACAACCAAACATGCTGGGTTTACAATAGGTGAACCTTGGCTTAAGGTAAATCCAAATCACCTCACTCGAATATCTGTGAAATCTCAAGAAAAAGATCAGTTTTCAGTATTAAATTATTTTAGAAGAATTACGAAAATCAGAAAAGAAAATTTGGCATTAATATATGGAGAATATAAAGTCTTGGATTCGGCGAACGAACAAGTTTATGCCTATACCAGAACTCTAGAAAATGATTGTTTCCTTATACTACTTAACTTCTCAGCTTCGCAAGTTTCTTTTTCATTAAATAGCTTTAATCCCACAAAGCTAATTATTTCTAATTCGACCGTTATTGAGAGTGATCAGGACAATGAATTTTTGTTAAAACCCTATCAAGCCTCAGTCTATAAGGTTGATAATCTTATTGTTATATAATCCCATTTTCAGTTACATTAAAAAAAATCTAAAAGAAAAGTTATGTCGTTCGTCGATGAAAATGCATTTCATCGATTAAAAATGTCTTTTATCGATATTAACATTTGCTTGCTAATTTAATTAGCCCGTATAGACCCTCTAAATAATACATTTATAATTCAAATCTACCTGAATTCAAAATGGCAATGTTATCTCTTAAAGATCAAATAAATTTTAGTATGGATGGTAATAGCAAAAATTACGACCTACTTAAGTGGCAATTCGCTCTAAAAAATTCTAATATAGGTATTTGGGATTTTGATGCTGATGCCAATAGAGTTTTCTACTCTAAAGAATCCAAAAACATTATAGGTTTCACCAATGATGAATTTGGAGCTAATCCAAATGATTGGAACGACCGCGTTCATCCAGATGATAAGGAAAAATATCTAAAAGATTTTCAAAACCATTTAGAAGGAATTGAAACACTTTATAAAAACGAACATAGAATTCGTTGCAAAGATGGTAGTTATAAATGGGTTTTAGACAGAGGGAAAATAATTGAATGGTTAGATGATGGAACACCTAAACGGATTATTGGTACGCATACAGATATAACAGAGAGAAAAGAAAGAGAAACAAAGCTTTCTAGCGGCCTCAATATAATAACAAATCAGAATCAGAAACTTTTAAATTTCGCTCATATAGTCTCTCATAATCTGAGGACACATACTGGTAATTTAAACTCCATGATTGAATTCTACGAAGAATCAGATTCTAATAGAGAAAAGCTAGATCATTTTAGTCATATAAAACTAGTAACAAAGTCACTCTTTGACACGGTTAATGATTTAGAAGATATAGTTAAAGTGCAGATTAATAAAGCCTCTCTAGAGACTCAAAAATTAAATCTAGTAGATTACATAAACCAATCACTAAATGTACTTAAAGCAGATATAAAAGACTATGACGCCTCCATCAGTATAAACATTAGCGAATCTATTTATATAGATTTCTTACCAACATACTTGGAGAGCATCTTACTTAACTTACTTACTAATGCCGTCAAATATAGAAAGGAAGATTCTTTGTTAAAAATTAATATTACGGGGGAGGAAACACCCCATAATTATATTCTTAAAATTAAAGATAACGGCATAGGTATAGACCTTGAAAAATATGGTGAGAAATTATTCGGAATGTATAATACGTTTCACAATAAAACAGAATATGATTCTCGGGGCATTGGGTTGTATTTAACAAAAAATCAATTAGAAGCTTTAGGAGGTACTATACAAGTTGAAAGCCAACTAAATATAGGCTCTACTTTTATCATAAAATTTAAAAAGTAAGCACTCTACTTAGCTATATTAACTGCTCTAGTCTCTCTTATAACGGTAACTTTAACCTGACCAGGATAAGTCATGTCTGTCTGTATCTTCTGAGAAATTTCGAATGATAAGTTAGACGCCTTATCATCATTTACTTTTTCGCTTTCTACAATAACACGAAGTTCTCTACCTGCTTGTATCGCATACGCTTTTTGAACACCTTCAAAACCAAAAGCAATATCTTCTAGATCTTTTAGTCTTTGTATGTACGAATCCAATACTTGACGTCTTGCTCCGGGTCTTGCTCCAGAAATAGCATCGCAAACCTGAACTATTGGAGACAATAAAGAAGTCATCTCTATTTCGTCATGGTGAGCACCAATAGCATTACACACCTCTGCTTTTTCTCCATGTTTTTCTGCCCATTGCATACCAAGTATTGCGTGTGGTGTTTCCATGTCTGCTTCTGCATCTGGGACTTTACCAATATCATGAAGCAGTCCAGCTCGCTTAGCAAGTTTAGCATTGAGTCCCATCTCAGCCGCCATAATACCACAAAGTTTAGCTACTTCTCTGGAGTGCTGAAGAAGATTCTGACCGTATGATGAACGGTACTTCATGCGCCCCACAACTTTAATTAACTCTGGATGCAATCCATGGATTCCTAAGTCAATAACGGTACGCTTACCAACTTCTATTATTTCTTGGTCAATTTGTTTTTTTGTTTTTCTTACAACTTCTTCAATTCTTGCTGGGTGTATTCTTCCGTCGGTAACTAATTTATGAAGGGACAATCTCGCCACCTCTCTTCTAACGGAATCAAAACAGGATAAGATAATCGCTTCAGGAGTGTCATCTACAATAATCTCAACACCAGTTGCGGCTTCAATAGCACGAATATTACGTCCTTCTCTACCAATGATACGTCCTTTAACATCATCAGATTCAATATTAAAAACTGACACACAATTATCTATTGCTTCTTCAGTCCCAACACGTTGAATCGTGTTTATTATAACTTTCTTTGCTTCTTGTTGGGCTGTAAGTTTAGCTTCTTCCATCTTGTCCCTAACAAAAGCCATAGCATCATTCTTTGCTTCACCTTTAAGCGATTCAATCAATTGCGATTTAGCATCCTCTGCTGACAAACTGGAAATTACCTCTAACTGCTCTACTTGACTCCTATGAAGACGTTCTATCTCTTCTTTCTTTTTGTCGAGAACTTCTATTCTTTTTTGGTATTCTTTAGTCTTGTTTTCAGCATTTTGGTTTAGTTGCTTAGCTCTAGATAATTCATTAGACACTTGGGACTCTTTATCTCTAGTTCGTTTTTCGGCCTCTGCCATTTTTTTATCTCTGGCCAAAATTACTTTTTCATGCTCCGCCTTCAGCTCTATGAATTTTTCCTTGGCTTGAAGCATTTTCTCTTTTTTAGCTGCCTCTCCATCACTCTTGGCCTCTTTTAATATACTTGCCGCTTCTTTTTTTGCATTATTTATAAGTCTTGATGCTTTACCTTTTTCAAGGGATTTTGCAATTACAAAGCCTACAATTGCACTTATTATTCCTACTACAATTAATAAAATTGTGTTATCCATGGTTTCGTTAGTTTTAAAAAAAAGCCTGCAAAAGTTTTGGTTTTTGTATAAACTCCTTAAAAACAAGTTTAGGGCTAACAAGTTGATCAAGTATCTGCTCGAGGCAGCTCGCTTTTACAACTTCAACTCACCCTTTTTAAAGAATTAACGTTGAGTTTATCAAAAAAAATAACTAATGCAGGCAGTAACCTTTATTTTATTTAAAGAACGTTTAAGAATTTAAATGTGCCTGAAGAAGTTGATCTAAAGCTTCTAGCTTATTCTCAACTTTATCACTCACAACTATCTTATCTATTGTTTTTTGTTCCGATTGAGAAGCAAATTGTAAAGCGCACATTGCTAATACATCTTGTTTATCTCTAACGGAATAACTTTGCTCAAATTGTTTAATTAAATCTTCAATTTTCTTAGCTGCTTTACGTAAACCCTCTTCTTGCTCCGGTGGAATCGTTAGAGGATATACTCTATTAGCTATAGATAGCTTTATTTTAAGCTTTTCCGACATCAATTATATTATAACATTATTCAGCTAATTGAGTGATGCAATGATCAATCTCTCTGATTAACGTATTTATCTTGAGCTTTGTTTCTCTTTTATATTCGTCACTGCCCAACATTGAATTTGTAAGTTTGAGTGATTCGTATTTTTCTTGCCAAGAGACTAATTCCCGCTCTTGTTCAGAATTATTTTTTTCAGACAATGCCAACTCTTCACTTAATCTTGAATTAGTTTGTTTTAAAACTTCTAGCTTATGAAGCATCTTACTAATTCTATTCTCTAAGGAGTCTACAATATCTTCAATTTTACTCATCTACAATATTCAATACTGATTACACAAAGTTAATTAAAAAAACAGAATAGTATTTACACAATTATGAATATTTGTTCGTTAAAGATAAATAACACTTGTATCCTTTTGGTACAGCCTTTGCATATTACCTACAAATTAATACTTTAGCATTTAGAATATGTGTATGCGATTTTTAGTTTTTTTCTTACTTATTTCTATTAATCAAATTTTTGCTCAAGGCAAATACCCTCAGGATTATTTTAAAAATCCAATGGATATTCCTTTAGTACTTTCAGGCACGTTTGCTGAACTACGTTCTAATCATTTCCATTCTGGCATGGATATTAAAACACAGCAACGTGAGGGCCTTAAAGTATATACTACGGCTCCAGGATATGTTAGCAGAATAAAAATTTCTCATTGGGGATATGGAAAAGCTCTTTATATAACACATCCAAATGGATATACATCGGTATACGCACATTTGCAGAAATTCGCTCCTAAAATTGAAGCTTACATTAAACAAAGACAATATGAAAAAGAATCATTTACAATTGAGCTTTTTCCTGCTGCTGAAGAATTACCAATAACCAAAGACGAAATAGTAGCGTTTAGTGGTAATACAGGAGGTTCTGGAGGTCCACATCTTCATTTCGAAATAAGGGATAGTAAAGAAAGACCAATGAATCCTATGCTTTTTGGAATTGATGTTGAGGACACAAAAAAGCCCACTATTACTGGCGTTTATGCATACCCAGAAAATCCAATATCACATGTTAATCATTCTAACGACAGAGTTGAATTGCGGATAATTCCTCAAAAAAATGGAGACTACAAAGCTGAGAAAATTACAGCATTTGGTAAATTAGGTTTTGGGGTAGTGGCATGGGATAGACAAGATTTGGCTGCCAATAAAAATGGCGTGAGCAACATCCAAACTTTTTTTAATGGTAATAGAAACCTTGAAATTGATTTTTCTAGATTTTCTTTTAGCGAAACTGGGCACTTGAATAGATTAATCGATTACTCCTATTTTAAAAAAAATAAAAATAGAATTCAAAAATTATTTATCGAACCAAATAATCCTCTTAGTCTTTATAAAAATGTAGACAACGATGGTTATATCTTCGTTGAAGATAGCACCAATTCTGTATATAAAGTAAGAATCAAGGATTTTAAAGGTAATGATGCTTGGTTAACTATCCCTATTGAAGGTAAACTCTTTAATGATGTAGAACCAAAGACCACAAAAATCACAAATGATTTTATCAAGGCAGATCAAAGCACTACCCTTCAAGATGGGAATTTCAAAGTAACCATACCGCAAAATAGTTTCTATGATGATTTTTACATGGATTTTCGGGTACAAAACGATACTTTAGTTTTACATGAACCTACTGTACCACTTAAAAAAAGCTTTACTATTTCATACGATATAAGCAACTATTCAGAAATCGATAAAAACAAGCTGTTTATTGCAAGATTAACTGGTTACAAAGATCAGTATACAACCTATTCCTCAACTAGAAAAAAAGGAAATATATTGACGACTAAAACCAAAAATCTTGGTAAATTCATATTGGCTCGCGATACTGAAAATCCAACAATAAAACCTGTAAATTTTAGTAATGGTAAATGGCTAAGCAAATACAGATACCTAAAGCTTAAACTCGAAGATGATTTATCTGGCATACGAAACTATAGAGCAACAATTAACGGCAAATGGATTCTTATGGAGTTTGATGCTAAAAAAGGTATGCTAGTGTACGATTTTAATGATGAAGCCGTTATAGAAACTAAGAATAATCTAAAAATAATAGTAACGGATAATGTTGGAAATAGCGCTACATTTGAAGCAACTTTCTTTAGAAAATAAAAACAAATCACTTGAAGTCTAACCTATCCACTTTTCTTTTCCTTTTTTTACTGCTCCCATTTTTTGCTTTATCTCAAACTGCAACCATAAGAGGCGTTATATTGGATGATGCTAACTCACCTATAGAAGGTGTAAATATTAAGACTGATAATACTGGTGCACAAACCAATGAAAATGGATTCTATCTATTAAAAATTCCAGCAAATCAAGATATAGAAATAGTCTTTACTCATATCTCTCATGAAAGAGTTAGTGCTACTTTTAATTTAAAGAACGGAGAAGAGTTTGAATTTAATCCTGTCATGAAAGTGGAAATCGAACAAATTGCTCCAGTTGTTATTTCAGGGAATCAAAGAAAAGCAGTGGAGGGTATAGTTACAATCACTCCCGAACTTATAAGAACTATTAAAGGTGCCCAGCCAGGTGTCGAAAATATATTAAAAACACTTCCAGGAGTTAGCATAACGAATGAACTTAGCACACAATACACAGTTCGTGGCGGTAATTTTGACGAAAACCTTGTTTATGTAAACGAAATAGAAGTATACAGACCTTTTTTAGTACGTTCTGGTCAACAAGAAGGTTTGAGTTTTGTTAATACAGATTTAGTTCAGAATGTTGATTTTTCTGCTGGTGGTTTTCAAGCAAAATACGGTGACAAACTATCTTCAGTATTAGATATTACCTATCGTAACCCCATTAAATTTGGAATAAATGCAGACCTTAGTTTATTAGGTGGAAGTATTTCTGCCGAAGCTATAAGTAAAGATTCTAAACTTTCTGGAATTATAGGATTGCGTTACAGAGATAATAGTCTATTAGTTCAAGCTAAGGAAACAGAAACCAATTACGACCCAAAATTTGCTGATGCGCAAACCTATTTAACTTATAAATTTACTGATAAATTTCATTTAAGTTTTTTAGGAAATATTTCCATCAACAAATACAACTACGAACCTCAAACTAGGCAAACCAATTTCGGTACTCTAGCAAATCCTCTGGCTTTATTAGTTTTCTATGAAGGCCAAGAACGAGACCAATACAATACGTATTTTGGTGCATTTAAGGCTAATTATTTCGTTAATGATGATTTAACATTAAAGCTTATCGCATCAACATATCATACCATAGAAGAAGAACATTTCGATATTCTTGCTCAATACAGGCTGGGTGAAGTTAATAGTAATATTGGTGATGAAAATCTTGGAGAAGTTGAATTCTCTGAAGGTATTGGTGGTCAATTAAGCCATGCAAGAAATGACTTAGATGCATTAATAACTAATATCGAACACAAAGGCGATTACAATCTAGATGACAGTAAGATAGAATGGTCTGTAAAGTACACTCATGAAGATATTCGGGACCGAATCATAGAATGGGAAGTAATTGATTCTGCAGGTTTTTCTATAAACCCTCCTACAATTGATAATTTTAACAATCAACCCTACGAGCCTTATGAAGGTCCTTTGGTAGCTTTTAATAATGTAAGAGCAACTAATAGTGTTCAAATAAACAGACTGTCTGGTTATGCCCAATGGAGTAAAAGAGATGAATGGAACAATAATGACGTATTCTATAATATTGGCGTGAGAGCTCAAAACTGGATTGTGAGTGGGGATGGGATAGAAAGCACATCCCAAACAGTTTTTAGTCCAAGAGTACAATTCGCAATCAAACCTGATTGGGACAAGGATATGTTATTTAGAATAGCAAGTGGTTTATACTATCAACCTCCATTTTACAGAGAATTAAGAGACCAATTTGGAGCAGTACAACCAAATGTAAAAGCCCAAAAGTCTTTTCATCTTGTATTGGGTAATGAGTATAGCTTTAGCATGTGGAATAGACCATTTAAATTAGTTTCTGAGGCTTATTATAAACGCCTAACAGATGTTAATCCATATACTATCGAAAACGTTCGTATTCGTTATCGCGCTGACAACAATGCTGAAGCCTATGCCTATGGGTTGGATTTGCGACTTAATGGGGAATTTGTTCCTGGTACTGAATCGTGGTTTAGTTTTGGTTATCTAAAAACTGAAGAAAATATCGATAATCGTGGTTACATCTCCAGACCTACAGACCAAAGATTGAAGTTTGGTATATTATTCCAAGACTATGTTCCAAACATACCAGATTTAAAGATGTATCTAAACCTAGTATACAACACAGGTGTTCCCGGTGGGTCTCCAAGTTATGCTGACCCTTATGATTTTCAAAGTCGTTTACCAGATTACAAGCGAGCAGACTTAGGTATCTCTTATGTTTTGGTAGATAGTAAGAAGGTCTATGACAGTGGTTGGAAAAGTAAATTCAAGGAATTAACATTTGGTGTGGAAATATTCAATATGTTTGATGTACAAAACTCAATAACAAATACTTGGGTACGAGATGTGTACTCAAAACGCCAGTATGCTATCCCAAATTATTTAACGCCTAGAGTTTTCAATTTAAGACTAGGGATGAGATTCTAGCGATTTTCTTACATTTGCAGAAAAGAAAACCCCTCACTATGAAAATTTTGCTTAAATCTCTATCAATACTTGTATGCTTATATTCTTTAAGTTCAAGTGCTCAAATAACATACACTGAAGCTTTCCCAAATTTAGACTTTGAATTTCCAGTAGAAATTCAGCCATCCAATGATGGTACAGACAGACTATTCGTAGTCGAGCAAGCTGGAAGAATTAAGGTTTTTGACAATGATTCTAATACGCCATCATCAAATACATTTCTCGACATAACAAGTCAAGTGTATTTTGAGGTTGGAGCGGAAATAGGATTGTTGGGGCTAGCGTTTCATCCAGATTATATAACCAATGGCTACTTCTACGTTTATTATACAATAGGAAACTTTAATACTGATATAGAAATAGTTCTGTCCAGATTTTCTGTAAGTTCAGGTGATAATAATGCAGCGGATATAGGTAGTGAACTTGTTATTTTTCGTTTTGACAAAAATGTAAATGAAAATAATCATAACGGAGGCAAAATTGCATTTGGACCAGATGGATACCTATATATTTCTCTGGGCGATGGTGGTGGCGCAAATGACCCCCTAGGTAACGGTCAAAACATCAATACGGTCTTCGGAAGCGTATGTCGGATAGATATTGACATAGATGGAAGCAACCCTATAGAGTCAAATCCTGCGCTACCTAATGGCAATTACGAAACACCAAGTGATAACCCATTTGTCGGGCAAGCTGGTTTGGACGAAATTTATGCATATGGCATAAGAAACACCTGGAAATTCTCATTCGACAATCCGACCGGTAGACTGTGGGCTGCAGATGTAGGACAAAATGCCTTTGAAGAAATCAACCTCATTGAAAATGGTGAGAACTATGGATGGAGTCGTTTTGAAGGCAATAGTATTGCTAACAGCAATGTCACTATTAACGAACCAACGACCTTTCCCGTTTTTTCCTACGACAGAAATCAAGGAGATGTCTCAATAACTGGCGGGTATGTGTATAGAGGTTCTGAAGTCACATCCAATACACCGGATATAAATGGAAAATTTATCTTCGGAGATTATGTTAGTGGTAGAGTTTGGGCCTTAGATTATAACGAAACTACTGGAGAAGCAAGCAGTACACTTCTCTTTAGAACCTCTGGAGAATTTATTTCCAGTTTTGGATTAGATGAAAGCGGTGAGCTATATTTCAGTGATTATGGTACTAATGCTGAAATATATAAATTAGTTGATGGCACTACCCCACCATCAGGTACTGCGGTAAATGGTACAGGAAATTGGTCACAACTCAATGAAGGTATAATAAATGGAGAAGTACAAGCTATTTGCGCGAATTCGCAAGGTGATGTATATCATGCAGGTAACTTTACTCAAGTAGGAACTATCAATGCAAATAACATAGCGGTATGGAATGCAACCAATGGCTGGAGTACAATGGGAAGTGGCTCAAATGGAACTGTTAATGCCTTAAAATTAGATTCTAATGGGAATTTGTACGCTGGTGGCTCTTTTACGGAAATCGGTGGGATTTCAGCGAATAATATAGCAGTATGGAACGGAACTAATTGGTCTGCCGTCGGAAATGGTATAGATGGTCCTGTATTAGCATTGGAAATAGATAATAGTGACAATATATATGTTGGAGGTACTTTTGAAACTGTTAGTGGAATTACCGTACGAAACATTGCCTTATGGGATGGTACGGTTTGGTCTGCTTTAACAGACTCCAGCAACGCGACATCTGGAACCAACAATGAAATAAGGTCTTTGCATATAGATGATTCAGGAATTTTATATGTTGGAGGAAATTTTGGTGAAGCTGGTGGTAATACGGCTAACAGAATAGCCACTTGGGATGGATCTAATTGGGGTACTCTAGGCACCGGTACGAGCGGTTTCGTACAAGCCATATGTACCACACCTACAGATGTTTATATTGGTGGAAACTTTGCAATCGCTGGCGGACAAACTGTGAACCGTCTTGCAAGATGGAATAAAACGGCATCCTCATGGAATACTGTTGGAAACGGTGTAAGCAACAATGTGAATACTCTAATACATGATGGCACTTATCTTTATGCTGCTGGTACTTTTGACTTAGCTTTTACTTCCACCGAGAATCCTATTGTTAAAAACATAGCAAGATATAGTAGTGCAAATGAATGGGAAGCACTAGGGCCAAATCAGAATGTAGGAGTCGATATTAAAGTTAATGATATAGCTTTCGCTCTGGATGGGGATGGTGTAAACAAAATATTTGTAGGAGGTAATTTTTCAAACGCAGGTAATATAAGTGCCAACAATACAGCAACTTGGTTGTCTGAAACATTAACAACTGACGATTTTGAAAAACAAAATGTAACATATTATCCAAATCCGACAAATGGTATTCTTCATCTTTCTGGGTCAAAAATTTGGACTCTGTATAACAATCTAGGTCAAATATTATCAAACGGAGACGGCTCTTTAGTAAATTTATCTAATTATAGTAAAGGTGTTTATTTCTTGACTATTGAAAATAGTGAGACAATCAAAATTATTAAAGAATAAAGCTTTGTTTTATTGAAGTTTTATTTATCCAATTACTTAATAACCAATAGTATTTAACTTAAATTATAGCACACTGTTCTTAGGAATTATCTATTTTTATAGCATTATAAAAAAATAGATTATGCAAGCTAAAAACAGTACATCTATAGTATTTACATTTTTTTTGTTGGTCTTTTATTATGTCAACGCTCAAATCACTTACGAACCTGCATTCCCCAATCTAGATTTTGAATTTCCTGTTGAAATTCAGCCTTCAAATGATGGCTTAGATAGACTATTCGTAGTCGAGCAAGCCGGAAGAATTAAAGTTTTTGACAACGATTCCAATACAACGTCTTCAAATACATTTCTTGACATAACAAATCAAGTCTATTTTGAAGTAGGACAAGAAATTGGGTTGTTGGGCCTAGCGTTTCATCCTGATTATGTAAACAATGGTTACTTCTATGTCTATTATACCATAGGAAACTTTAATACAGACATAGAGATAGTTCTCTCAAGGTTTTCCGTAAGTTCAGATAATAATAATGTAGCAGATGCAGGTAGTGAACTTGTTATTTTTCGTTTTGACAAAAACCAAAATGCAAGTAACCATAACGGTGGAAAAATCGCATTTGGTCCTGATGAGTATCTATACATTTCTTTTGGTGATGGTGGTGGTGCAAACGACCCTGTAGGAAACGGACAAAACATTAATACGGTATTTGGAAGCATCTGTCGGATAGACATTGATGTAGATGGGAGCAACCCCGTAGAATCAAATCCTGCCCTACCTAATGGCAATTACGAAATACCAAGTGATAATCCATTTGTAGGTCAAGCTGGTTTGGACGAAATTTATGCTTATGGCATAAGAAATACTTGGAAATTCTCATTCGACAATCCAACCGATAGACTTTGGGCTGCAGATGTAGGGCAAAATGCCTTTGAAGAAATCAATCTCATCGAAAATGGAGAGAACTATGGCTGGAGTCGTTTTGAAGCCAATAGCATTGCGAACAGTAATGTTACAATCAACGAGCCTACAAGCGCTCCTGTTTTTTTCTATGATAGATCACAAGGTGTATCCATAACTGGTGGTTACGTTTACAGAGGTTCAGACATTTCTACGGATAGTCCCAATATTAGTGGGAAGTATATATTCGGTGATTATGTAAGAGGCAGAGTTTGGGCATTGGATTATAACGACACTACAGGTGATGCCAGCAGCACACTTTTATTTCAAACAAATGGAGAGTTTATTTCCAGTTTCGGACTGGATGAAAGTGGCGAGATATACTTTAGCGATTATGGTACCAACGCTGAAATATACAAACTAGATGATGGCATTGCGAACATTGAAGGAAGTGTAGTCGATGGATTTGGAACCTGGCAGCCTATGGGAGCTGGTATTATAAATGGGAAAGTCAATGCAGTAGCTACAAATGCAGATGGAAACATTTATAATGGTGGCGATTTTAGTCAAGCTGGTAGTGTAACAGCAAACAATATAGCTGTATGGGATGACATATCTTGGGCTTCATTAGGAAGTGGAGCTAATGCGCCAATTTATGCTTTAAAAATCTTATCCAATGGTCATCTTTTGGCAGGTGGGGCATTCACCGAAATAGGTGGTGTTAATACTAGTGGAATTGCAGTTTGGGATGGAACAAACTGGTCTTCACTAGGAACGGGCATTGATGGATCTGTGTTTGCTTTGGCAGTAGATAATAACGATAATATTTATGCGGCAGGTATTTTTGAGACTCTTAATGGTTTAAATGCAAGAAATATTGCTGTTTGGGATGGTAATCAATGGTCTGCTTTAACAGATAACAATACTGGAGTTTCAGGTACTAATAATGAGATTAGATCTATTGATATAGATGATAGTGGTATACTTTATGTTGGTGGAAATTTCGATGAAGCTGGAGCTAATTCAGCAAACAGAATTGCCACATGGAATGGAACTAATTGGGGAACTCTGGGCGACGGAACAAGTGGTTTTGTTCAAGCTATAACAAGCAATGGTTCTGACATTTACCTTGGTGGTAATTTTGCCATTGCTGGCGGAATAACTGTAAACCGTATAGCTCGCTGGAATAAAGACACATCTAGTTGGTCTACTTTAGGGAATGGCGTAAACAATAACGTAAATACGTTATTACATGATGGTACATATTTATTTGCTGGTGGTGTATTCGATATTACATTCGACATAAACGATGATTACATAGTAAGCAATATAGCCAGATGGAATGAGACTGACGGCTGGCAAGCTTTAGGAACTAATACCCAAGTCGGTGTAGATGTTAATGCAAATGCCATGCAATTTGCCAAAGATAATCATGGAACTACTAAACTTTATGTTGGAGGTGATTTCTCTCAAGCTGGAGCAGTAAATGCTGAAAATGCAGCTATTTGGCTCTCTGAAAACTATGTCCCTGATGAAGAAGAGCCTGAACCAGAAGATGAGCCTTTTACATATTATCCCAATCCAACATCAGGGATATTAAACCTTTCCGAAATCGTTAATTGGACTTTAGCTAATACGCTTGGGCAAGTCGTATCTGCTGGTAATAGCGACATGGTAGATTTATCATACTTTGATTCTGGCATATATGTCCTTGGAATAGAAAATGATAGAAAAATTAAAATTATTAAACAGTAATAACCTAAGATGAAGAAAACCTTTATTTTTTTACTAATTATAGGGATTTCATTTACATTAAATGCTCAAGATTGGGCAAATTTAAAGAGATTCCAAAAAGCAAATGATTCAATTAAACTAAAACAAGATTCCAGTAGAATAGTGTTTATGGGAAACTCTATAACAGAACACTGGCGCTCAGGTTTTTTCAAAGAAAACGAATCATTTGTAAATAGAGGTATCAGCGGGCAAACAACACCACAAATGCTCTTGAGGTTTCGTCAAGATGTTATAAATTTAGAACCAGCCACTGTAGTTATTCTAGCTGGTATAAATGATATTGCTCATAACACAGGCCCAACTAGTGTTAAAGCAATATATAACAACATCTCATCCATGGCAGAATTAGCAGAAGCAAATAGTATAGAAGTTATCTTATGTTCTGTTTTACCAGCAAATAATTTTCCTTGGAGAGAAGAAATTAAACCTGCAGATAAAGTGATTGAGCTTAATTCTTTGGTTAAAGATTATGCCAATAAAAATAATATTACCTATGTGGATTATTATTCGGCTATGGTAGATGAAAAAAAAGGACTCAGAGCTGATCTAGGGGATGATGGCGTGCATCCAAATGCCAAGGGTTATGCCATCATGGAATCTTTGATACTCAAGGCAATAACTAAGTTATTTAACAAATCAAATCTTCCAGACCCATTGAAAGCAGGCTGGAAAGGTAAAAAGGTATGTGAAGTACTAAAAGAAGATGACTCTCAACGTATTTTAAAGTGCACCTTCCCTCCTAACGTTGGCCATGAGAAGCATTATCACGTACCACATTTTGGTTACACATTAAAAGGTGGGACTTTTAGAATAACAGACGTGAAAGGCACAAAAGAAATAACTGTAAAAGATGGCACAACTTGGAGCAAATCAGAAACATCTATTCACGAAGTCATCAATATTGGAAACACAACATCTACGTATTTGATTGTTGAATCGAAGGATAAGGGTTAGTCTTCGTCGACAAATTCTTTTAAAACTTCAATTACGTAATCAACTTCTTCTTCTGTATTATATTTACAGAACGAGAATCGCAGCGACGGCTTCTGAATATCTTCATAGCACAAAATCTGGGATAATACATGTGAGGCTTTAGCGGCACCACTTTGGCATGCACTTCCTTTAGAACAAGCAATACCTTTTAAATCCAGTTGAAAAAGTAAAATAGGTGCTTTTTCTGGCGCGATAGGTAAACACACGTTAATAAGTGTATAGGTGCTCTTTTCAAAGTTATCTGATGCGCCATTAAAAGTTATAGAAGGGAATTCTTCTTTTAATCTTTTAATAAAATAAGACTTAATACTTTTAATATACGCTTTTTCTTCAGGTAGATTATCATAAGATAATTTAAGAGCTTCCTCTAATCCAGCGATATTATGTATAGCCTCGGTTCCTGCTCTGTAACCTCGCTCCTGCTCTCCCCCAAAAATCAAAGGTTTTAACCCAGAATTCTTTCTCACAAATGCAAACCCAACACCTTTTGGTCCGTGGAATTTATGCGCACTCACAGCCATAAAATCTATATGTACTTTCTGTAAATCAAGCTCGTAATGACCCACCGACTGTACAGTATCACTGTGAAATAGTGCATCAGCTTCTTTACACATATTGCCTACACGCTCAATATCCAGTAAATTACCGACTTCATTATTAACATGCATTAAGCTTACGAGCTTTTTCTTAGGTGATTTTAGAAGTTCTTCTAAATGAGTATAGTCTACATGCCCATCGTCATCTAAATCAACATATTTAACAGACACACCGTATTCTTTCTCCATCTGGTCTACGGTATGTAAAACCGCATGATGTTCTATCCTCGATGTAATTATTTTCTTTACACCTAAATCCCTCACAGCTGAACGAATAGCCAAATTATCGGCCTCAGTTCCTCCAGAAGTAAACACAATTTCTGAAGCTGACACATTCAAATATTTAGCAATTGTTTTTCTAGCGTTTTCAACAATAGCCTTGGCAGAACGTCCAAAACCATGAGTAGACGAAGCATTACCATAAGACTCTCGCATCACACTAGTCATTCTATCAATAACTTCGTCTCTTAATTGAGTGGTGGCTGCGCTATCAAAATAAACTGTTTTCATAAAACAAATAAGGGATTTTAAGCGACAAAAATAAACCAAATAAAATTATTTGTCAGAGCGGTCGTTATAATTTGACATTTGCATTACTTTTGCTTTAAACGATATAAACATGCGTAAATTTCTTATTGTCTTTTTTAGTTTCGGGTTACTTACATGTAATGATGGTGACATCATTACTTTAGAATTAGATTTTGAAGACACATTTGAGCAATGCGGAGAATTAGTATTTTACAAAACAAAAGATGACCCTTCTGAATCACTTTCTATTGAATTTACTTCTTCAACAATTACAGGTATAGAAAACTTCTTGGCTGTTGGTGCAAATGGCGAGGCTATAAGTGATGAATTGCCTATCGTTTTTAATTATAGAACTTATAATACCGTATTACCAAATAATTATTTCTGCAACGACATCCCAGATTCTTCAGTGAGTATTGAAAGTGATGAGCAAAGTGATGAAAGCGATGCTGTAATCACTACCGTGCTTGTAGAAGATGATAATGATGGTGTTCCTGCTGAATTAGAAGACATAAATGGAGATGGTGATTTAGATAATGATGACACAGATGGTGATGGATTACCAAATTATTTAGATGATGACGATGATGGCGATAACGTTCCAACTGCTACAGAAAATCCTGACCCAAACAATGATGGCGTTTTAGATGATGCTTTAGATACTGACTTAGATGACATACCAAATTACTTGGATACCGATGATGACGGCGATGGTGTTTTAACACGCGACGAAGAAACCGAATCCGCGGATCAAAATCCAACAAACGATATCGATAATGCTAACATAGGACCAGATTATCTAAATGACATGTTTTCAATGAGCGAACCCGCCACTGCTTACAGAGAGCATACTATTGTGCAAACCTATACTATAAGCTGTAAAGTGTTAAGAATTGCTCTTCCTAGTATAACTCAAGATGAATTGGATTTTGGGACCTTACCGCCTTTCAGAAAAACTGACAATACTGGTACCGAAAGAGATCGTTTTGTTACGCCCGATTTTTAATTCGGCTTTACATTCTGGAAAATTTTAACTTCCGTAGCGCCTAGTCCGTATTTTTGGTAGTTGGCATCATAATAGGCTATATTATTATATCTCCCAAAAAGATATTCCAGTTCTAATTTAAGCACACCTTCTCCCACACCATGAATAAATACTATTTTAGGAATTCGCTTCTTTATTGCAAACTCTAATTGCCGCCTAGCTGTATCTAATTGCAAGGTTAGCATATCATGTTTGGTCATTCCTCTTGTTGAATTAGTCAGTTGATGAATATGCAAATCCACCTCCATTGCGGGATGCTCTTTTTCTTTCTTTTTTGGTTTTGCAGCTTGTTTTCTTTTAAGTGATTCCTTTTCAGAAAGCACTTCTTTTACAGATGTTTTTGAGAAGATATTTTGTTGTAATTCTGATGATTCGATTTTAATAAGCTCATTAGAGTTAAACTCCATATCAAAACCATCTGAAGTTTCTATAGTTACGTTTGGACCATCCATTTTCGTAACAACACCTGATATATCATCATCTAACACTGATACTTTATCTCCAATCTTAAACATCTTCTTCAGTTTTCACGAAACCTTCTGGGCCTTTAGGTTTCTCTCCTATATTCTTTGAAATGCGGTATATCCCGACCATTAATACAACAATTCCTATAACCAAAATTTTAGTGTCTTGAGCTTCTCCTGCTTGTGCATAGATAGCGATTACTGCACCAACAAGAATAAGTATATAATTGAGAATCTTACTAAATGATTTCATGTTGTTAAGTTTTACGACTACAAGTTTAATGAAATTACATCCATTTTACATTTTATAAGTCATAAGAAT